>JADZEA010000072.1 GCA_020850775.1 bacterium
ACATTTTTCAGTAATTCGTTTTTTTCATTTTCATCAAGTTCACTGATTATTTTTCCAAGCATTGTGATTTTACCGGAAAAAGGATTAATCAAGCCAATGATATTTTTTAGCAGGGTTGATTTTCCGCAGCCGCTTCCTCCAAGGATTACAGAAACTTTACCTTTGGGAATTTTTAAGGTGATTCCGTCTAAAACCCTTTTTTCACCGTACTGTGAGATTAAATTTTCAATTTCAATTACAAAATCCATAACTTTACTGTTAAATTAAGTTTGGAAAAAGTTAAGGCAGAAATAAGTTTTATGCAAATCCGAATTTCAACAAAAGTGAACCAAAATTACAAAGCAGTTTTCAGCAAGTTTGACAGAGAACTTTTCCTTGCACTGAACCCACCTTTTGTGCCTGTAAAATTAATCCGGTTTGACGGTTGTGAAAAGGGTTGTGAAGTTCACCTGAAAATATTTTTTATCCAAAAATGGATTGCTTTGATTGTTGAAAAAATGGAGACAGAAGCCGAAATTTTTTTTATTGATGAGGGGGAAAATTTTCCATTTATTTTTTGGAGGCACAAACACAGAATTTTGAAACGTGGAAACGAAGCAACAATTGTAGATGAAATTAATTTTAAAACTTCTTCCGTGATTTTGGATTGTTTGCTTTTTCCACTGTTGTACGTTCAGTTTTTTTACCGGAAACCAGTTTACAAAAAATATTTTAAAATAAATTAAAATCAAACAAAAGGAGTTTTTATGTTTGGAAAATCGTCAGTAATTTTATTGGTAATCTTTTTAATTTCATGCTCAAAATCGCCTTTGGGACGCAGGCAACTGATTTTTTTACCGGACGGAGAAATCAATCAGATGGGAGTTGCTGCTTTCGACGAGATGAAAAAGACTGTTCCAATTGAAAAAGACGTTAAGATTAATGCTTACGTGAACTGTGTTGCAAACTCAATCACAAACGCACTTGAAGGAAAGTTAAAGGGCAGCAAGTGGGAAGTTGTAGTTTTCAAGGAAGACGGAACTGTTAATGCTTTTGCACTTCCTGGCGGAAAAATTGGAGTTTACACAGGGCTTTTGAAAGTTGCAAAAACTCCCGAACAACTTGCAGCAGTTATCGGACACGAAGTTGGACACGTTATCGCAAAACACGGAAACGAGAGGGTTTCGGAGCAGTTTGTAGCTCAAACAGGTTTAAGTTTGCTTGACGCTTTGACGAGTAACAAGGACCCAAAAACCCGTTCACTTTTACTTGGTGCTTTGGGAATTGGCGCACAGTACGGAGTTTTGCTTCCTCACAGCAGAACACAAGAATCGGAATCGGATAAAATCGGGCTTGATTTAATGGCAAAAGCAGGTTTTAATCCGCAAGAAAGTGTAACACTTTGGGAAAATATGCAAAAAGCGTCAGGTGGAAATGCTCCGCCGGAATTTCTTTCAACGCATCCTTCAAACACAACACGAATTAAGGATTTGCAAAAGGGAATGCCAAACGCAACAACTTTTTTTCAGCAAGCAAAGGTTGCAGGTAAAAGACCAAACTGTTCAAAGTAAAGTTTTTATTTTTTTAGTTTATTTCGTCAAAACAAAAATAAAAATTTAGTTTTTCTAACCAAACTCTCATTAAAAGTGATAGTGTTTCTTAAGCTAAAAAAAACAGTTTTTAAAAACGAAGCTAAAAATTCAGTACTTAAAAACATCGGGCAATTTTTTTTAAAAAAAAGCTGTTGACAAGGAAAAAAAAATATTTTAAGATGGTAACAGACTAAAAGGTCTGAATATCTTTAAGAGGAAAACAATGTCATTAATTTTTAGTAGAAGTTGTGAATACGGGCTTCAAGCCTTAATTTATCTTGCTTCATTGCCTTCAGGGACTTTTGTCTTGCAAAAAGACATTTCTGAAGCACTAAAAATTCCAAATGCTTTTCTTGGTAAAATCCTCCAACAACTCACAAAAACAGCTTTGATTATTTCTCACAAAGGGAAATCAGGTGGGTTTTCACTTGGTAAACCTGCTGATGAAATTACTCCTTTAGAAGTTATTGAAGCAATTGATGGTACAGCATTTTTTGAGAATTGTGTTTTAGGCTTTCCAGGCTGCAGCGATAACGAACCTTGCCCGATTCATCTTGAATGGAAAGCAGCTAAATGCTCAATAATTCAGTTACTTAGTAATAAAAGTATAGAAGATTTAGGCAAAGATATTGATATTAAGTTAAAGTTAATCCATAAACTTAATTCTTAAGTTAAGTGTTAAAAAAATTAAGGAGGTTTTATGCCAATACCTTTTAGAAAATCTGTTTTTCTCTTGCTCGGAGGGTTTGGAGTAGTCTTTTCTGTATTAAAAATCTCAGAAGGAGTTACTCAACCTTACTCATTAAAACCAGGCAAGCAATTAAAATCAACTCCTGAACTTATGGCTTTAGGTAAGACAACTTACTTAAAACAATGTTCGGCTTGCCACGGAGTTGACGGAAAAGGAAACGGAGAAGCAGCTTACCTGCTTTATCCGAAACCGAGAGATTTTGTAAGCGATTCTTATCGTTTAGTTTCTACGTGGGAAGGAATTCCTACGGATACAGACTTGTTCTACACGATTTCCCGTGGAATTCCCGGCTCTTCAATGCCTTCGTGGGCACACCTTCCGGAAGACACGCGTTGGGCTTTGGTTCATTACGTGAAATCATTAGCAACTGAACCCATTAATGTCGAAACAACAGAAAGCGATGTTAATGACCAAACAGGAGTTGTAAAAGTTCCGGCTGAACCAGCTAACGACGAAAAATCCTTAGCCCGCGGAAAAGAACTTTTCATCAGTGGTTGTGCTTCCTGCCACGGACAAAATGCTAAAGGTGAAAATGTGCAGGAACAATTTGACAGCAAAGGTTTTCCAATCCGTCCGCGTGATTTAACACAGGGAATTTTTAAAGGAAACCCGGATTCTAAAGAAGTTTACAGAAGAATCATCGCTGGTTTGCCAGGTTCTCCGATGCCGGCAAGTGCCTGGGCTTACGGAGACGATGCCTGGCATTTAACTCATTTTGTGATGTCGCTTTCAAGTGATGAACAACGCGAAAAAGTTGAAATGAAAAAGTTTACAATCGTTGCTACAAAAGTAAGCCAACTTCCTGACCATCCGGATGCCGGAACCTGGAAAAATGCTGCTCCTGTAAATTTACACTTAATGCCTCTCTGGTGGAGAACGGACAGACCGGAAATCCTGACCGTCAGAGCAGTTCACGACGGAAAAGAAATTTCCTTCCTCTTGGTTTGGGCAGATGATACTCACGACGCAACTGCAATCAGACCACAAGATTTTCGCGATGCGGCTGCACTTGAACTTTCAGGTGAAAAAGAACCACCATTTTTTGCAATGGGCGAAGTCGGTAAGTTTGTAAACATTTGGATGTGGAAATCTGAACGTGAAGCCGATTTACAACCTGTTTACCAGGACATCGACAAAGTTTATCCAAACATTGGAATAGATTCTTATCCAAACCTTACAAGTCCTTCTGTTGAACAACCTACAAGAAATGCTTTAACAATGCAGTCTGACCCAACTTTTATTACTGGTTGGGGAGCAGGAAACATTGTTTCTGACCCAACTCGCAGGTCTTCAAGTGAGAACCTCAAAGCACAAGGTTTCGGAACGCTGAAAGCATTCCCAAAACCCGACCAAACTGTCCAAACAAAAGGAGTTTATGACGTTGGAACTTACAGAGTTGTTTTTAAAAGACAATTAAAATCCGCTTCACAAGGCTCAGTTGAATTTAAAGTTGGTGAAACAAATTCTGTGGCTTTTGCTGTCTGGAACGGAAGTGCAGGAGATAGAAATGGTAAAAAATCCGTTACAATCTGGCAAGATCTTGTAATTGAAAAATAAAATTTTTTAGAAGGATAAAAACGATGGAAAATAAAAATGGCATTAACAGACGTGAGTTTTTACGTTGGTTTGGAGTTGGAACGGGAGTTGGAGTCGTTGGTTTAGCTTTGCCTCTAAATCTTTTGGCAGTTGCCGAACCAAATGAAAATCCGCTTTCAGGAGCAATTAGCCGTGATTGGGAAAAAATTTACCGTGACCAGTACAAGTACGATAAATTTTTTGATTGGGTTTGCTCTCCAAATGACACTCACGCTTGCAGAGTTCGTGCTTACACCAGAAACGGAATCGTTACCCGTTTAGGTGCAACTTACGACTACCAAAAATATGCAGACCTTTACGGAAACCACGCAACAAACAATTGGAACCCAAGACAGTGTGCAAAAGGTTACACTTTTCACAGAGTTCTTTACGGACCTTACAGATTAAAACATCCAATCGTTCGTAAAGGCTGGAAGGCTTGGGCAGACGCAGGTTTCCCTGAACTTACACCTGAAAACAAAGCAAAATTTAAGTTTAGCAGCCGTGGCGACGATGAATTTATCCAAATTTCCTGGGAAGATGCTTTCGACAACATTGCAAAAGCTCTGAGGGCAATCACTACACGTTACAGCGGCGAAAAAGGGAAAAAACTTTTGCTTGCTCAAGGTTACCAACCTGAAATGGTTGAAGCTACCGAAGGTGCGGGAACCCGCTGCGTAAAAATTCGTGGTGGAATGGGATTGCTTGGAGTGATTGGAAAGTATGGAATGTATCGTTTGAACAATTCTTTGGCAATTCTTGATACTCACGTCAGAGGAGTTGACAAAAAAGATGCTAAAGCAGGAAGAAACTTCTCAAACTACACCTGGCACGGAGACCAGGCACCAGGACATCCCTGGGTTCACGGACTTCAGGCTTCTGATTGTGATTTTAACGATTTGCGTTTCTCAAAGCTGATAATTATGGACGGAAAAAACCTTGTTGAAAATAAACTTACAGATTCACACTGGTTTATTGAATGTATGGAAAGAGGAGCAAAAATCGTTGTTATCGCTCCTGAGTACGGTCCGCCTTCAACAAAAGCTGATTACTGGATGCCAATTCGTCCTGCAACTGACGCAGCACTTTGGCTCGGAATTACAAAAATTATGATTGACAACAAGTGGTTCAAGGAAGACTTCGTTAAAAAATTTACTGATTTTCCGCTTCTCGTCAGAAAAGACAACTTAAAAAGGCTTCGTGCTGAAGAAGTTTTTCCAAATTATGCAACAACACTTTCAAAAAGCGGACCTTCTTACACAGTGCAAGGTTTTACAGAAGAGCAACACAAAAAACTTGGTGATTTTGTTGCCTGGGACGAAAAGGCTAACAAACTTGTTGCTCTGACACGCGACGACGTCGGCGACACACTAACCAAAAAAGGCATTAATCCTGCTTTAAGTTATTCTAAAAAAGTTAAGTTAACTGACGGTAAAGAGGTTGAAGTCGCAACTTTGTGGGATTTGTACCAAGTTCACCTGAAAGATTACGACCTTGAGGTAACTCACGACATCACACAAGTTCCAAAAGAAATGATAACACAACTTGCAAAAGACATCTGGGACACAACAACTTACGGCGGAGCAGTTTCAATTCATCAGGGCGAAGGAATTAATCACTGGTTCCACGCAACAGAAATGAACCGTGCTTCTTACTTACCTTTAATGCTGACAGGAAACATTGGAAAACCTGGTACAGGTAGCCATACTTGGGCAGGAAACTACAAGGCAGCTTTGTTTCAAGGCTCAAAAGAAACAGGTTACGGATTTAAAGGTTGGGTTGCTGAAGACCCATTTGAACCAAACCTTGATGAAAAAGCACACGGAAAAGAAATTCATGCAAAGGCTTACACAAAAGATGAAGAACCGGCTTACTGGAATCACGGCGACAAGGCATTGATTGTAGAGACACCAAAATTCGGACGCAAAAACTTTACGGGAAAAACTCACATGCCAACACCGACAAAGGCGCTGATGTTTAACAACGTAAACCTGATTAACAATGCAAAATGGGCTTACGAGATGATTAAAAACGTGAACCCAAACATTGAAATGATTGTTTCAATGGACATCCAAATGACGGCTTCAATTGAGTATTCAGACATTGCTTTGCCTGCAAATTCGTGGCTTGAGTTTGAAGACCTTGAAATCACGGCAAGCTGTTCAAATCCATTTTTGCAAATTTGGAAGGGTGGAATTCCTCCTGTTTTTGATAGCAAAGATGACCTTGCAATCATCGCCGGAATCGCAAAATCTTTAGGAAAAATAACAAATGACAAACGTTTTACCGATTACTTTAAGTTTGAGTATGAAGGAAAACGTGGTGTTTACATTCAAAGACTTCTTGATACTTCAACAACAACAGCAGGTTACAAACTTGAAGATATTATGGCAGGAAAGTATGGACCTTCCGGTGGTGCATTGTTGAATTTCAGAACTTATCCAAGAATTCCATTTTTTGAACAAATCAAAGACAGCGAGCCTTTCCACACAGACACGGGAAGAATGCACGCTTACACGGATGTTTCGGAAGCGATTGAATACGGAGAAAACTTTATTGTTCACAGAGAAGGACCGGAAGCAACTCCTTACTTGCCAAACGTAATTGTTAGTTCAAACCCTTTAATCAGACCTGAAGATTACGGGATTTCGCCAAAAGCGGAACATTGGGATGAAAGAACAATACGAAACATTAAGATGCCTTGGAAAGACGTTAAAAAAACGACCAACTTCCTGTGGGAAAAAGGTTTTCAGTTTTACTGTCTGACACCAAAAACGAGACACAGAGTTCACAGCGGCTGGTCAAACGTGGATTGGCACATGCTTTATGACTCAAACTTTGGCGACCCTTACAGACTTGACAAACGTTCTCCTTGTGTTGGAGAGCATCAACTTCACCTAAATCCACAAACTGCGAGAGACTTGGGAATTAATGACGGTGATTACGTTTACGTTGATGCGAATCCTGCTGACAGACCTTACATCGGAGCAAAACCGGATGAGTTTTTCTATCGCGTTTCACGTTGTATGCTAAGAGTAAAATACAATCACGCTTATCCTTACAACACCGTGATGATGAAGCACGCACCTTTTATCGCAACTGAAAAGAGTGTGCGAGCTCACGAATCAAGACCTGACGGAAGAGCTTTATCAGCAAACACTGGTTACCAGGCAAACTTGCGTTACGGTTCGCAACAATCGCTGACAAGAAACTGGCACATGCCAATGCACCAAACAGATACACTTTTCCATAAAGCAAAAGCGTACATGAGTTTTATTTTTGGTGGTGAAGCGGATAACCACGCTGTAAACACAGTTCCAAAAGAAACTTTAGTTCGTGTTACAAAAGCTGAAGATGGCGGAATGGGTGGAAAAGGTGTTTGGGAAATTGCTACGACAGGTTACACACCTGATAACGAAAATGCGTTTATGCAGGAATACTTGGTTGGTAACTTAGTTAAGATACGAAAATAAGCTAAAAAGACTTGAGCATCAGGTTTTTTTGATGCTCAGGTTTTAAAAAGAAAGGAAAATTTTATGCCTTACGGTGAACCAGATTTTGATGACCCAAACGAAATTATTGGTGTTGAACTTGACGGAAATCCTGAAACAACTGAAGAAATGGCTTACGTATTTGCAGAAGAATTTACAAGGCTTGGTTTTAGTAAAGAAAAGTTAATGTTTATTTTTAAGTTACCTTTTTATGCGAGTGCTTACAAGGCTTACAATGAATTAGGTGAAGAGAAAATTTCAACAATCATTGATGAGTGTTCGGCAATTTGGAACAGAAATTAAAAAGAATTTTAAGGAGATTTTTAAAATGTCAGAAGTTTTTAATTGGCAACTTGGTCGTAAAATGGAATACCCTTACGAAGGTGCGTATCCT
Organism: bacterium; assembly: GCA_020850775.1. GTDB lineage: Bacteria > CLD3 > CLD3 > CLD3 > CLD3 > JADZEA01. The sequence goes on from JADZEA010000072.1 coordinate 7,783, forward strand.
GAAAGACAATTTGCCTTTGTTTTTAACATAAATCGTTGCCTTGGATGCCAAACTTGTACGATGGCTTGCAAGTCAACCTGGACCTTTAACAAAGGTCAGGAACACATGTGGTGGGCAAACGTTGAGTCAAAACCTTATGGCGGTTATCCTCAAAATTGGGACGTAAAAGTTCTAAACCTTCTTGAAAAAGCAAATCCAGGCGGACAAGTTTGGGATGCAACAAACGGACAACCAAAGTTTGAAGGACAAACAATTTTTGAGGCTGCTAAAAAAAGCCTGACTCCTGATGGTTCAAGAGTTTTAGGTTATTTACCGGAAGACCACGAGTGGAATTCACCAAATATTTATGAAGACAATCCAAAAGGTGAAAGAGGTAAAAAGTATGAGTTCGACAAGGAAGGAACTGAACTTCCTATCCACAAAACATGGTTTTACTACCTTGCAAGAATTTGTAATCATTGCACTTACCCGGCTTGTCTTGCTGCTTGCCCGAGAAAAGCAATTTACAAACGACCTGAAGATGGTATCGTTTTGATAAATCAGGAAGAATGCCGCGGATACAGAAAATGCGTTGAGGCTTGCCCTTACAAAAAATCAATGTACCGCGGAAACACAAGGATTTCCGAAAAATGTATCGCTTGCTATCCGAGAGTTGAAGGCTCTGACCCGGAAGCTAACGGAAAACCAATGGAAACACGTTGTATGGCTTCCTGTATCGGACAAATCAGAATGCAAGGTCTTGTAAAAATGAACCAAAAAGATGGAACCTGGGCAGAAGACAGGCAAAATCCACTTTACTACTTAGTTCACGTTGCAAAGGTTGCTTTGCCACTTTATCCACAGTTTGGAACTTCTCCAAACGGGTTTTACATTCCACCAAGATGGGTTCCAAAAGAATACCTGCAACAAATGTTTGGACCTGGTGTTGACCAGGCAATTGAAAATTACCTTTATCCGGACAGAGAACTTTTAGCAGTTTTACAACTTTTCAGGCGTTCAAACCTGATTATTTTCAGCTACAAGTTTGAGAAAGGCAAAAAAGTTTACGAGGGTAAACTTCGCGGAAAAAATGTTGAGATGTACGATGACACAGTTATCGCTTACGGTAAAGATGGCAAAGAACTTTTCAGGACAAAAGTTGAAGAGCCAGTTTACGAAAGGTCAAACAAGCACGCTAACTCCATTTAGTCTTAAAAACCCTTGAGTGCCGGTTGTAAAAATTTTACATTTGGCACTTTAGGTTAGAAAGGTTAAAAATGTCCGAAGAAAAATTACCAAAAACTTTTACACGGTTTAAAGAACAATTTCCCGAAATCGCAGAAGTTTATGAAGAATTAACTCAAAAATCTTTAGATTCCGGACCTTTAGATTTTAAGACGGCAAGATTAATTAAACTTGCTTTATCAGTTGGTGGAAGGCTTGAAGGAGCAGTTCACGCAGACGTTAAAAAAGCACTGAAAGCTGGTGCAACTCCTGAAGAGATTTTTCAGGTTGGAGTTTTAGCAATTACTTCAATTGGCTTCCCTTCCGCGATGGCTTCGCTTAGCTGGATGAGAAATATTTTTGAAGAACTAAACATTAAAGGCACAAAAAATGAAAAATGATTTAAATGAAATAGAAACCGCACTTTGCAGAAGCGCAATTTATGAAGTTTTAGCAAACGGATTTTTATTTCCAACGACTCAGGCAATGGAAAATATTTTTAACAATAAAAAATTTTTAGAACTTTACGAAATAGTTTCTTTGCTGAACGAAGACTTTGCAAACAGGATTGAAGGAATCAGGCAAGCTCCTGATTTTGGAAATCTTTTAGCCTTGCAAGATTGTTACTACGACCTTTTTGGGCACACAGCACGTGCAAGAGTTCCACTTTACGAAACAGTTTACGGTGAAGAAAGCCTTTTTCAACAACCACAAGAGCTTGGTGATTTAACGGGTTTTTACACTGCTTTTGGTTTGAAACTCAACAGAAGCCAGCACGAAAGAGTTGACCACATCAGTTGTCAGTGTGAATTTTTAGCATTTTTAGCAAGAAAAGAGGCTTACGCAATTGAAAATGACAAAGTGGAAATGGCAGAAGATATTTTTAAAGCACAAAAATTTTTCCTGAGAGACCATTTGGGAAAATTTGTTCCGGCACTTGCAAAACTTTTGGAAAATGAAAGTGGAAAAAGTTTTTATGGGAAACTTGGCAAACTTTGTTATGATTTTGTTCTTGCTGAATGCTCACTGTACAACGTAAAAGCAGGTTCTGAATTTTTACAACTAAATTCTAATCTTGAAACTGACGAAGATTGTTTTACTTGCGGCGGTGGAGACGATGCTATAAAAACTTGTGCCGTTCCAATTGAAGAAGAATAAACCTTAAATGGTTTAGAAAGCAAAAAAATGAAAATTGAATATCAGCCACAACTTGTTGAGGAAGCAGTTCTAAGAAAAATCTCAGGGAATCCTGAAGGGAAACAATTCAGAAAAGAACGGGATAAAATTTATGAAATTGACGACAAAGAAACACGTGAGTCAGATTTTGTGAAGTTAAATCAAAATTGGTTTCAACGTTTAGGGCTTGCAAATGCAATTTTTGAAGTGCTTAAGAATTTCCCGATTTTAGAAACTTCAGTTGCACGTTTAGTTTTTTTCAAATCTTCTTCACCTAAAAAACAATCAGCTGAGCTTTTTGTTTCAAAAGAAGGTTTGAATGTAAACGTAAAGGAAAGACAATCAATTTTAGTTTCAATTTTACCTGAATTATTTTGCGAAGGTGAAAAATTTCTGAAATTTTTAAGATTTGAATTTTTACACATTGCAGACATTTTAGATTTAGATTTTGGCTACAAGTTAGAGCCACAAAAAGATGTTTACGATTACCTTTTTCAGCAGCGTTACACAATTTTATGGAACACAACAATTAATGGAAGACTTTACGCAAAAGGTTGGGCTTTTGAGCAGGAAAGAGCTCAAAATTACTTAATTTTCAAAGAGGCTTTCCCTTTGGAGGACTCGGATGCAAAAAAGTTTTTTAATTATTTTTTCTTTGGAAACTCACACAATCACGATGAATTGAGTCTTTTTGCCAAAAAAACTGAAAATTGGATTGTCGGTTCAAAACAGCAAACTCACAAAGGAAAGTGTAAACTTTGTAGCTTTCCTACTTTCAAACTTATTTCGGAATTTCCGGAGAGTTTGTTGGGAAAAATTCGCAAAGATTTTGAAGATTTTGAACAAGGGACACAGATTTGCCAACAGTGTTTTGATTTGTACGATTCAAGAAACACAGTCAATTAATTATTTGGGGATTGAGTTTTAGAACTTGCACCTTTAGGACATTCCGTAAATTTCTTGACAAAAATAGTTGCTTGGATAGAAATTCATCAGGAGGATTTGCTTGCAGATTGGAAATTAGCTGTTGAGGGTAAATCCCTTTTCAAAATTAAAGGATTAGACCAATGAGAATTTCTAAAGTTATTCCAAACCCTGATTACACACTTCAAATTGTTACAACTGATTTTATTTTCAAATCAAAGTATGGAAAAGTTTTCACAAAAGCATTGGATGAACTTTACACAAATTTTATTGCAAAATTTTCATTCCGGAACTACAAAACTAAAAGCCACCCAAAAAATTCTGCCAAAAAATCCTAAAGCAATTTGCCACTTTGACAAATAAAAAAATAAACCCATTTTAAAAGCATTTAAAAGCCATTTCCTGAAAGTGGCACAACAATTGGTAAAAACAGTGTGAAATTTTTTTTGAAAATAATTAGAATTTAAAAATATTTTGGAGGACTTAAAAAAATGGGAAAAGTAATTGGAATTGACCTTGGAACAACTAACTCTTGCGTTTCTGTGATGGAAGGCGGAGAACCAGTCGTGATTCCTAATCCAGAAGGTGCAAGAACAACTCCTTCAGTAGTTGCTTTTACTAAAAAAGGCGAAAGATTAATTGGAATGGCTGCAAAAAGACAAGCAGTTACAAACCCAATCCACACAGTTTTTTCAATCAAAAGATTTATGGGAAGAAAATTTTCCGAAGTCGGCAGAGAAATGAAAGAAGTTCCTTACACTGTAATTTCAGGAAGTAGCAACGTTGCAAAAGTAAAAATTGACGATAAAGAATACTCACCACAAGAAATTTCAGCTTTTATTTTACAAAAAATGAAACAAACTGCCGAAGATTACCTTGGCGAAAAAGTTACTGAAGCTGTCATCACTGTTCCTGCTTACTTTAACGACGAGCAAAGAAAAGCTACCAAAGACGCCGGCGTAATTGCAGGACTTGAAGTCAAAAGAATTATTAACGAGCCAACTGCCGCTGCTTTAGCTTACGGGCTTGATAAAAAACACGATGAAAAAATTGCAGTTTACGACCTTGGAGGCGGAACTTTTGACATCTCAATCCTTGAAATTGGCGGTGGAGTTTTTGAAGTAAAATCCACTAACGGAGACACTCACCTTGGCGGAGATGATTTTGACCAAAGATTGATTGATTACCTTGCTGATGAATTTAAAAAACAGGAAGGAATTGACCTGCGAAAAGACCCGATGGCTCTTCAAAGACTAAAAGAAGCAGCTGAAAAAGCAAAAATTGAACTTTCAGGGACAACAACAACCGAAGTCAACTTACCTTTTATCACTGCTACAAGTGAAGGACCGAAACACCTTGTAATGAATATTACGAGAGCAAAATTTGAACAACTTGTTGATGATTTAATTGAAAGAACTCTTGAGCCTTGCCGACAAGCACTGAAAGACGCCGGATTTACTGCTTCCAAAATTGACGAAGTGGTTCTCGTTGGTGGTTCTACGAGAATGCCAAAAGTACAACAAGTTGTAAAAGAACTTTTTGGAAAAGAACCACACAAAGGCGTTAATCCTGATGAAGTTGTTGCAATTGGCGCTGCAATTCAAGGTGGAGTTTTGGTTGGCGACGTGAAAGATGTTTTGCTTCTTGACGTAACTCCTCTTTCGCTTGGAATTGAAACTCTCGGCGGAGTGATGACAAAAATGATTCAATCAAACACAACAATTCCGACGAAGAAAACGGAAGTTTTTTCAACTGCAAGCGACAGCCAGCCAAGTGTTGAAATTCACGTTTTGCAAGGTGAAAGAGAAATGGCAACTTACAACAAGTCTTTGGGCAGGTTTCACCTTGATGGAATTCCGCCGGCACCGAGAGGAGTTCCACAAATTGAAGTTACTTTTGACATCGATGCAAACGGAATTTTGAAAGTATCTTCAAAAGATTTGGGAACGGGAAAAGAGCAATCAATCAGGATTGAGGCTTCAAGCGGTCTTAGCGAAGCAGAAATTGAAAAAATGCGTAACGACGCAAAAGTTCACGCAGCAGAAGATAAAAAACGACGCGAAGCAATTGACACCAAAAATCACGCTGACCAATTGATTTACACGACTGAAAAGCAGTTGAGAGACCTTGCTGATAAAATTGATTCAACAAACAAAGCTAAAATAGAAGCAGCGGTTGGAAGGCTGAAAGAAGCGATTAAAACCGATAACATTGATGAAATCAAATCTGCAACTGAATCATTAAACACAGTTTGGAATGAAGTTTCGCAAGCAATTTACCAACAAACGACGCAACAACAACACAATCCAAACCCAGGTTCTGCTGAACAACCAAAAGATGGAAAAATTGAAGACGCAGAGTTTACAGTAGAAGACAAGTAAACGAATTTATTTTATTTTGTAAAAAGGTAAGTCCAAAAGACTTACCTTTTTTTTGTGTGCAGAGGTAGAAAGTTGCCGATTGCTTTGAATTGAGGTTTTCAGTTCGTTGAAACTACTGTTTTAGCAGTGCAATGCTCCCATAAAACCGGATAATTGAGTAAGGTGTAAAATTGAATAAATTTTCAAACAGGAGGCAGATTTCAGGTTTACTCCGAAAATGAAAGTCAAAAACGCTCTTGAATCACTTAGTCAAGCCTTAAAAATTCAGTTTTAAAAATTTCAGAAAAAACAAATTCTGTAATTTTGTGAAAAAATAGTTAGTAATTTCTGAAAAAAAATTAAAAATAGAGGCTTTCCATTTCCTCATCATCC
>JADZEA010000073.1 GCA_020850775.1 bacterium
AGGCTTTCAGGAAATAATTTTACTTTTGAACGCTACAAAGAACAAAATTCTGACACAACTTTAAACGTTTGGAAAAACGAAACCCACAAAGGTTTGGTTTACTCAAGCTCAATTGGAATTGCACCAAAGTTTAATTATTTTAGCCTTACGCCGACTTTTAGTTACAAAGCTGATTTTGTGGAACGTTTCCAAAAAGGGACACTGACCAAAACAGGCAGCGGAACCGATTCGGTTGCAATTGCTTTTGAAAAAGGGAACAAAGTTCGCCAGACTTTCAGTTCTGCTTTGGCAGTAAGCACAAAAATTTACGGAATTCGGCAGGTTGGTTTTTGGAAAATTGAACAAGTTCGCCACGTTGTTGACCCTTCGGTTACTTTCACTTACGCACCGGATTTTTCAAAAAAAACGTGGAATTATTTTCAGGAAGTAAAAAATGATTCGGGAAGAGTGGTTCAGAAAGTTGACAAGTTTGGCGGAAACAAGACTTCGGTAATCGGAGCAACTTCAACAAACAAAACACGAAGGTTAGATTTTTCGCTTGGGAACAAGTTTCAGATGAAATATTTTTCAGGAGACAGCACAAGAAAACAAGAGAAAAAAATTGATTTGTTTGATTTGAACTTCAGTTCTTCTTACAATTTTGAGGCGGACAGTTTAAAACTTGGAAATTTACGAACTGTTTTTACGGCAAAACCTTCTCAAAAAATCACAACTACTGCAAACACAACACACACTTTTTACGCCTTCAATTCAAAAAAATATTTGTTTGAGACTTCGCCTTCCAAAGTAGCCAACCTTGTAAATTTTAGTCTTGATTTGCAATTTTTACTTTCGGGCGGAGAGTTACAAAATTCTAATCAGAGCAATGTTTTTACGAAACAGGACACGAGCAGAAGTTTTGAAACAGCAACTTCACCTCAAACACACGACAAAAGTGGCAATTTAATTTTGCGTAACAAAGCGATTGAAAACTTACGGGTTCCGTGGACTTTAAATTCTCACTTAACTTGGGGAATGAACAGAAACGAGCGTAAAGGTGGAAAATTTACGAAGGATTCGCAGTTAATTGTTAGTGTCGCTTCTCAGTTAACTCCAAACTGGACAATGTCTTACGATGCGACTTACGACCTTGTTAACCAAATTATTCGTTCTCACGAGTTTAATTTTGTAAGGACTTTGCACAAGTGGAAGTTAGGTTTTCGCTGGATTCCTTACGGGTTTGGAGCAGGTTACTTTTTGAAAGTTGGTTTGGATTCACCACAGTTAAAGGATTTGAAAATCCAAACTCACGAAGGTGAAAACTTAAGAGACCCATTTTAATTGTTAGTTTAGAGAAAGAGACTAACTTTTAAAGGCACAAGTTTTTGAAAAGAAGTTGGATTCTAATTTCTTTAAAGTAGTGTTGACATTTTTTACTAATATTTTTACATTGAAAAACTTTTGTGGTAAGTTAAATTTGTGTAATTTTTTAAGGAATAGAAAATGAAAATTTGTGTGATAGGAACGGGTTACGTTGGATTGGTTAGTGGGACTTGTTTTGCTGAAAGTGGTAACGACGTGGTTTGTGTGGATAACAACGTTGAAAAAGTTACAAACCTAAATTTGGGAATCATTCCAATTTATGAATTAGGGCTTGAGGATTTAGTAAAACGTAACGTTAAAGAAGGAAGGCTAACTTTTACAACTGACATTGCAAGTGCTGTTCAAGACTCCTTAATTTGTTTCATTGCGGTTGGAACTCCTGAACGTGAAGATGGAAGTGCAGATTTGACCTTTGTTTTCCAGGTTGCAAAAAGTATTGGTGAAAATCTGAACGGTTACAAAATCATTGTTGACAAAAGCACTGTCCCTGTTGGTACTGCGGAACTTGTTACCGCTGAAATCAAAAAATACACCAACGAGCCGTTTACTGTTGTTTCTAATCCTGAATTTTTAAAAGAAGGTGTTGCGATTGAAGATTTTATGAAACCTGACCGAGTTGTGATTGGCTCAAACGACCCCAAAGCTACTGAAATTATGAAAGAACTTTACGGTGCATTTACAAGAAGCGGCGACAGATTTATTGTGATGGACCCAAAAAGTGCCGAAATGACGAAGTACGCAGCAAATTCTTTCCTTGCAACAAAAATCTCTTTTATGAACGAAATCGCCAACCTTTGCGAAAAAGTTGGTGCCGACGTCAGCGCTGTCCGTAAGGGAATTGGTTCTGACCAGCGAATTGGCAACAAATTCCTTTTTCCCGGTGTTGGTTACGGAGGTTCTTGTTTTCCAAAAGATGTGAACGCTTTGAGGCACACTGCAAATCAGTACGGTTACGAACTTGAAATTTTAAAATCAGTTGACCTTGTGAACGACAAACAAAAAGAAGTTCTTGGAAATAAAATCAAAAAATATTTTGGCGAAAGCATTTCTACAAAAACAATTGGAATTTGGGGGCTTGCTTTCAAACCAAACACTGACGACATCCGCGAAGCTCCTTCAATTAATTTGATTAATGCTTTGCTTGAAGCAGGAGCAAAAATCCGTGCTTTTGACCCTGAAGCAAACGCAAACATCAAAGCAATTTTTGGTGATAAAATTTATTACGCTCAAAACCCTTACGAAGCCTTGGAAAACGTGAACGCTCTTGCAATTGTTACGGAATGGAATGCTTTCAGAATGCCGGATTTTGAGGAAATGAAAAATTTAATGAAGGAAAAAATAATTTTTGACGGTAGAAATCTTTACGACCCTGAAAAAATGAGAACCTTAGGTTTTGTTTACTCGGGAATCGGAAGAAGTTAAACTTCAAAAAATTATGACAAAAAACTGGTACGCAATCTGTGTCAAACCAAGACACGACGCAAAAGTTTACTTAAGGCTTTTAGAAAAAAATATTGAGTGCATTTTTGCTACTTACAATTCTACAAGGCAGTGGAAAGACAGAAAGAAAAAAATAGCCTTACCTTTGTTCCCCGGATACTTGTTTGTAAAGGCTGACTTGAAAAGTGAAAGGGTTAAAATCCTTGAAACGGATGGAGTTGGAAGGTTTATTCAGTTTGCTAAAGGTCCTGAAAAAATCCCTGAAAATGAAATTGAAATGATAATTAAAACTCAAACCTGCGAAAAACTCGATTTAAAACCAATTGCTTTTAAAAATTATGAAGCCGGAACAAAAGTTACAATTTTAGATGGTCCGTTTGAAGGTTACAAAGGAATTATTGATACAAATCTTGAAGGAAAAAGATTTATTGTCAAAATTGATTCTTTGATGCAAGCATTTTCAATTAATGTTGAAAATTTTTTGTTGAAATTTGAAATTTAATTTAATTTAGGAGTTTACGCTTGGAAAATATTTTAGAAAGACTAAAGCAAAAAGAAGCAAAGTTGGCACTTGTTGGGCTTGGTTACGTTGGTTTACCGATTGCTTTAGAGTTTGCAAAAAAAATCTCTGTCATCGGTTTTGACATCAGTGCAAAGCGAGTAAAAATGATGCAAAATAAAATTGACCCTTCCGACGAACTGGAAAGCAGAGCTTTTGATGATTGTGACATCCTTTTTACACACAATCCCGTTGATTTGAAAGATGCAAATTTTATTGTTGTTGCTGTGCCAACACCGATTGACAACAACAAACAACCAGATTTTACACCTTTGATTTCTGCTTCGGAGCTTGTCGGTAAAAACCTTTCAAAAGGAACTTACGTTGTTTACGAATCAACAGTTTATCCGGGAGCAACCGAAGAAATTTGTTTGCCAATCCTTGAAAAAGAATCCGGTTTAAAAGCAGGAATTGATTTTAAAATCGGCTACTCACCTGAAAGAATTAATCCGGGAGACAAAGAACACACACTTACAAAAGTTGTCAAAATCGTTTCAGGAATGGACGAACAATCACTAAAAGACATCGCAGAAGTTTACGAACTCGTCATTCAGGCCGGAGTTTACAAGGCAAGTTCAATCAAAGTAGCAGAAGCTGCAAAAGTCATTGAAAATACTCAAAGAGACTTAAACATCGCCCTGATGAACGAACTTTCACTTATTTTTGAAAAAATTGGAATTAACACTTACGAAGTGGTGAACGCAGCAGGAACAAAATGGAATTTCTTAAAATTTTTTCCGGGGCTTGTTGGTGGACACTGTATCGGAGTTGACCCTTACTACCTGACTTTTAAGGCTCAGTCTTTAGGTTACCACCCTGAAATTATTTTAGCAGGAAGAAGGTTAAACGATTCAATGGGAAAACACATTGCAGTAAACACTGTAAAACAGCTAATCAAAGCTAACAAAGTCGTTACAAACTCAAAAGTACTTGTAATGGGAATTACTTTCAAGGAAAACGTCAGCGACCTGCGAAACTCAAAAGTCATTGACATCATTAACGAACTCAAAGAATTTGGCGTTGAAATTGACGTTACAGACGCTTTTGCTCACACAAGTGAAATCAAAGAACACTACGGAGTTGAAGCTATCAATTTCAATGAAATCAATAAAAAATACGATGCGATTGTCTTAGCAGTCTCACACAGGCAGTACTTAAAACTAACTGTTGGCGATTTCAAAAAAATCACCGCAGAAAATCCTGTTTTGATTGATGTTAAAGGGATTTGTAATCACAGGGAATTAACTGAAAATGGTTTCAAAGTTTGGGGGCTTTAATGTTACTAATCACCGGAACTTCAGGTTTTATCGGTTTTCACCTTGCAAAAAAACTACTCGATGAAGGTAAAGAAATTGTTGGCTACGACGTCGTGAACGATTACTACGACGTTAGCCTGAAAAATGCACGTTTGGAAATCCTTAAAAATTACCCGAATTTTATCTTTTACAAAAACGACCTTTGCGATTTTCCATCACTTGAAAAAGTCTTCAAAAACCACAAAATCACAAAAGTTTGTAATCTTGCAGCTCAGGCAGGAGTTCGCTACTCACTGACAAATCCTTTTGCTTACCAAAAATCAAACCTTGAAGGCTTTTTAAACATCCTTGAACTTTCCAAACGAAACCAGGTTGAAAATTTTGTTTACGCCTCAAGTTCAAGCGTTTACGGAAGCAATAAAAAATCACCTTTTTCAGTTTTTGACAGAGTTGACAACCCGATTTCACTTTACGCAGCAAGTAAAAAAGCTAACGAACTGATGGCTCACACTTACTCGCACCTTTTCAAAATGCCAACAACAGGGCTTAGATTTTTCACGGTTTACGGACCTTGGGGAAGACCTGACATGGCTTTGTTCATTTTTGCAAAAGCAATTATGGAAGGTAAACCGATTGACATTTTTAACTACGGAAAAATGAAACGGGATTTTACTTTCGTAACCGACATCGTCGCGGGAATTGAAGCATCAATTGAGAGAAACCATCCTTGCGAAGTCTTCAATCTCGGAAACAACAACCCGGTTGAGTTGCTTTACTTCGTTGAACTGATTGAAAAGGAACTTGGCAAAACGACCACAAAAAATCTCCTTCCAATTCAACCGGGAGACGTTCCTGAAACTTCTGCTGACATTGATTACTCAACCGAAAAGTTAGGCTACTACCCAAAAGTTTCAGTTGAAGAAGGAATTAAAAAATTTATTGAGTGGTACAAAGAACACCCGAATTTTGGTTAGAAACTTTACAAACCTTCAGGTTTTTTCCACGCCTGAAGGTTTAATTTTTAAGTTTTAGCCAGAAATCACGTTAAGGTTTTTCAGCATTCCTCTTGTCATTCCGTCAAGGTCGTACTTGTGTCGCCAGTTCCATTCTTTTCGTGCAACAGAATCATCAATCGATTGAGGCCAGGAAGCAGCAATTTTATCTCTGTGGTCGGGAACAAAATCAAATTGAAAATTTGGAACGTATTTTTTCACTGATTCAGCAATTTCAAGTGCCGTGCAGGAAAAAGCAGCAACGTTAAAACTTCTGTGAACGAGGTTTTCCTGTGGTGCTTCTGAAAGCTGAATTATTGAATCCAAAGCGTCAGGCATAAACATAAAAGGCAAAGTTGTTTGCGGGTTTACAAAAACAATGCTTTTCTTTTTTGCCGCTGCGTCAAAATAAAGTGCGTTTGCGTAGTCTGTTGTTCCACCGCCTGGTTTTACGTCTGAAGAAATAATTCCCGGGTAGCGGAGAGAACGAAAATCAATTTTGTAATTTTTTGCGTAGTACTCGCCAAGCAGTTCAATTGAGACTTTTGTGATTCCGTACATCGTGTTCGGACGCATTACAGTTTCGTTTGGAGTGTTAATTTTTGGTGTTTCGGGACCGAAAGCTGCGATTGTTGAAGGAACAATCACTTGTCTGACACCAAATTCACGTGCAATTTCAAGAACATTAAAAGTGCCGAGCAAGTTGATTTTGAAGGCAGTTTGCGGGATTTTTTCGCCTGTCGCTGAAAGGATTGCGGCCATGTGAAAAATCCGTGTCGGTTCAAATTTTTTGATAATCGCTTTGATGGATTCGTAGCTCGTAACGTCTAAAATTTCCCAGGGACCAATTTCCTGAACTTCGTAGTTCGGGACGTTAATGTCCGTCAGAATTACATTTTCGTTACCAAATTTACCACGAAGAGCCGAAACAAGTTCGCTTCCGATTTGTCCGCAACCGCCAGTAACTAAAATTTTTTCCATTAATTTTTTCCTTTAAACTAAGAAACCTGAAAATTTTTGAGTTTTTCAGGTTTCTAAAATATTTTTAGTGTTCGCTGTGTCTTTCAGCTTGTCTTTCTTCAATGATTTTTCTGGCATTTTCAGAAGGAACAACGTCGTAGTGCGAAAATTTGCGTCTGTGTGAACCTTTTCCCTGCGTCATTGAACGTAAGGTTGTTGAGTACTTGTAAAGTTCTGAAAGAGGGACTTCTGCTTTTACGATTTGAAAGTGTCCTTCAGTTTCCATTCCCAAAACTTTTCCTCTGCGGCTTGAAAGGTCGCCCATCACGTCGCCCATAAAATCTTCAGGACAGTTTACGTCAACTTCCCAGATTGGCTCTAAAATTACAGGATTACAAAGCATAAAACCTTCTTTTAAAGCCATTGAACCAGCCATTTTGAAAGCAAGTTCAGAAGAATCCACGTCGTGGTAAGAACCGTAGTAGAGGTCAACTTTTACGTCAACTGCGGGATAACCGGCAAGAATTCCTTCTGCAAGTGTTTCGTTACAGCCTCTTTCAACAGCAGGAATAAATTTTCCGGGAATTGAGCCGCCGGTAACGGAATTTACGAATTCAAAACCTGTTCCTCTCGGCAGCGGTGAAATTCTGATGTGAACGTCGCCGTACTGTCCTCTTCCGCCTGATTGTTTTTTGTATTTTCCCTGAATTGTTTCAAGTTTTTTTGTGATTGTTTCTCTGTAAGGAATTTTGGGTTTTTCAACAAGAACGTTCACTCCAAAGCGTTTTTTAATTCTGTTTACAGAAATGGAAAGATGAATTTCGCCTTGTCCGCTGATGATTGTTTGTTTCAGTTCGTCGTCAAAAATGTAGTTAAAAGAAGGGTCTTCAAGGTGCAAAGTGCTGAGTGCTGCAGCAATTTTGTCTTCATCACCTTTTGAAAGTGCAGCAATTGCATCGCGGATTTGCGGGATTGGGAAGTCGATTCCTTTGATTTTTACCACGTGATTTTTTTCGCAAAGTGTTTCGCCTGTGTGTGTAGCTTTGAGTTTTGCGACGATTCCGATGTCTCCTGCTGTAAGTTCCTGAACTTCAACTCTGTTTTTTCCGCTCATCAGGTACAAGCCACCGATTCTTTCGGTTGTGTTCCTTTGCGGGTTAAAAAGGTCAACTCCTGCTTTCAAAGTTCCTGAAAAAACTCTGAAAAATGAAAGTTCGCCAAGGCTTTTTACCCAAAGTGTTTTGAAAAAAAGTAAAGAGACAAAATTATCAGTGGTTTTAATTTGAACTGGTCTTTCGTTTTCGTCTGTTGCTTCTGTCGTTCCGCGAACCAAAGGTGAAGGTGCATAATTTTCAAGAACGTCAAGAATTCTTTTTGTTCCGATGTTGTGAAAAGCATCAGCACAGAGGACAGGGAAAAGTTCCGATTTGTTTACTGCGTCGTGAAGTGCTTTTTTTAGTTCGTCCTCGCTGACAGGTTCTTCCATCAAATATTTTTCCATCAAAGCATCGTCGTGTTCAACGATTGCTTCAACAAATTTTTTCTTGTAGGCATTAACTTTTTCGTTCATTGAAGCGGGAATTTCTTCTTCGGTGTAGTTTCCCGAGCCATCTGTTTTGTATTTCAGGAGTTTCATTTTAATCAGGTCAACGTAACTGTTAAAACCAACTCCTTCGTTTACAGGAAACTGAATTACTTCAATTTTTTCTCCGTAGCTTTCTTTTAGCATTGAAACGCATTTTTCAAAATCTGAATGCTCACTGTCAAGGCGATTAATTACAAAGACTTTTGCAAGCCCAACTTCGTCAGCAAAATGACAAACAGTTTCAGTTCCTGTCTCAACTCCGTGATTAGCCTGGATAAGGACCAAAGCAGTGTCAACAACACGAAGTCCGCCAACAACTTCACCAACAAAATCCGAGTAACCGGGAGTGTCAATGATGTTAATTTTTGTGTCGTTCCAGTTTAGAGTCAAGATTGACGATTCAATTGAAAACTGCTTTTCAATTTCGTCTTCGTGATAGTCTGAAACAGTAGAACCATCAGCAATAGTTCCCATTCTGTTAATCACACCAGCGGAAAAAAGCATTGCCTCAGTGAGAGTTGTTTTCCCGCTTGTAGCGTGAGAAACCAAAGCAACATTTCTAATGTTTTCGGATTTCATTACAAAATTTCCTCCTGTTTTAATTTTTTTCTTAGCGTAAAAGCTGTTCAATTTTAACTGTTTTTTTAGCGAAAACACAAGTTCAACTTTTGTTCTCAATTGCTTTTCAATTTATTAATAAAATTAAGATTTCAAATAAAAAAATATTGGAATTTTAGGTTTGAACGTTTGCCTTGTCCACAGGAAAGCAGAGGCTTGGTACTTCAAACAATTTTCACGAAGTGAAGTTATGAAAAAGGAAAGACTTTAGAAAAAAATAAGTTAGTTTTGTTTTTGTAACAGTTCTCCTTCGTAGCTTTTTGCCAAAATTTCTACCGGATGAACTACCTGCAAATCAAGTCCGTAACTTTTTAACCCATTTTGAATTTGTAACGTACAACCGGGATTGCCTGTTGCTACAAAATCAATTTTTTCCGTTGGTAAGTTCGTGATTTTTCTATCCAAAAGCTGTTGTGCAAGTTCAGGTTGCAAAACATTGTAAATTCCTGCACTTCCACAACAAAAATCACTTTCCTTAAAATTTACAAGCTCAATTCCGTCAATTGTTTGCAAAATCTCTCTCGGTTGTTTTGTGATTTTTTGTCCGTGAACCAAATGGCAAGCGTCGTGGTAAGCAATTCTCAAACTAAGTTTGGTTTCCGGCTTCCTGAAACCAATCTCAACCAGTAATTCACAAATGTCTCTGACTTTAGTTTCCGGCGAGTTTTTGTGGTAAAATTCCTTCAAAAATGAGCCGCAACCGGCTGAATTTGTAACAATAAAATCAGGTTTAATTTTACTGAAAATTTTTTCGTTTGCAAAAGCCAACTCGTTTGCAAGCTCACTTTCGCCGTTGTGATTGTGAAGCGAACCACAACAATTTTGGTTTTTTGGAACAAAAACATCGCAATTATTTTCAGTTAAAACTTTAATTGTTGCAAGGTTTGTTGAGTTGAAAAAATATTTTGCAACACAGCCTTCAAGCAAAACGACTCTGAAACTGGTTTGTGTTTTTGCGGGATAAAATTCTTGTAAAGGCTCAAAAGGTTTGGTTTGCGGAAGTTTTTGCAGGATTTTTTGCGTGTGATTTGGGAAAAACCTGAACAAAAAATTTAGTCCGAAATCATTCACCAAAGATAC
>JADZEA010000074.1 GCA_020850775.1 bacterium
GGAAACAACGAAAAAGCTCTCGAAGATTACAACAAAATTATTGAAATTGAACCGGAAACGACTGAGTTTTACCAAAGAAGAGCCGAGTTTTACCAAAAAATTGGAAACAACGAAAAAGCTCTCGAAGATTACAACAAAATTATTGAAATTGAACCGGAAATGGCTGAGCATTACCAAAGAAGAGCCGAGTTTTACCAAAAAATTGGCAACATCGAAAAAGCTCTTGAAGATTACAACAAAACTATTGAAATTGAACCGGAAACGACTGTGTATTACCAAAGAAGAGCCGAGTTTTACCAAAAAATTGGAAACATCGAAAAAGCTCTCGAAGATTACAACAAAGAAATTGAACTTGAACCGGAAGAACATGTCTGGTACGGAAATCGTGCTTGTTTTTACAGTCATTTGGGAAACCTCGAAAAAACACTCGAAGACTTAAGTAAAGCAAATGAACTTAATTGTTACAACGATTCTATTTACGAGGTTTGTGCTGAGACTTTCCAAAAAACAGGCGACAACGAAAAAGCTCTTGAGGTTTACAACAAACTGGTAGAGCAAAATCAAGAAAATTACGAGGGATACTTTCATCGTGCAAAATTTTTTGAAAAAACAGGGAACTACGAAAAAGCACTTGAAGACTGCAACAAAATAATAGAAATCAGACCAAAACCAAAAAATGTTATTGATGTGTTTAACCATATTTCTAGTATGCCTTTTTTTCTCCGCTTTCTTGTGCACGCCAAACTTGATAATGAAGAAAATGCTTTAGACGATCTCAGAGTTTTTAAAGAAGAAAAAGAAAAGGAAGAAAGCAAAGCAATTCTGCCACAAAAAAAACAGGAAACCCCTGAAGGCCAAAAACAAACAGAAAAGCAGTTTGATTTCAAAACAGAACTAAAACAAATCGGAACAGAACTGAACCTGAAATACCTTGTAAAATCATTAGAAATTCTTTTTGAACTGGAAAGTTTGGAAAACTACAGTAAGTTAGCAGAATTTATCTGTAAACTTGATTTTGAAAAAGTGCCTTCAGAACTCAACCCTGATGTTTCAAAGGTTTTTTCAGAAAACTACAAAAACTTCAGTAACCTTTCGGAAGTTTTACAGCGTGACGGAAAAGAACTTTTTCTGATTCGTGCCAAGCTGTGTTTTTTGAAATGTTTCTACGAGGTTTTTTCAAAAGAAACAGAAATGAAAAAAGACACTGAAAAGAAAGCGAAGCTCCAACAAAATTTTATTGAAATTTACTTCAAAGTCAGCGAGGCACTTGAAGAAGAACACGCAAGACTCCAAAAGGAAGCAGCAGTTCAGGCACGAAACGAAATCATCAGCTACATTTCACACACGTTAAAAAATTTGTTTGCTTCAATCGTAAATCCGCTTGAAATCCTGCGAAACGGTAAAACCTACGATGAACTGACAATCCAAAAAACACTTCGCGGAATGGAAATTTCGAGTCAGATTGTCAGTGCGATGAATTCTTCGCTGAAAGGAACTTTGGATGATTTTCTGTACGACGCACAAACTCCAAAATCACAAAGCACACTTAAAAACATTTTTACAGACGCTTTGGTTTACTCACTGACAAATCTTTTTGACACGACTTACTTCGTAATTTTTTCCAGAAACTACCTGCAGACAAAAGAAATTTTTACCGAAGCCAAAACTGAATGGAACAAAATCATTTTAAACAAAAACTTAGACGAAATTTCCGGTTTCATTAACAAATTTTTCTGCAGATTTGAGTTTGATTTGGGCAAAGCAGCAGAACTGACAATCGGAAACGAAAAGCAATCGGCAGTAAAACTTCTGACTTTGTTTCAGGAAATGTTTTTTAATGCTTTCAAGTATGCCGGATTTATTGAGAGAGAAAACCGTTTTGTAGAAATTGTTTTTTCAGTTACTGAGCTTAAGTTTTTGATAAAAATAGAAAATGCTTTCATTCCTTCAAACCAGGTAAAAACAACCGGAATCGGCTTAGCAGTGATTGGAGATTTTGCGGAGATTCTGAAAGCAGAAAACAAAGTCAAAAAAACCGAAAGCACTTACACACTTGAATTTAGTTTTACAAATTTATGGAGAAAAAGGTGAAAAAATTTCTTTACGTTGAAGACGAACTACCGCTTCACAAAGAAAACATTTTAAGGCTTTTTGATAAATTCTTGACAGAAGAAGAAAAAAAAGCCTTGAAGGAAGTTGGAAACGATGAGTTCGGTTCAACAAACCTGGAAATTAAAAATGCTTTAAAAAATTGCAGCTTAGTAGAAGTTGAAAGTTCTTTTCCTGAGACTTTGCAAAAAATCAAAGAAAATCCGGATGGTTACGAACTTTTCGTGATTGACCGTAACCTTGCAAAAGATGCTTACACTTTTGAACAAATCAGAAAAACCGATTCTGATTTCACCGAAGAGCGTCTGAAAAAATTCCGGCAAAGGGAAGGCGATTACTTTTTG
Source organism: bacterium (assembly GCA_020850775.1). GTDB lineage: Bacteria > CLD3 > CLD3 > CLD3 > CLD3 > JADZEA01. The sequence goes on from JADZEA010000074.1 coordinate 2,454, forward strand.
CGTTACTTTGCAAACCACAACAGAAAAAACTTGGAAAAACTCTACTTTCTTACAGGAAACGATGATGCTTTCCGTGACGGTGATGAACTAAAAGATTTGCTTGAAAACTTTGATTTGAATGAATTCAGAAGCACACATTTTTTTGAAAAGGGCAGGCAGGAAGACACAAAAACGCTTTTGAAACTGATTAACGACTCAGAAACGATAAACTTACAGCGGGAAAACAGGTTTTACCTTGAAGTTTTGGAAAAGTGGCTTGGAGCAACTGAAAGCAGCGATTTTACAAAAATTTTACTTACCAAAAACAAAACTGACAAACTAAAATCCAACCTGAAGGATTTACGGGAGCTTCAGGAAAAACTTCTCAAAAAGCTTGCAAGTGAAGTTTTTCCTGGTTTAAGAAACAAGTGTTTAGGAGCTAAACTGAACGTCAGAGGAGCCTTGAAGTGGCTGAACGAAAATCCAGCTACCTTGA
>JADZEA010000075.1 GCA_020850775.1 bacterium
ATTGAAAAGGTCGTTCAAACGATTGCAGAAGTGTCCGAAAAAATCATTTTGTTTGCGGAAAACGGTTCATTTTTCAGACTGTAAACAAAGGGAAACCAGTTTTTTAAAAGCCACAAAATCCTGCCCGAAAACCTGACAAAGTAATCCTTTAAAAATTCAGTTTTTTTTTGTAAATTCCCAAAATTGAATTTTGAAAAAATGGAAAAACTTAAAAATAAGGAATTTTGAAAAATGTTTGAACTCACAGAAGACCAGTTACAAGTTCGTGAAATGGTCAGAGAATTTGCGAAGTCTGAAATTGCTCCCGTTGCAGCAAAACTTGACGAGGACTCAACCTTTCCGATTGAAAACGTGAAAAAGATGGCAGAACTTGGGCTTTTTGGGTTGCCTTTTCCCGAAAATTACGGTGGCTCAGAAATGGATACAGTTACGTTTTCGCTTGTAATTGAAGAACTTGCCAAGGTTTGTGCTTCGCACTCAATCACTGTTGGCGCACACATTTCGCTTGGAACTGCTCCGATTGCGATGTTTGGCAGCGACGAGCAAAAAGAAAAATATTTACCTTCACTTTGCAGCGGAGAGTACCTTGGTGCTTTTGGTTTAACTGAACCAAACGCCGGAAGTGATTCAGGCGGAACTCAAACGACAGCAGTTCCTGACGGAAACAATTACATCATTAACGGGTCAAAAATTTTCATCACAAATGCGGCGTATTCCGGAACAATCATCGTTACAGCCGTTACAGACAAGACTAAAGGCAAAAAAGGAATCAATGCTTTTATCCTTGAACGCGGGATGAAAGGTTTGGAAATCGCTAAGAAAGAGGAAAAAATGGGTTGGCGGGCTTCTGACACAAGAGCTTTAAGTTTTGACAACATTGTCGTTCCCAAAGAAAATTTACTTGGTGATTCTGGTCAGGGTTTTGTTCAGTTTATGAAAATTCTTGACGGTGGAAGGATTGGAGTTGCAGCACTTTCGCTTGGAATTGCTGAAGCTGCTTACGAAGCTGCGAAAAATTATTCTAAAGAAAGGCAGCAGTTCGGGAAGCCAATCTCAAGTTTTCAGGCGATTGCTTTTATGCTTGCAGACATGGCGATGGAAATTGAAGCTGGAAGGCATTTGATGCTTAATGCTTCAAGGCTAAAAGATGCGGGAAAACCTTTCGCAACCGAAGCAGCAATGGCTAAACTTTACTGTTCGGAACTTGCGATGCGGACAACGACCAAAGCAATCCAAATCCACGGCGGTTACGGTTACATCAAAGAGTATCCGGTTGAACGTTACTTCAGAGACGCAAAAATTTGTGAAATTGGAGAAGGAACTTCAGAAATCCAAAGGATTGTGATTTCAAGAAGTATTTTAAAGGACTAAAAAAATGCGGTTTTTAAACCCTAAAACGGATTTTGCTTTCAAAAAAATATTTGGCAGTGAGCAAAGTAAAGAAATTTTGCTTAGTTTCTTGAATGCTATTTTGGAACCGAGCAAAGAAGAAACGATTGTAGATTTGATAATCGTTGACCCTTACTCTGTTCCTAAAATAAAAGGGATGAAAGACACTTACGTTGACGTGAAAGTAACGACACAAAATGGCAAAAAAATAATTATTGAAATGCAGGTTTTGCCGGTTCAGGGTTTTGAAAAACGGATACTTTACAACGCTGCAAAACACTACTCAAACCAACTCAAAAAAGGTAACAATTACAAGGAACTAAAACCTGTAATCGCTTTGACAGTAACGGATTTTGTGATGTTTAGTGAGTTGGAAGAAGTGTCTTCACGGTTTGTCCTCAAGGAAAAAACAGTTTTAACGAACTACAAAAATTCGGATATCGAACTTGTTTTTGTTGAACTGCCAAAATTTACCAAAGAAGAAAACAAACTTGAAACATTAAAAGACAAATGGATTTTTTTCCTGAAAAATGCGGAAACACTTGATTTTGTTCCGCAAACTTTACGGGTTGAACCAATCAAACAAGCCTTTGAAATGGCTAACGAAGGTAATCTTTCAGACGAAGAACTTGAGTGGCAGGAAAGGCGTGAGGATTTTATTCGTGTTCAAAGAGCTATGAATTTTAGCAGAGAGGAAGTCATTGAAGAAGGATTTAAGCAAGGAATGGAAAAAGGGATTGAACAAGGAATGGAAAAAGGGATTGAACAAGGGATTGAAAAAGGGATTGAACAAGGGATTGAACAAGGGATTGAACAAGGAAAAAAAGAAGCTCTGTTTTTAGTTGCAAAGACAATGCTTTCGGAAGGAATGACAAAAACTCAGGTTGCAAAAATTACAAACCTGACTGAAGAAGAATTAACAAAATTAGCGGAGGAAATTTGAAACGTTTGTTTCTAATTGTTTTGGTTAGCTTTTCGTTGAGCAATGTTTTTGCAAACGATTACGTTCCGGGCAAAAAACAAGAAAAACCAATCTTGTTAAAAGGTGGGAACCTTCACACTGTAAAAAATGGAACTCTTGAAAAAACAGACCTGCTTTTTGAAAACGGAAAAATTACTCAAATTGGGAAAAACCTGCAAAACCCAAGCGCAGAAGTTATCGACGTTTCAGGAAAAGAGGTTTATCCGGGGCTGATTGACGCAAGTTCTACTTTAGGGCTGATTGAAATTGACGCCGTAAGAGCTACAAACGACCTTTCAGAAGTTGGAAACATTAATCCGGATTCTTACACTCACATTGCTTACAACCCGGATTCTGAGTTAATTCCAACTGTTCGTGTTAATGGAATTACGACTTCTCACGTTATTCCGGAAGGCGAACTCATCGCCGGACACTCAAGTTTGATGAACCTTGACGGCTGGACAAAAGAAGACGCAAACGAAAAACTTGACGTTGGTTTGCACGTTTATTTTCCACGTTTTGCGATAATCAATGCCTGGTGGATGGATAAATCTGCTGACGAACAAAAAAAACAAAACCAGGAACAGCTTGAAAAACTTGACAAGGTTTTTAGTGATGCAAAATCTTACTTTACAGACAAAACAGCAAATCCAAAACTTGAAAAAGATTCACGTTGGGAAGCGATGCTGAAGGTTTTTACTAAGGAAATTCCTGTTTTTATTCACGCAGACGAGTACAGACAAATTGAAAAGGCGGTTAGTTTTGCGAAAAAATACGATTTTAAAATGGTTCTTGTTGGTGGAAAAGAAAGTTGGAAACTTACCGAGCTTCTTAAAGAAAATGAAATTCCTGTAATTTTAGGGAAAACTCAAAGTCTTCCGATGCGTGAAGATGACGATTACGATTTGGGTTTCAAAATCCCAAAACTGCTTTCCGAAGCAAAGGTAAAATTTTGTCTTTCAAGTGAAAGAGCATCCTGGCAGAGCAGGAACTTACCGTTTTTGGCAGCTCAAACAGTTGCTTTTGGACTTTCAAAAGATGAAGCACTAAAATCAATCACGCTTTCAGTTGCTGAAATTCTTGGAGTTGAAAAAAATCTTGGTTCGCTTGAAATTGGGAAAAAAGCTACAATTATTGTTTCTGAAGGAGATATTTTAGATGGAATTTCACAAAAAGTTGTTTATGAATTCATTGAGGGTAAAAAAATTGACCTGAACAACAAGCAAAAAGAACTTTACGTAAAGTACAAAGGAAGAAACTAAAACTTAAAAAATGTTTGATAATTTTGAAAACTTACTAAACGACAATTTTTCTTTGTTCAAACTTGAAAAAGAACAAACAGAACGTTTGCAACTTAAAGAAGGTGAACGAAGAGTAGTTTGCATTCTTTTTGCTCACGTAAAAGATTTTGCACCACTTTTGCAGAAGTTCGACGCTGAACAAGTGCAGCTAATTTCATCTAAAACAGTGAATTTTCTTGCTCAAAGTATCACAAGGTTTGGCGGACACATTGATAAAATTGAAAATGAAATGATTATGGCTCTTTTTGGTGCAATCAAAGCGAGTGAAAGCGATACGGAACGGGCAATTTTGACAGCTTTGGAAATGGTTGAAAACTTGCAAAAGTTTAAAGAATTTACGCTGACAAAAATCTCACAACTTCAAAATATTGACTTAACAATCCAAATTGGAATTAACACGGGACTTGTTACAACGGGAAAAGTTGGTGCTGAACGAGAAGCAGATTTTACCGTTTACGGAGACGCTGTGAACGTTGCTTCAAGGATGTCTGCAATTGCAAAACCAAACCAAATTCTAATTCCACTTGAAACACAAAAAATTATCCAAAACAAGTTTGATTTTGAGTGTATTGGAAAAATCAAGGTAAAAGGAAAAACAAAACCGATTGAAGTTTTTACAGTAAAAAACGCGGTTAAGGAAAAATTTTGGCAAGAAAATTTGAAACAAAAATATGTTTTTGTCGGGCGGGAAAAAGAACTGAAAATTTTAGAAGATTGTTTTGAAAAAGCAAAAAAACAAAACTCAAAACTTGTTTCTGTTGGAATTAAAGGCTTGGTTGGAACTGGAAAATCAAGAATTGTTTACGAGTTTTTAAAGGTTGAAAGGAATAATTTTTTACCAACTGAAAATCTTTTGTTTGGCGAAGCAGACCCTTACAACAAAAGTTCTTACAAACTTTTTACTTTTGTTTTAAAAAGGTTTTGCAAAATTAATGAGTTTGAAACTAAAGAATTTGCAAAAGAAAAAATTGAAAATGCCTTTGAAAATTTGGCTTCTTTTTTGGAAGCAGAAGAGGATAAAATTAAGCTCAAAAAAACAATTCCGTTTCTTGCTTACCTACTTGGAATTGACTACGCAGAAGCAAACCTAAAGGAGCTTCAACCGAGTTCTTTGCAGATTTCCATCAAAGTTTCACTAAAATTTTTCATTGAAAAAGTAGCTCAAAAATCAAACTCACTTGGTTTTCCTTTGGTTATTATTTTAGATGACTTGCATTGGATTGATGAAGTTTCAGAAGATTTTTTGAACTTTTTTTTAAAAACTTTTAATTTTGAAGAAAAACAGGTAAAAGTTCTTTTGATTTTACTGTACAGGAATGATTACGAAAGCAAGAGGCTGAATTTTGAAGATTTTACAGAAATTGAGTTGCAACCGTTACAAGAAAATTTTGCAAAACAATTGATTCAATTAAAGACAAATGAAAAAAAACTACCTTTAGAAATTAAAAATACTTTGTTTGAAAAATCTGCCGGAAACCCGTTTTTTATTGAAGAATTTTTAAAAATGGTCTCCGAAAACAAAAATTTAAAAATTGATGAATTCCCGATTCCTGATTCTGTCAATTCAATTGTGCTTTCAAGACTTGATAAACTTGAGAAAGATTTAAACCTGCTTTTGCAAAAAGCAAGCGTGATTGGGCGAACTTTTAGCCTTGAAATTTTAGAACAGGTTGAGAAACGTTTCAATCCAAACACAGAAATTAAAAAAGGGCTTGAAGTTCTTTGTCAAAAAGACTGGATTGTGGAAGTTGGCGAAAATTCTTACTCTTTTAAGCATTTAATCACTCAGGAAGTTTGTTACAATACTTTGCTTTTGCACAACCGAAAAATTTTACACAACACAATCGCTGAAGTTCTTGAAATGAATTTTCCTGAAAATCTTTACACAATTTACAAACATTACAAGTTTACGGATAATCTTGAAAAGAAAATTGAGTTTGGGAAAAAAGCAGGCGAAAAACTTAAGGAAGATTTTCAGAACAACAAAGCGATTGAGGTCTTTAACGAACTTTTGACGAACCTCGGTTTTTTAGAACAAAACAACGCTTTACGTTTCGATATTTTAGTAAAAATTGGTAAAATTTTACAGCTAACCGGAGACTGGAAAAAATCCGAAGAAATTTTAAATCAAGCCTTGGAACTTGCTTTGCGGATTGAAGACAAACTTTTAGAAGGCAGGGCGAAACTTTCACTTGGCTGGACTTTTTACCTGAAAAATGATTTTGACAAAGCGATAAAATTATTTGAAAATGCGTTGGAAATTTTTGAAAAACTTAACGATAAAGGTGGAATTGCTGCTTCGCTTGGAAACATTGGAATCATTACTTACTTGCGCAGTGATTACGGAAAAGCAATGGAACTTTACAAAAGACAACTTGAGTTTTGCGAGGAGCTTGGAGATAAAAATGAAATTTCAAGGGTTTTTGGAAACATCGGTTTAGTTTACCTTGATAAAGGCGAAAACCAAAAAGCAAAAAAATATTTTTATAGTTGTTTAAAAATCAAAGAGGAACTCGCCGATAAGTCTGGAATTTTCAAAGCATTTTTGAGCATTGGAATGCTTTACTTCGCGGAAAAAAATTTTGAAAAATCTTTTGAATTTTTAGAAAAAGGTAAAAAAATAGCTCTTGAAATTGGCGATTTAGGTTCTTACTCAACGGCAACGGGAAATCTTGGAATTCTTTACCGTGAAGTTGGTGATTTTAAAAAAGCGGAAGAATGTTACACGGAACAGATGAAAATTTGCGAAAAACTCGGAAGTAAACGGGAACTTGCAATTGTAACCGGGAACTTTGGTATTCTTTTTCTTGATAAAAAAGACCACAAAAATTCACTTGAAGCATTAGACAAAGCGATTGAAATTGGTAAACCGTTAGGAATTAAGACAAATCTTTGTTCTTTTTTGGTTTTAAAATCGCAGGTTTTTTTTGAATTGGGAAATTTTGAAAAAGCACAAATTTTTGCAAAAGAGAGTTTGGAAATTGGAGAGGAAATCCAAAGGCAGGAGGTGATTTTTGGTGCAAGAATTTTGCTTCAAAAAATCAGTTTTGAGTTGGCTCCAAACCCGCAAGAAAAACTTGCAGCACAAAACGAGCTTAAAAAAATGCTTGCTGAAGCAAAAAATGACGAAGAAAAAGCTACTTTAAACTACGAACTTTCAAAATTAGTAAAAGACTTTCCGGCTTACAAAGAAGAAGGATTAAGGCTTTTCAGACAGCTTTACAATCAGGCTGAAAGGTTTGATTACTTACAAAAAATCAAAGACTTAGAAAAATAAAATTAACACAGGAAAAAACTAAAAAATGATAGGTGCGACAAACGTTACTTTGCAGTACGGGAAAAGAATACTTTTTGAGAACGTAAACTTGAAATTTACAGAAGGAAATTGTTACGGTTTGATTGGGGCAAACGGTTCGGGAAAATCAACTTTTTTGAAATTGCTTTCAGGTGAGCTTGAACTTCAGCAAGGACAAGTTTTTGTAACTCCCGGACAAAGGGTTTCTGTTTTGAAACAAAACCAAAATGAGTTTGATGAATTTCAAGTTTTACAAACAGTTTTAATGGGAAACAAAAAACTTTTTGCGATAATGATTGAAAAAGATGAAATTTATGCAAAACCAGATTTTTCTGATGCTGACGGAGTCAGGGTTTCCGAGCTTGAAGGCGAATTTATGGAAATGAATGGTTGGAACGCAGAAAGCGATGCTGCTGAACTTTTGAGCAATCTTGGAATTGAGGAGGAACTGCACTACAAATTGATGGCTGAACTTAGCAGCACTGAAAAAGTCAGGGTTTTGCTTGCACAAGCGTTGTTTGGCAATCCTGACATTCTTTTGCTTGACGAACCGACGAACGGACTTGACGTTGACACGATTTCCTGGCTTGAGGAATTTTTGATTAATTTTCAAAACACTGTGATTGTAATTTCCCACGACAGACATTTTTTGGATTCTGTTTGCACACACGTTGCAGACATTGATTACGGGAAAATTATTTTGTTTACAGGAAACTACAGTTTTTGGTACGAATCCAGCCAATTAATGTTAAAGCAAAAACAGGAAGCAAGCAAAAAAGTTGATGAAAAACGAAAGGAACTTGAGGCTTTTGTTTCGCGTTTCAGTGCGAATGCCTCAAAATCAAAACAAGCAACGTCAAGGAAAAAAATTCTTGAAAAACTTGTGATTGAGGAGTTTAAGCCTTCTTCAAGAAAGTATCCTTTTGTTCAGTTTAAAGCGAAAAGGGAGGTGAAAAACCAAATCCTTGAAGTGAAAAACTTGAGCAAAAAATTAGAAGCAATTGAACTTTTTAAGGATTGGGATTTTGACGCGATGGCTGGCGATAAAATTGCTTTTGTTTGCAAGGACAGTTACACAGTTACAGCACTTTTTGAACTGTTAACAGGAATTGACAAGCCTGAAACCGGCGAAATTAACTGGAACGGAGCGGTTTCGCTTTCGTACTTTCCGAAAGACAACTCGGAATACTTTAACAGTGAAATAAATTTAATTGATTGGTTAAGGCAGTACTCGGAGGAAAAGGAAGAGACTTTTGTGAGAGGGTTTTTGGGGAGAATGCTTTTTTCGGGTGAAGAATCTTTAAAACAATGCAAAGTGCTTTCAGGAGGCGAAAAAGTGCGTTGTATGATTGCAAAAATGAGCCTTGAAGGAGCAAACACTTTGATTTTAGACCAACCGACAAACCACCTTGACCTGGAATCAATCACTTCTTTGAACAACGCACTTTCGGATTTTAAGGGAAACGTGTTTTTTGCTTCTTACGACCATCAGTTTATCCAAACAATTGCAAACAGGATTATTGAAATTACGCCTCACGGAATTATTGACAAACGAATGGCTTTTGACGAATACCTTGAAGATGAAAAAATCAAGCAGCTCAAAGAAGAGTTTTACAAACATTAAAAAATCAGAAAGGCGTTAAAATGAAAAAGTTAGAAAATAAAATTGCTTTAGTTTGTGGTGGTGCTGGTGGAGTTGGTGAAGGAATCGTGAAAGTTTTGCTTAGCGAAGGAGCAAAAATTGTTGTTCCTTCAAGGTCTGAGGAAAAGTTACAAAATCTTGTAAAATCTGTTGGTGAACTTGGGAAAGGCAATCTTTTCACGATTTGTGCAGAAGTTGGTAAAGTTTGTGGTGCGGAAAAAGTTCGTGATTTTATTTTGAAAGAATTTGGAAAAATTGATTTGGTTGTAGCTTCTTTAGGTGGTTGGTGGCAGGGAACGGAAATTTTTAATGCAAAAATGGAAGATTTTAACAGTGTAATTGAAAATAATCTTGCTTCACATTTTGTAGCGGTCAGGACATTTTTTCCGGTTTTGCTTGAAAATGGTTCAGGGACTTACGTGATGATTAACGGCGGAAGTTCGGAACACGTTTTTAATGGTTCGTCTTTGATTTCGCTTGCTGCTTCTGCACAATTAATGATTGCGAAGGCTGTTGCTTCTGAAAACAAAAACCAAAATGTAAAAATTTACAGTGTTCCGCTTTACTCTTTTATCGTTACGGGAGGAGTAAAAAATCCTTTGACTGAGTGGCTGACTGCAGAACAAGTTGGAACTTACGTTGTAAAATTAGCAACACAAGAGGTAAAAAATCCAAACGAAATTGTTCATAAACTTTTCACGGAAAAAGATATTTAAAATAATATTTAATA
>JADZEA010000076.1 GCA_020850775.1 bacterium
AAATTGAGTGTTTGGGTAAAGGTACAAACGCTGTCTGGGAAAAAATTGATTGAGAGTATCAGTTAGTACGTAGTTAATTGGGTATTAAATCAAGCTGTTAATACCTAATTAACAGATGTTTTTTACTCAATTCCGACGGATTGTAAAGCTCTTTGCAAAGTCATTTTAGCCATTCCACGTGCTTTTTTTCCACCTTCTCTGAGAACGTCAAGGAGGAAGGAAGGTTTTTTTTCAAGTTCCTTTCGTCTTTCTCTGAAAGGCTCAAAGTAGGTATTGATTTCTTCAAGCAAAGCCATTTTTGCGTGTCCGAAACCGTAGTTTCCCTTTCTGTAGTTTTCAGCCATTTCGCTAACCTTTTCCTTTGGAGCAAGTAGTTTGTAAAGTGCAAAAATATTGCAGGTGTCAGGATTTTTTTGTGCTTCAAGTGGTTCTGAACTCGTAACAATGCTCATCACTTTTTTCTTTAACTCTTTTCCTTCGTCAAAAATTAAAATTGTGTTCCCGTAAGATTTGCTCATTTTTGAGCCGTCAACTCCGGGAACGTAAGGCGAAGAACTTAGTTTGTAATCAGGAATTACAAAAACATCACCAAAAATTCCGTTGAACTTAATCGCTAAATCCCTCGCAATTTCAACGTGTTGAACCTGGTCTTTTCCAACCGGAACAATGTTTGAGTCGTAAGCTAAAATATCTGCTGCCATCAAAACGGGATAGTTAAAAAGTCCGGCGTTTGCTGCGATACCTTTTGCAATTTTATCTTTGTAGGAGACAGCTTTTTGCAGAAGTCCCATTGGAGTTACTGTCATCAGAAACCACATAAGTTGAGTAATTTCAGGAACATCACTTTGTTTGAAAAGTATTGCTTTGTTTGGGTCAAGCCCACAAGCAAGGTAAGAAAGAGCGACTTCAAAAGTAAGTTTTTTCAGTTTTTTGGCATCCTGAATAGTTGTCAGTGAGTGGTAGTTTGCAATAAAATAAAGCGAGTCATTTCCGTGTTGGTTTTCGATGTGCTGTTTCATTGCACCGAAGTAATTTCCAAGGTGCAGTTCTCCTGAAGGTTGAATTCCTGAAAGGTAACGTTTAGGTTTTTCCACTTTTTCCTCTAATTTTTTTACGGTTTGAAATTAGTCTTTAATTTTTTTTAAGGCAAGAAAAATCAGGTGCAAAAGCAGTATATTTTTTAGAAAACACCAAAGATTAAATCAGGCTTTTACTAAAAATCTTTTAAAAAACCCTTGACAAAGTTTTTTTTCGGTTTTACCTTTGCACTCTCAATTTTTGAGAAAAGGTTTGGCGCGATAGCTCAGTTGGTAGAGCAGAGGACTGAAAATCCTTGTGTCGGCAGTTCAATTCTGCCTCACGCCACTTTTTAATGAAATTCCCGAAAAAAATATAAAATTTCGGGAATTTTTGTTTTAACTTTTATTGAACTTGAAAAGGGGCCTTTAGCTCAGCCGGTTAGAGCAACGGACTCATAATCCGTGGGTCCAGGGTTCAAGTCCCTGAGGGCCCATAATTTAAATTAAGAATGATTAATTTATGTTCTTAAAAAGTAATTTTACAGTTTTTGGTCTTTGCAGGAATAAAAAAAAGTCCTTGCTAAGTCAAAGAAATCAAGATTTTGAAATAAAAAGTGCATTCCTTAAAGTTTAAGGATTGCACTTTTTTTTTGCCTGATTTTATTAAACGAAAGGGAAAAAAATGGATTTAAGAGAACAATTAGCTTTGCTAAAACAACTTCAGGATGTTGACTCAGAGTTTGCTTACATTGAACTTTCAAGAGGTGAGCTACCTGAATTAATAAAAAGAGAAGGTGAAGAACTAATTCTAAAAGATGCAAATTTGAAGGCACTTGGAAACCAGCTTGAAATCAATAAAAAATCTCAGTCACAGCTTGAAATTGACATTCAAGTTTCAAAAGACAAAATTGTTAAGTACCAAAACCAACGCTATCAAGTTACAACAAACAGAGAGTACGAAGCAATTAACACGGAAATTGAAAGCCAGGAACAAAACATTGAAGACTACGAAAAGCAGTTAATTGAATTGCTCCGTGAAGAAGAAGAAGTGCGGGAACAACTAAAAGAATTAGTTGAAGAAGTGGATGATTTAAAGATGAATATTAAAAATAAAACTTCTGAACTTGAAGAAGCTGACCGGCTTTCAAAAGATAAAGAATTAGAACTTAAAAAGAAAAAAGAAGAAATTTCTCCGAAAATTGAACATTCATTAATGAGAAAGTATCAGAGAGTTTCTCAAAGTAACAGCAATAAAATTGGCGTTGTAAACATTAAAAGAGGTGCTTGTGGTGCTTGTTTCAGGAAATTAATGCCACAAATTGTTGTTGACGTCAGGGCAATGGATAAAATCAATTGCTGTACTTCTTGTGGAGTAATTTTGTTGGCTGAAGAAGAAAATAATTAAGGAGATTTTAAAATTAGCACTGCTCAAAGTTATTGCTTTGGTGGAATTAATTTTTCAGTTGCAGATGAAAGTAAAAAGTATTCTTCAATTTTAGAACAGTTCTTTACTGCAACCAAGGAGGTGGAGAATGAGTTTACTTTTACTTTTGAGACACTTCAGCACAAAATCCCAAACTGTAAAGTTGTTCACTCAACAAAGGAATTGGACTATTTTAAAAGCCCTTCAAGGATTTTTGTAAGATTTAACAAAGACGAAAGCTACTCAGAAATTTCGCAAAATTCCTGTAAATTTTACGTTGGAGACTATTTAAAAAGTTATCCTAAAATTTTAATTGATTGGCTTTTTGAACCTTCTTTCCTTGAAATTATTCGGCAACGCGGAATTTATTTTTTGCACGCCGGAGCTTGTGTAAAAAATGGAAAAACAGTAATTTTCCCAGCTTCTTCGGGAAGTGGAAAAACAACTTTGACAATGACTTTGTTAAAAGGCGGTTTTTCACTTTTGAGCGATGACAAAGTTTTTTTTAAAAAAGACAGCAATTCTTGTTTTTCTTTTGCAACTCCGCTGAAAGTTACGGAGGAAGCCTTTAAATTTCTTGAACTTAAAGGTGATTACAATACTTCCTACCAAGGCAAAATCCTAATTCCAAGAGAAAATTTGCAAACTGTTGATTCGGGAATTCCAAAAGTATTTTTATTCTTAAAACTCACACAGGGAAAATCCAAACTTGAAAAAATTGATAAAACCTCAGCTTTTATGAAATTGCTTTCGCCTTCGCTGACGCTTTGCAATCCTGAAGCTGTAAAAATTCAACTCGCCGTGATGAAAAAAATTTTACTCGTTTCGGAGTGTTACAACTTACATTTTGGACAAGATTTTGAGGACGTTCCAAAAAATATTTCTGCTTTGCTTTAGATTTTTAAAATCTTTTGTTTTTCTTAGCTGAAAACTGCTTTACATTTTAATTTTAGGTTTCAAGTCTTTTTTTTGCTAAATTGAAATTGTAAACGAAGTCGTTTAAAACAAAAAAATTTTGAAAGAAATTTAATGAACAAAAAAAAATCATACCTTTGGATAAATGTGTTAATTTTTGCAGGGATTTTTATCCTTTTACCACTTTTCTTTTTTCCACAAGAAAGAATACCCGAGATTCCTTACAATCAATTTAAAAAAGAACTGAAAGAAGGGAAAATTGAGTCTGTAAAAATTAATCAGGACATTCTTACTGCAACACGAAAAGAAAGTGCTGTGATTAAGATTCCGCAACAGCAAGTTGAAAACGAAAAAAATACGGATTCTTTCCAAAGATTTCTGGAACAAAAAACCGAAGTAAAAATGGTTAGAAACAAGTTCAAAGTGATTTTGATAAGCGATCCAAATCTTGTTGAAGAATTTGAAAAACAAGGTGTTGAGTATCAAAGAATTATCAACGACAGTTGGTTTGAAAACAACTTCTCGTGGATTTTTTCCCTGATTTTGATTGTGCTTTTGTGGAGTTTTTTTTTCAAGAAAATGGGTGGAGGAACTTCGGGAATTTTAAATATCGGGAAATCAAAAGCTAAAGTTTACAACGAAGACGACAACACAAAAACTACTTTTAAAGATGTTGCGGGAATTGAAGAAGTGATTGAAGAAGTTAGCGAAGTTGTTGATTTTTTAAAAGACCCAAAACGGTTTCAAAAACTTGGTGGAAAAATTCCAAAAGGGTTTTTGCTTGTCGGACCTCCCGGAACAGGGAAAACTTTACTTGCGAAGGCTTTAGCAGGAGAAGCAAACGTTCCTTTTTTTAGCCTTAGTGGTTCTGATTTTGTGGAAATGTTTGTTGGAGTTGGTGCTTCAAGAGTGAGAGACCTTTTTGAAAAAGCTAAAGAAAAAGCCCCTTGCATTATTTTTATTGATGAAATTGATGCTGTTGGAAGGAGCAGGAGCAGACTTTCAATCAACGGTGGAAATGACGAACGGGAAAACACGTTGAATCAATTGCTTGTTGAAATGGATGGTTTTGACACCGATAAAACTGTGATTTTAATTGGTGCGACAAATCGTCCTGATGTTCTTGACCCGGCTTTGCTGCGTCCCGGAAGATTTGACAGACAAGTTGTACTGGACAGACCTGATTTGAACGGAAGAATAAAAATTTTTCAGGTTCACACAAAAAATATGCCTTTGGATGAAAAACTTGATTTAAAAGCACTTGCATCTCAAACTCCAGGTTTTGCGGGAGCAGAAATTGCTAATGTTTGTAACGAAGCATCACTTTTAGCTTCGAGGCAAGGTAAAGAAAAAATTGAGATGATTAATTTTCAAAATGCAATTGAAAGAGTGATTGCAGGGCTTGAAAAGAAAAATAAACTTATAAATCCACGTGAAAGAAAAATTGTTGCTTACCACGAATCGGGACACGCACTTGTTGGTTATTTTTTACCGTTTTCTGACCCGGTTCACAAGGTTTCAATTGTTCCAAGAGGAATTGGTGCTTTAGGTTACACGATTCAGGCTCCGCTTGAAGACCGTTACTTGCTTTCAAAAGAAGAACTTTTAGACAGAATTTGTGCTTTGCTTGCCGGCAGAGCAGCGGAAGAGATTGTTTTTGAATCGGTTTCAACAGGTGCTTCAAACGATCTTGAGAAAGTAAGTGAAATCGCAAAAAGAATGGTTACAACTTACGGAATGAGCAAAAGACTTCAAAATGTTTCGTTTACAGACGCACAAGAGGGTTTTTTAGGTGGTTACACAAACAAACCTTACAGTGAAAAAACAGCTCAAATCATTGATGAGGAAGTTCAGGCAATAATTTCAGGCTCTTACGAAAAAGCGAAACAATTAATTTTTGAGCACAAAGATGTTTTTGAGACGTTAGCTAAAAAATTACTTAAAGACGAAGTTGTTGACAGCAATGATTTATTGGATATTTTCGGACCAAATCCGCATAAAATTGATTTTGAACAAGAAGAAATTAAAGAAATTAAAAACGCAGAGGCAAGCTAAAATGGGAATTTTCAAAAAACTTAAAGATGTTTTGTGGGTTTCAGAACCAGAAGAAAAAAGTGTAAAAAGGACTTTTTTTAACATTCGTTGCGGAGATATTTTAACGTATCTTGGAGATGATTTTGTTGTAAACGCAGTTTATGTTTACGACGAAGAAGGTTTTAAGTGGAACACTTATGGTTACGACGATAGCGAAGGAAACCATTGTTATTTTTCAGTTGTTTCAGACGACAGGTTGGAGCTTTCGTTGTGGAAAGAAGTTTTAACAAGTGTTGACAACGTTGGCGACAAAATAGTTTTTGAAGGTAAAAATTATTTTCAAACCGAAAGAGGAATCGCAAGCGTTTCAAGGCAAATAATTTCAGGTCAGGAAACAAGGTTCAGAGTAAAGTATTGGGAATACGAGGCTGAAAGTGGTGAAATGCTTTCAATCGAAGAATCAGGCGGAACAAAAACCGTTACAACAGGAAAAATGATTGAAGATTACACGATTGAAATTTTACCGGGTTCTTAGTTTTATTAACTTTTAGGAAAAAATTATGGAAGAGCAATTTATTAACTACCAAGAGATTTTAATAAATTTTTTGCATTCAGGGATTTATTTTTTAGTTGGAATTTTAGTCCTTTTTCTTGGCAGGAAAGTTTACCAAATGATTACACCTTACAACATTGACGAAGAAATTTCAGTTAAAGACAACGTCGCAGCAGGAATTACAGAAGCAGGATTTTACCTTGCTTTAGGAATAATTATTCATGCTTCCGTTGGTGGAGAAAGCTATTTTGGAAAGTATGATTATGGTTTTTTAAGAACTTTTGCAAAAGATGCAATTTTATCAGTTCTTTACTTTGTGTTGGGTTTGATTTCGCTTTCGGTTGGCAGAAAAATTTTGCAACTTATTTTGCCTTTTTCACTTGACAAGGAAATTGTAGAAGATAAAAACAAAGCTGTAGCGCTTGTGGAAGCATCTTTTTACTTAACTTTAGCAATAATTATTCACGCAAGTTTTTCGTAACTTTCAGGAGAAAACTTCGTTAAGGGTTAAAAATTAAACAAGGAGGTTTATTAATGGCAATGAGCATTTTTAGTAGAGTTTCTGACATTTTCAAAGCAAACATCAATGATTTGTTAGACAAAGCAGAAGACCCCGAAAAAATGATAAAACAAATGGTTATTGAAATGGAAGAAGCAGTTGGAAAAGCTACAAACTCTGTCGGAATCGCAGTAGCTAACGAAAAAAGACTTGAAAAAATATACCAACAAAATCTTGCCTTGACAGAAGAATGGCAAAACAAAGCTGTTTTGGCCGTTCAAAGCAACAGAGACGATCTTGCAAAATTGGCTCTTGAAAAGAAAAACAGTTACCAAAAAGCTGCAAGTGATTTGTTACCGACTTACGAGCAAGCAAAAGCTGCTTCAACACAACTTAGGGGACAACTAAGTGAGCTTAAGAAAAAACTTGACGAAGCAAGAATCAGAAGAGACACTTTGATTGCAAGGTACAAAGCTGCAAAAGCTAAAGAAGAAATTGCTTCTTCAATTTCGGGAATTGGAGGCGATGCTTTTTCTAATTTTGACAGATTTGAAAAGAAAGTTGAAGATAAAGAAGCTCAGGCTGATGCAATGGTTGAAATTACAGGCGATACAAATTTGAGCCTTGAAAAAGAGTTTGAAGCACTAAAAACTACAAGCAATGTTGATTCTGAGCTTGAAGTTTTGAAGGCAAACCTGAAAAAGTAAAATTTTCTTAGGATTAAACAAAAAGGTAAAATCTAAAAAGATTTTACCTTTTTTTGTTTAAAAAAAGCCTGCTAAAACTAACAGGCTTTTGGGAAAACTATTCAGAACCATATTTTCTTTTTTTGACTTTGATTGTGTGCATTCTTTCGCTTGGGCTTACGTAATAAGCTCTTTCACGGCAACGTTTTACGATTCTGCTTTTATTACATTCTGTGGTAAATCTTCTGATTGCTTTTTCAAAAGGTTCACCTTCACGAACTTTTACTGCTAACATTTTAAGATTCTCCTTTTAGTTTAATTTTTTTACTTAAAAACCAGCTAATAAAAGTTTAACGAAAACTATGCCATAAAGTTTTTGGTTTGTTGGAAAGTTTTTCCACAAAAAAGTGGTTGTTTTTTTGGCACTGTGGTAAAATTAAAGCATGTAATTTTATTTTAAAAAAGCCTTGAATTTATAAATGACTTTTTTTATCTTCGTTCCGCTTTATTTGTAAAATGCTTTAATTACAATTTTTAAATTAACTAAATTTCAGGAACAAAAAGAATGATTAGTATTCAAAACGTTTCTAAACTTTACGGAACGGCTAAAGCAGTTGACAATGTTTCTCTTGAAATTGCAAAAGGTGAAATTTTAGGATTTCTTGGTCCTAACGGAGCAGGTAAAACTACAATGATGAAAATGGTTACGTGCTTTTTCCCACCTTCAGATGGAAGTATCCAGGTTGACGGTTACAATGTTTACGATGACAGCCTGAAAATTCGTGAACTCATTGGCTATTTACCTGAACACAACCCCCTTTACCTGGAAATGAATGTTGTTGACTACTTAAAATTCGTTGCAGAAGTTAGAAAAATTTCGGATAAACTAAAACGCATCAGAGAAATTATTGACCTTTGTGGAATTGGTGAAATGAAATCTAAACTCATCGGGCAACTTTCCAAAGGTTACAGACAAAGAGTTGGTTTAGCTCAGGCTCTGATTCACAATCCACAAATTTTAATCCTTGACGAGCCTACGACAGGTTTGGACCCAAACCAAATCGTTGAAATCAGAAACCTGATCCGTGATTTGGGAAAAGACAAAACGGTCATTTTTTCAACTCACATCCTTTCGGAAGTTCAGGCAATCGCAAGCCGTGTAACAATCATTAACAACGGAAAAATTGTTGCTGACGGTTCTGCTGAAGACCTTAAAAATACTGTTAAAGGCGGGGCAAAAATCAATCTTGAAATTAAAGCTAATGATTCTGAAGAAATTATTTCAAAATTTCAGGGAATTATGGGGATTGAACAAGTCAAAACTGATAGTTTCAGCAACGGACACTACAAACTTCATCTTGAAACAGTAAAAGGTTTTGATGTTCGTGAAGCAATTTTTGACCTTGTTGTAAGCCAAAACTGGAAACTTCTTGAGCTAAAACGTGAGCAAACAAGCCTTGAAGATGTTTTCCGTAACCTTACACAACAAAATTAAGGAGCTAAAATGTCAAATATTCTTTCTATTTTTCGTAAGGAGCTAAACTCGTACTTCGATTCTTCCCTTGCTTACATTTCTATTTTTTTGTTTTTAATAATTACGGGAATCGGATTTTTTAATTTTAGCTTT
Organism: bacterium; assembly: GCA_020850775.1. GTDB lineage: Bacteria > CLD3 > CLD3 > CLD3 > CLD3 > JADZEA01. The sequence goes on from JADZEA010000076.1 coordinate 8,757, forward strand.
TTCATTCAAAAGCAAGCCGATGTCAGGGATTTATTTTTCTTCTGCAGCGCTGTTTTTGTCGTAACAATTCCTGCAATTACAATGAAAACAATCTCTGAAGAATTAAAAAATGGAACTCTTGAACTACTAACAACTTATCCAATCCGTGATTTTGAAATAATTGTCGGAAAGTTTTTAGCTTCTTTCATCTTACTTTTAGTAACTATTGCACTAACTTTTGTTTACACTTTTTCAGTTTCAACACTTGGAAACCTTGATGAAGGAATTGTGATTGGTGGTTACATCGGTTTAATTTTGATGGGAGCAACGCTAATTTCTTTGGGAATTTACATCTCAAGCGCAACTGAAAGTCAGGTTGTTGCTTTAATTATCAGTGTTGCAATTACTTTCTTTTGGGTTTTTCTTGACAACATTTTAGTTTTTATCAGTGGAAATGTTAGAATCATTGATTTCCTTGCAATTGATTCGCATTTTGCAAACATTCAACGTGGCGTTGTAGATTCAAGAGATTTAATTTACTACTTTTCATTCACTGGATTATTCTTGTTTTTAGCAACACGCAAACTTGCAAGCAGAAAATGGAGTTAAAAAAATGACAGACAAAAAAACATCTTTCAAACTAAATTCAAACCTACTTTTATTGGTGATTGTTGGAATTTTAATCGCAATTAACGTGATTTCCAACTACTTTTTCACAAGAATTGACTTGACGGAAGAGAAAATTTTCACACTTGCTCCAACAAGTATTGAAACAGTCAAAAACCTTGATGACAAACTTTTCATTAAAGCATACTTTAGTGCCGATATTCCTTCTCCTTTTTCAAACACAAGGCAATACTTACAAGACCAACTTGATGAGTACAGAGCTTATTCAAACGGAAACCTTGTGTACGAATTTATTTCTGACAGCCTTGACAGAGAAGCACCAAAAGCAGGAATTCAACCCGTTGACCTGCGGGTTGTGGAAAACGACCAAATTTCTGTTCGCAGAGTGTACCTTGGTCTTGTCATGAACTACGAGGATAAAAAAGAAGTTATGCCTTTTATCCAAAGTTCTGAAGGACTTGAGTACGACTTGACAAAAAGAATTTTGAAACTTACAACTGAATCTACAAAAAAAATTGGTTTTCTTACCGGACACGATGAAGCCGACGAAAAATCCCTGCAAACCGTTCGTTCTCATTTGCTTGAACAGTACCAAGTTGTCCCTGTTTCAACAGAATTTGGCAAAAAAATTCCACAAGACATTGCTGCTTTACTTGTCATTTCGCCTAAAAAAGCACTTTCAGAATGGGACAAGTACGCAATTGACCAATATTTAATTGGTGGTGGAAAAGTCGGTTTTTATCTAAACCAGGTTGCCGTTGAGCTTTCACAACAACAATCAGAAAATCTAAACCTGAACCTTGACAACTTACTTGCAAGTTATGGAATTAAAGTTAATCAAAACCTTGTTCAAGACTTGCAAAACCAACCAATTAACGTCCAGGAAAGACGTGGAATTTTTAACATTAACCGCCAAATTCCTTACCCGTTTTTGCCTTTAGTCAGAACTTTTGCAAAAGGTGAGGGAATGGTTAAAGACCTTGAAAATGTTTCTTTCTATTTTGCAAGCACGATTGACACAACAGCTGCAAAAGAAACTTCGGTTTACAAAGTGCTTGCCTACAGTTCTCCTTATTCAAAAACTGCAAGCGGAGAATACCAGCTTTACCCGCAAGATCCTTCACAAATCAATAAAAATGATTACAACCTTGGAAAACAGGCGTTGGCAGTCAGCGTTTCAGGAAAAATTACTTCTGCCTTTGCAAGCGGAAACAGACCTCAGTTTATGCGACCCGATTCAACTTTTGGTGATGACATTCAACCAACTTTGTTAGAAACCGAAAACGCAAGAGTTTTTGTTGTTGGAGATGGTGATTTTATGCAGGAGAATTTCAAAAACCAACCTGACAACATTAATCTTTTCCTGAATTCTGTAGATTGGTTAGCTTCAAGTGAAGGTTTGATTTCAATTCGTTCACGCGAAGTTACGGATAGAAAAATTGAAGAAATTACCGACGGAAAAAAAGATTTTATTAAATGGGGAAACAGCATTGGACTTCCTTTGCTTGTTTTAGTGTTTGGGCTTGTCAGGTGGCAAGTTCGTAAAAATCATAAAGTAGAGGTATAAAATGAAAAAAATAACTTGGTTAGCTTTAGTTTTAGGAACGCTTGGAGCAATCATTTATTTTTTAAGTAAAGTTGTTGAAACTAAAAAGGAAGTTCCACAAAACAAGGATTAAAAATGAAAAAAACAGGACTTTTAGCAGTAGTTTTAGTCGCTCTTGGAATTATTGCTTATTTTTCAGTAAAAGGCAGCAACACAAGTTTTAGTTCGGATTTGCCAAAAGATTTTTTTGCAGCCGATACAACAAAAATTACTTCAATTGAGCTAAAATCAATCAAAAATGGTGAAATTGCCATTTCAAAAGAAGGCGAATTTTGGAAACTGACAAAACCTGTTGTTTACCAGGCTGACCAAAGTAAGGTTAATGCAATCATTAATGAAATTCCAAAAATTTTGATTAACAATCCGGAACAATCAAACAACCCTGAAAAATTTGAAAAATATCAAGTCAGTGATTCAACGGGAACTTTTGTAAAATTTTTAGCCGGAAACGAAGTTCTCGCAGAATTTATTGTCGGGAAATCAGCTTCTTCAGGAGTTTTTTTGAGGCAGCCAAATAAAAATGCTGTAATACTTGCCGAAAGTTTTAATTCCTATCTTTTTACGCAACCTTCTGAACAGTTTAGGGACAGAACAGTTTGTAAACTCAAAGCCGAAGAAATCACAAAATATTTTGTAAAATCTTTAAAAGGTGAGCTAACAATTGAAAAAGCTGATTCACTTTGGGTAGTTACAGGTAGCGAAGCAAAGGAAAAAACAACTCAGGCAGACGAAAGTTTAATTGAAACTTGGGGAGCACGTTTTGCAAATCTTTTCGCTTCAAAATTTCACGATGCACAAAGCGATTTTACAAACCCAACACTTTCAGTTAAACTAACAACTCCGCAAGGTGAAAAAACTTTCTTAGCAGTTGAAGACAAAGACACAAACTTTTACCAGGTAAAATATTCTGATTCCGAGCAAATCTTTTTGATTGCAAAAGGTGTGTTGGATTCTTACAATAAAAGTTACGACGAACTGAAAAAACAAGAACAACCTAAGAAAAAGTAATTTTGCAAGCTCAAACAGTTTCATTCACTTTGTTACAAAAAAACACTGTCGGGATTTGGAGACCTTAGTTTTGTTGTGTGAGTGTCTTACTTCTTGGTGAGGCTCTCACACTGAAACTTTCGCGGAATCCACGCTTCTTAGCGGGGTTTACGCTAAAAAAATCCTGTCCTTGAAACCCAAAAAATAAAAAACTTAGTTTTCCCACGTTACAACGTAGAAAAATTTCCCACTGCTTACAGCGTTTGTGTCTGTGTAATTTGTGTTTGAAGTTTCATCAATTGGAACTAAACCCGTTACTTCTGTAATTGGAACTAAACTTCTGTAAATTTTATAGTTAGTTGCTCCAACTACTGCTGACCAGTTTAAAACTGCAGCGTTCCCGTTCTTTTGGATTTTTAAATCGGAAACAGGTGGCAAAACGCTTAAACTCACTGTAACGTAATCCGTTTTTAGTAAACTATCACTTTCCGTTCCGTTGGAAACAACAAGTTTTACACTGAAAGTTCCCGCTTGCGTGTAGCTGAAAACAGGATTTTGTGTCGTTGCGTCGGTTGTTCCGTCGTTCTGAAAATCCCAAAACCAACTTGTAACCTGATTTGGAAAACCAACCGAAAAATCCGTAAAAGTTACGTTCAAAGGTGCTTCTCCGCTCACAACACTTGCTTGAAAATTAGCTTCCAAAGGAACTGAAAGATTGTTAAAAGCAACCAAAGGTAAAACTTGTAAACTACCATTTTCCACAAGTGTAAGGTTTCTGTTTGAAATGGAATCTTCCCACACAAAAACTCCATTTTTTAAGTGCAAAAACTTAAACTCAACATTTTTTGGTTCACAAGCAGCAAAAACCAAAGTGTCAGCAAAAATGTTTGCAGAAACCTGAGTTAGCTCAATTCCGCTCCAACCTGAAAAAGTTCCCGCAACAAAAACGCTTTCAATGGAATCGGCTACAACAAGAACCTGAAAGTAAACCTGTGTCGTTTGTGCTGTAACTGTCGGAACTACGTTATCAAAAAATACAGTAGCCAAAGTTGTGTCTGAGTTTGCAAAATCCAAGTTCAAAGTTCTGTTTCCAATTTGGTCTTCCCAGTTCACAACCGAACTTCCGTCTGTAAAACAGAAAAATTTGTACTCTTGATTTAAAGTGCTTCCGGCAAGGATTTGGTAATTCCCTGAAAAAATTTTGTCGTTGTTTGCGTCAAAAATCTTAGTCCCGTTCCAACCCGAAAAAGTCCCTGCAACAAAAACACTGTCAATCGTCTGTAAACAGTAGTTAGTCAGGTCAACGCTGAAAGTTACGTTTTTACTTTGCGAAAGCACGTCGTTAAAAGTTACTGTTGGCAAAGTTTGGCTCGTGTTCGTGTCGTCAAGCGTAAAGTTTCTGTTGCCAATCGTTTCCCAAACCGTTTCAGTTCCGTTGCTGTAAGTAAATTTATAATTTCTTGTTTTCACGCTGCAACCCGGAAAAGCAAAAACACCACTGTAAACGTTTCCGCTTCCTGAAACTAAAGGAATTGCCGTTGGATTCCAGTTCGTAAAATCACCTGTAAGGTAAACATTTGTAACTACTCCGCTTACAAAAGAAAAATCCACGCTGAAAGTTACGTTCACGTTTTGAACGGTAACGGTTGTTGGTTCTGTGTTGTTGAAGTAAACAGTTGCCAAAGTTTGGTTCGTTTGCAAAGTGTCAATCGTTAAGTTTCTGTTTGGAACGTCGTTTTCCCAAACAAAATTTGTGCTTCCGTTTGCGTAGTAAACAAATTTAAATTCCTGATTTAAAGTGTCTCCAACTGCGAAAGTGTGAGTTCCAGTGTAAATTTTGTCGTTGTTTGTGTCCGAAAGTTTCAAAGGGTTTAAAGCCCAGTTCGTAAAACTTCCGGCAACAAAAACGCTGTCAATTGTTTCCGAACAAAAAGCATTCAGGTTAACGTTAAAAGTTACATTTTCAGGTTGTAAAATCCCGTTTTGAGAAACTACCGTGATGTTTTTTGTTTCAAAATCCGAAAGTGTTCCGTCTGAAACCGTAAGTTTTACTGCGTAAGTTCCAACGTTTGTGAAAGTGTGTGAAGTGATTGAAGTGATGTCGTCGGTTGTTCCGTTACTGTCAAAATCCCAAAGGTAACTTGTAATTGGATTTGTTCCCTGTGTGGAAGTGCTTGTAAAATTAACTGTCAGAGGAGAAAATCCACTCAAAACACTTGCCGTAAAATCTGAGTTTGGTGGAGTTGGTGGTAAAACTAAGTTGTTAAAAGTTACAGTTGCAAGGTTTTGTGTTGGTAAAGAATCGTTTAAAACCAAAGTTCTGTTTGCGATTTGGTCTTCCCAAAAAACGTTCGTTCCGTCAGTGTACGTGAACTTGTAGAGGTAACTTTCGTTGCTGCAAGCGGGAAAAACGTAGCTTCCGCTGTAAGTTGTTCCGTTGACCAAAGTTAGCGGAACTGCTGAAGTGTTCCAGTTTACAAAATTTCCCGTTACTGAAACACTTGTAAAAGGAGCTTGAACAACAGCAAGGTCAACTTGAAAATTTACAGTAACTTGTTGAGTTGTAAAATTTGAGTAAACGTCGTTAAAAAATACTGTTGACAAAGTTTGAGTTGAGTTTGTGTCATTGATTGTCAGGTTCCTGTTTGCGATTTGGTCTTCCCAGGTTGTTGTTCCGTTGCTCGTGTAAACGAACTTGTACTGTTGGTTTTCGCTTGTTCCTGCGGGAAAAGTGTAAGAACCTGTCCAAATTTTGTCGTTGTTCGGGTCTGAAAGCGAAACCGCCTGAGAACCTGTTGACCAGTTTGAAAAAGTTCCCGTAGCTTTGACTTCTGAAACTGTGTTTGTGAAAGTGCAGGAAGCGTTCAGGTCAAGGCTAAAAGTTACTGTAACACTTTGGTCAATTCCTGCAAGAGTTACGTTTACAAAATCATTTTTAGTTTCTGTAACGGTTGAAACTCCATCAAAAATTGTTAGTTTGACGCTTTTTAAACCTTGTGTTGTGTACGTGTAAGAAGGATTTTGTCCTGTTGCGTCAGTTGTTCCGTTGTTGTCAAAATCCCAGTTCCAGCTTTGAATCGGATTGTTTCCGGCAGTTGAGAGGCTTAAAAAATTTACAGTTAAGGGCAAGTTTCCGCTTGTCGGGTTTGCGGAAAAATCGGCAGTGAGCGAAGTTGAGTTTCCGTCCGGAAAGCCGTCGTTGTTTGCGTCAACTGTAAAAATTACGGAGTTGTTGATTGTTGGTAAGTTTGTTCCTGTTGTGTTTGAAGGAGCAGAATCGGAACTAAGTTGTGTTTGAGTTGCAAGCGAAGCAACAAGGCGAATCGTAGCTCCTGATTTTACGATTCCTTCGCCGAGTTCGTAAAGTGCGTTCCAGGGAATTGCGATTTCTGAGCCGGTCAAAGTTCCCGTCAGGAAAGTTCGTGAAAAAACAGAACTAACCTGAGTTGCGTTGGTTAAAGAATTAATTTTCCAAAAATCACCGTTAGAACCGGCGTACGAACCGAACTGAAAATCAACTTTCATTTGGGAAGCAGAGTTAAAAACTGCGTTTCTGTCCCAAACATTGATTGTTGAAAGGTTTGTTTGCCCGTTTGCACCATTTGGGTCAGTGTCAAGGTAAAGAAGCCAGGAAAGGTTTGAGGCGACTTGTCCGTCAATTCCCAAGTAAAGGTAAAGAGAATCCCAATCCATAAAAATCGTTTCAATTTCGTTACTTGCTCCTAAAAATGAATCGTTGTTCGGGTCGTCAACTAAAATTGTTGAATTGTCCCATTCGTTAGCGTCAAAAAAACCGTCAATTGTTTTGCTAATGTTTTCAAGTTTCCAAACTCCGTAACCGTCAAAGAAAAAATACCTTTCGTTACCGTTTCCGAGCGTGTTTTGGAAAGAGTTAGCTTCAGCCAAAAGTCTGACGTTGTTGAAATCAGCATTTTTGAAGTTGCCAGCAGTTGTTTGGTCAAGCTGAATCCTGATAATTTGTGAGTTGCCGGTGTTCAAAATCGTTGAGTTTGCAAGCGAAAAATCAGGAACGTTGTCAAAATTTGTGTCAAAGCCAATGTTTGCAAGGCTTGTTTGAGAGAAATTCATCGTGTCATCGAAACGCAAAATCAAAATTCCTGTTTGAGCAAAAAAATCAATGTTTGAGACTAAAGGTTTGTTCACAACAGTTGAAGCCAAAGCGTCAAGTTCAGGAGAAGTCAAACCGTTTGGTTGAGCGTAACCGCCGTAAAGCAGAAAATCAAAAGTTCCGTTTCCACTGATTTCATCGCCCTTGACGAGTGTTGAAGTAAACTCTGCAGTGTGAGAAGCGCCGCCGCTTCCGACGACACAGGCAACAGTTGCGTTTGAACCTGTGTTTCTTTGTCCAAAGTAAGCACTTGTTGGAGCAAAAACTCTTTGAATGCCTTGTGGGTTCCAGGTTAGCGAGAGCAAATCAGGAGTAAACCCGGATTTAATGTAAGTTGTTCCGGGAGTTGTGTAGCGAACTTTTAAGTAAGGTTGATTTTCTTCAAGCCTGATTCTTTTGGTCATTCCGTCTTTGAACATTGAAATTTGAACGACTGAACCTGAACCGTTGTCAACAGTCCAGCCGTAAGATTCGTTAATCCAGTTTGCGTTTCCGTTGACAAAGACGTCTGAAAGCCCTGCAACGTGGTTAGCGTCGTTGTAATCGCCGGTTGTTCCTTCCCAGTAGGCGTTGTCGTTTCCGATTAGTGAGTAAGTGTAGTCTGTTCCTTTTGCAAAGAGCCAGCAAAGTCTTCCGCCTGTTCCTTCAAAAACTGCGAAAATTCTGTCGTTGTAAATTATCATTTCAACGGCTCCGTCAAGGTCAATGTCAGAAGTGTAAGCAGCAGTTGAATTTGTGTACCAGTTTGCAGCCCATTTTGCTGCTTCGGCGTAAACGTTTGTGTTTTTGATGTGTGCGGAGTAGTTGTGGATCCAGCCTGAAGTTTGTCCGCCAAGTCCTTCGTGCCAGGCAGTTTCGTGAATGTTTGTCATAAAAGTTAGCCAACCAGCTTCAGAAATTGAATTTGAGGCACTGCTTAAAAGATTGTTGTAAGTGTTCCACCAAACGTTTCCGTAGTTCCAGCCTGGATTGTGAAAATCAGACGGACTTTGCGTTCCTGCCCAATCTGTGTACCAGGCGTTGTTGTTTCCGCCGTAACCGTTGAAACCGCCGATTAAATCGTAAGTTCCGTTGTTTAAAGTAATTCCGTTTCCGTTAAATTTTCCTGAAGAGATTGCACTTGAAAGTTTCCAGGCTCCTTGCCAGGAGGAATTTGCTGAAAGCTGTTGGTTTAACCACAAAAAATTTTCAACTCCAGAGCTAACGGCTTGTCCGCTGACTTCTGCGAGAACTTCCCAATCAGTTCCATAAACTGCAATTCCATTTTCTCCAGTGCTTAAAATTGTATTCCAGGCGGCACCTGCGTTGTAGTTTACGTTTCCGGTGAAAGTGTTGTCAATCGGAATCACACGCAAATTTATTCCGTTTCCATTGTTCATCCAATGAATTTTGTGGTTGTCAGCTCCTGCAAGGTGGATGTAATCGTCAAGGATAACCGCTTCAATTCCATTTTGCGTCCAGTTGTCGCCGAGCCAGGTATCGGAAATTCCGGCGTCAGGGTAAGTTCCGCCTGAGAGCCAAACTCTTTCGGGAATCCAGGCGATTGAAGGGTTGTAGTTGTACACAAAATTTATTAAATCGTGCTGAGTTTTTACGGATTTGTTGTTTAGGTTATCGGGAAGAAAAGGCATAATGTGTTGTCCAAGTGCTGAAGAGACGATTTCTGCCCAACCTTGCTGTCCACCTTGAGCCAACCAGTCATTAAAAGTTGGGTCGTGCCATTCTGCAGCAGAAATTAAAGTTCCGCTCAGGTGGTAGTTTGCGGGAATGCTGTAGTTTTGTGAAATTGCGAGGAGTTCGTCAAAACCGTTTCCGGAAGAGTTTGGGAAAGTTGTTCCGCCGTCTGTTCCGCGAAAAACGTCTGTGTAAGTTAGCCCTTGGTTTCCGTGTAAAACAAAAGCACAGTTTCCTGTTTGTGTTGAGATTTGGTTTGAGCCTTTGAGAGTGTCGATTGTTTTTCCTGCGATTTCGGTAGTTACGAGGTAAGAAATCGGGAAAGTTTCGTTGTTAAAGATTTCATTCGGGTAGGTTGCGAGTTCATTTTTCAGGTTTTGTGAGTGTGGGATTACGAGTTCCACGAAGTTAAATTCCCGTGTAAGTTGAGTTTGGATTTTTTCTTTAAGGGAATTTCGTAAGGTTTTATTTTTGCCTGAAAACTCAATGAGTTCATCGTAATAAAAATTTTCATTTTTTACGAAGTTCTTTTTGTCTTTTGAGTAAGAAAGGTAAATTTTGATTTTTGTGTTGTTAGAGTTAAAAAGTTCGGTTTTGTGGTCAAGGCTTTGTAAAAGGTAAATTCCAACACGAATTTTCAAGTAGTTTGGTTCAAGGTCGGCGTAGAGAGTTAGTAAGTCAGCTGAAGGGTTTTTGATAATTTCTTCTGTTTCAACGGCAAAATCAGCTTTTTTAAAATGGATATTTTTGTAAGATTTTGGGTTCCCAAACTCAATTTTATTTTGAGCAAGCAGAAGAAACGGGAACAAAAGAAAAATAAGTTTCAATAAATTTTTAGCCATAAAAATGCCCTTTAAGTTAGGTTTTAGAAAGTAAATAAAAAGGGTTGCCAAGTCAATTGGTAAAGCCTTTTAAAATATTTTTTCCTTAAAAAAATTATTGACTAACACAAAAATTTCAGTAAATTTAAAAAGTAGCTTGAATGCAATTAATCTTTATTCTAATCTTTATTTTAAAACTTAAACAAAGGACAAAATTATGAAAAAGTTTTGTTTACTAACTTTATTTTTGGGTGCTTTTGCAAGTATTTCCTTAGCTTTACCAACTGTTGACGGAGATACTTCTGAGCCTGATTACGAAATTATTGCCACTTACACGAGTGGAAACAATGGTTTTGGAAGTTCAAACAACATTCGTTCAATCAAAATTGCGAGAAACTCAGCAACTGATGATTTTTACATCGGCATTCCCTGCGATTTGGTGAGTAACGATAATGTTTTGCTTTTTATGGATGCTTCCGGTTACGATGGAAGAGACAAAGGTTTAGCTGTTGGACAAACAGGAGAAACTGGTGTTTTTGGCACAGGAGGTTTGGACGGCACGTTTATGGATTTTGAAGTGGATTACGCCTTTTCTTTTAACAAAGGTGGTTCAGGCACTGATTTTTTCATGGACGCAATGCGTTACGGTGAAGGGACGCCTTTTATCAAAAGTTCGTTTTTTAACAACGGTTCAGGAAAGAGTTGCAACCAAAGTGGCACTCCTTCAACGATTCCAAGTTCAGGCATTACAGATTTTTCCGACGCAAACACAATGACAATCGCATACAACAACGGAGGTGGAATTGACCAGGGAATTGAGTTAATGCTGCACATTCCTTCTTCAGGTTCAACGGCTCTTCCGGGCGTTGTAAAAACTCACTACGCAAAATTTTTTGCAGTGATTGTCAGCGGTGGCGGATTTTTTTCTGACGAAATGCTTCCTCACCACAACCGTCAGTCAGGAAACCCCGGATACGATGTAAATTTTGCTTCAACAACTTTCAACAATGGTGCTGAAGGAGATTTTTTTACCGCTCCTGACGTTCCTTTGCCTGTAAACCTGAATTCTTTTAATGCTAAAAACAGCAACAACAAAATCGTTCTTGAATGGATTGCTGAATCCGAAATCAACAACAAAGGTTTTATCGTTCAAAGGAAAACCAAAAACGAAACAAACTTTACTCAAATCGCTTCTTACTTAGATTCTCCGGAACTTCTTGGACGAGGGAACTCTCCTTTTTCAAAAACTTATACTTTTGTTGACAGAGAGGATTTGATTTTGGGTGAAACTTATGAATACTTGCTTACTGACGTTGATTTTGTAGGAAACAGGATTGACCACAAAGATTTGATTGCAACAGTTCGCTACGAGCCAACAATTAATGAAAATGAAGTGAGAATTTCAAAATTTATTTTAAAAGGAAACTTCCCGAATCCTTTCAACCCAACAACAACAATTCAGTTTGAATCATTAGGCAAAACAGATTACTCACTTTCAATTTTTAACACTTCAGGTCAGCTTGTCAGAAATCTTGTTTCTGAAAAACCTGCCGAAATTGGAACTAATGAAATTGTTTGGGACGGAAAAGACGACAACGGTTCTTTGGTTTCTTCGGGAATTTATTTTTACCAGCTTAAAGGTGGAAATTTTTCCGAAACTAAAAAAATGATGCTTTTAAAATAGAAAAACTTTAAGTGAGAGTTTTACTTCTAAAAGTCAAACTCTCACCTTGTTTTAAGGGAAAAATTATCCAAAAACAATTTCAATAAAAAGACCAACCAACGTACTTAAAACTAATAAAATCCCTAACGCCTTCATTTTTATCACCTTTCATTTTTTATTTTTTTGTGATTCTTGCAAAACAAAGGCACTTTGAATGCCAAAATAAAAAACGACTTTTTAAGCCTTGCAAACAGTTTTTTTGTCAAAAGCCTGAAAATTTTCAATGGTTAAATTTAAGCAGCTGGTAAAATAAAACCACTTTTATCCTTTCCGTGAAAAGCCTTTTGTCTTAAATTCAGGCAAAACGAAAGTGAAAAAATGATTGTTAAGAATTTCAATAAACGTTTCCCGGATTACGAAAAAATTTTAGAAAATTTGGAAAGTGCAAACTTTCTTGTGAACTTCAAAAAAAATTCAATTTCTATCAGTTTGGATATTTTTACAGTTCTGACTTATGATTTACGAGGTTTTTTGATTTATGGAATTGCAGATGAAATTACTTTTAAACGTGGTCTTGGAAACCGTTTCCTGAAAATTTACCGTGAAAATGCTAAAAAACAGAGATTTGATTTGACAGATTTTGAACGAAAAAGCCTGCTTAATTTTGCGAAACAAGTCAGCGAAACGTGTTTTTCCGGTAAAGCAAAAAATGTTAACCACGAAAATTACACGCAAGCAGAACTTGAAAACTTCATTCAAAAAATCAATTCTAAAAATTATGAAGACTACGAAGAGCTTGAGGAACTTTACAAAAAAAATTACAGTCCGGTTATGATTTTGCCGCCAGACCAGTACTTAGCTTTGGTTGTTCAGATGACTGTTGGTTGCTCGTACAACAAGTGCAGTTTTTGTTCGTTTTACAAAGACGTTGAATTCAAAATAAAACCAGTTCAAGAGGTAAAAAACCATATTTTTGGGTTAAAAAATTTTTTAGGCGAAGCTTTAAAATTAAGGAAATCAATTTTTCTTGGCGACGCAAACTCTTTGCTTGCTCCGACAAAATACCTTGTTGAACTTTTAGATTTTTTACAAACGCAATTTGAGTTTGGGAGAGGTAATTTTTCAGGAGTTTATGCTTTTGTTGACAATTTTACGCAAAATTTCAAGACAAAAAATGACTATCAAAAACTCGCAGAACGAAATTTTAAACGTGCTTACATTGGTTTTGAAACAGGTTCACAAAATGTTTTAAGGCTTTTGAATAAACCTGCAACTCCGCAAGACGCAAGGGACGTTGTCAATCGTTTAAAGGAGAGTGGAATTTCTGTTGGTGTGATTTTAATGACTGGAGTTGGTGGCAAAAAATATTTTGATGAACACATTGAAAAAAGCGTTGAAGTGATTAATCAAATGAATTTAGACAGTTCGGACATTGTTTATTTTTCAGAATTTGTGAGTTACGGAATGCAAAATTATCTTGAGTTTTTACACAGGGAAGGAATAGAAGACAACGCAGAAACAGACTCAAAAATGCAGACAGAAGCAATTAAATCAAGGCTTTTTGAAAACTCACGCGATAAACCAAAACTTACAAAGTATGAAATTGAAGAGTTTATTTATTAAAACATTTTTTGCACTAATTTTTGGTTTTTTTAGCCAGGTTTTACTTGCACAGGAATTTTTTGTTACATCGTACAAGCCCGTTGATTTTTCTTTTAAAAACGAGTCTGTTACAGTAAGTTTTTCACAAAAAATTGACCAGGTAACAATCAAAAATGAGAATTTTTTAGTCCTTGAAAACTCAAAAGAAGTGAAGGGTAGTTTTGTTTTTGATAAAAATCGGGAAACGGTAACTTTTCAACCGGAAGAAAACTTTAGTGAGGGTTCAAAAATTACTTGTATTTTGACTAACGGGATTAAATCACAAAGCAATCAAAATTTGCAATCAAAAATTTGGGAATTTGTCGTCAGAACACCACAAACTTTTGCGGAACCTGATTCTGAGCTTGTAATTTATTCAACAGACCTTGATTTTGATGGAAATCTTGACATTATTCTTGGCGATCCTTCTGTATTTTTTGGGAATATTTTAGTTTTTTGGGGGCTTGGAAAGGATAGTTTTTCAGTTCCCTTAAGGCTTTCTTTTCCTGATGAACCATTCAAAATTTTTGCTGCCAACCTTGATAAAACACCTTTTGCAGAAATTATTGTTACAGGAAAAGAGTTTGGTAAAATCGCAATTTTCCAAAATAATTACGATTTTTTTTCTGAGCCACAAGTGTTTAAAGGGCTTGAGTTTGGGATTGTTTATGCACAAGACCTTGAAAAAGACGGTGATTTTGACCTTGTTTTAACTTCTGCAGTTTCAAATTCAAACGTAAAAATCCTGCTAAATGATGGAAAAGGGAAGTTTTTGGCAAACGACCTTGAGGCTGAAAAAATCATTTCAGCTTACGCAGGAGATTTAAACGGTGATAAAATTCCTGACCTTGTCGGGATTGCGGAAGGGAATGAAAAATTTTTAGAACTAAGGCTTAGTAACCAACAAAATTCTTACACGTCAAGCAAGTTGAGAATTGGAAATTTCACAAAAATAACTGTAAATGATTTTAACAAAGATGGTTTTGCGGATATTTTTTTGAGTGGTGAAACCCCAAAAGACTTTGTAATTCTGGAAAACTCGGGAAACGGAAACTTTAATTTTTCGGATTTGGAATTTTCGCAAATTCAAACCGGAGAATGGCAAACTAACGAAAAAAGCATTTTTAAAATTTTTGATTTTGGAAAAGATAATTATTTGCCAATTGTTGTCAACTTTACAAGTGAAAATTTGAAAGCTGAAATTTTTGATTTTGGTGGAAAGAAATTGCAAGAAATTGTAAAGAGTGGAAAAATTGGTGAAAGCATTGTTTTAGAAGAAATTAGAGAAACTCAGAGCAAGGTTTTTATGAAACTTGGCGGAGCAGTTTTTAAGTAGTAAAAAAAAATGCGGAAAAAACACAAGTAAATGACAATCTTAGCGTTTTTTTTTCGTAAATTCTAAGGTTTTTGAGTTGTTTTACTACTAAATTTAGCACTTGAAAAAGCAAGTTGTAAGAATTAGTTTTTGTTTAACTTTTAACTTAACAAGCCTTTGGAAACAGAAAATTTTACTTTTTCTTTCAGAAACGGGACTTACGATTTTTCTGAAAGAACTTTTTTGATGGGAATTCTAAACGTTACGCCGGATTCTTTTTCTGACGGTGGTAAGTTTTTTGACAAACAAAAAGCCATTGAACAAGCATTAAAAATGGAGAGTGAAGGTGCTGATTTTATTGATATTGGAGCAGAATCAACTCGTCCAAATTCTCAGGCTGTCAGTGTGGAAACTGAACTTGAAAGACTTGTTCCGGTTGTTAGCGAACTTCTAAAAAAGGTGAAAATTCCAATTTCAATTGATACGACGAAAGCTAAAGTTGCAGAAGAAATGTTAAAACTTGGAGTTGAAGCAATTAACGATATTTCGGGATTTGTTTTTGAGCCAAAGATTGCGGAAATTGTTGCAAAATTTAATGCTTTTGCTTTTTTGATGCACACAAAAGGAAAACCTCAGGAAATGCAAAAAAATGTTAGTTACGACAATTTGATTGGAGAAATTCAGACTTATCTTGAAAGCTCAATTTCTTTTGCGAAAAGCAAAGGAATCAGGGGAATTGCAATTGACCCCGGAATAGGGTTTGGGAAGTCTTTTGAAGGAAATTTTGAAATTCTTGCAAGGCTTGGAGAGTTTAAAAAATTTGGTAAACCAATTCTTGTTGGTCTTTCACGAAAAGGATTTCTTGGGAATGAAGTCGGAGAAAGGTTAGAAGGAAGCCTTTCCGGAGCAGTTGCTTCTGTTTTGAATGGTGCAAATATTTTGCGTGTTCACGATGTTAAGGAAACTAAAAAAGCAATTTTTGTTGCTGATAAAATTAAAAAATACCAAAGATGGAACTAATTAAATTAGATTTTTTGACGATTACTCTGTTTGATGTCTTAGATATTTTTTTAGTGTCATTTATTTTTTACAAGCTCTTTATTATTTTACGCGGAACACGAGCCTATCAAATGCTTCTTGGTTTTGTTGTGATTTTGGCGTTTTCTTTTCTTGCTGAAGCGTTTGAAATGAAAGGAATTTTATGGCTAATTGAAAATATCAGAGCTGTTTGGGTTGTTGCTTTTGTGATTCTTTTCCAATCAGAATTACGAAGATTTTTAATTTATCTTGGTCAAAGCAATTTTGTGAATGTATTTTTTAAGCATCAAAACATTGGTTTTATTGACCAGCTCACAGAAGGAGTAAAAGTGCTTTCTCAAACAAAAACAGGTGCTTTGATTGTTCTTGAACGGGAAACAGGAATGCGTGCAGTTATTGAAACAGGCTTGATTTTAGGGGCAGAAATTTCAAAGGAATTGTTGCTTTCAATTTTTAACAAAAATTCTCCGCTTCACGACGGAGCAGTTGTAATTAGAAATTATTTGATTGAAGCAGCAGGTTGTTTTTTGCCAATCACGCAAAATGATACAATTCCTTTGAGTTGGGGAACGAGGCACAGAGCAGCGATTGGAGTTACGGAAGAATCAGATGCAATTTCACTCGTTGTTTCAGAAGAAACAGGAGAAATCTCAATTGCAAAAAACGGGAACTTAGAAAAAAATTTAACCATTGAAGAAATTAGAACTAAATTAAAAGAAGAATTATTAAAACCTGATAAAAGTATCAAAATTTTAGGTGTTGAAAAATGATAAAAAAAGACTTTTTGCTTATTGGAATTTTTGGAATTTCAAGTTTGATTGTTTCAAATGCAGTTTTGGGAAACGATGCCAAAAAACAAGAAAAAACAAAATCTAATGTTGCAGTTCAAACTGAGAAACAAGAAAAAACTTTCAAAATTATTGAGCATTCAAAAAATAAAATCAAAATTAAAGTTACAAACCCTGAACCTGAATTTGAAAATTTTGAGTTTGACGGGAAAACTTTTGTCAAGTTTAAAGATGCCAGAAGTGGGTTTTTACAAAAAACAAATTATCCTGAAATTCCAAATTTTTCTTACACTCTAAACATTCCAAGCAAAAATCTTGCTGTCAGAGTTTTAGATTCAAAGTCACGGAAAATTGCAATAAAAAATCCGATAAAACCTGTTTTTGAAGATGTTGCAAATTATGGAACAGGGAGCGAAGCAAAACAAAAACCACTCTTGGATTATGCAAAAACAACTGTTTATCCTTCACAAATTGCAGAAATTAACAGGGAAGGTAATTTTCGTGGAAATGAGTTGGTAACTCTTAAAATTTCACCTTACGTTTATTTTCCTTCGCAAAATTCAATTACTTTTTACTCTGAAATGACCCTTGAAGTAACTTTTGAAGAAGATTTAAATTCAACAAAAGGTGTTGTTAATCCAGACCCAAGTATTGCAGAACTTGAGCTTCTTTCCAAAACGGCAGAAAATTACAGGGAAGCACAAAGCCTGAACTTTTTTAAAGGTAAGAAAAATGGTTCCCAGCTTTCAGAAACAATCACAAATTATGACACTGAAGACAAAAAAATCAGAATGATTGTTGAAGAAGATGGAATTTACAGAATTACTTTGAGCGACATTGACAAACTTGGAGTTAGCCTTTTTGGTTTGGATCCACGTTACTTAAAAATTTATAAAAATAACACACAAATACCTGTTTATTTTAGTGGTGAAGCAGATGGAGTTTTTGATGAAACTGATTACTTTGATTTTTGGGGCGAGAAAAGAGTAAAAACTTATCTTGACAAAGTAAAGACTCCTGATGTTTACCAGGACCCTTACTCAACTGAAAATTGTTATTACATTAGTTGGAAAAAAGACGATGGTTTTGGTTTGAGAATGGTCGATGAAAATGTAGCTCCAACGATTGTTGACAACCTTTCAATTGCAAATGACCTTTACACGGCAAAGTTTTTTGACGACAAAATTCATTTGGAAGAAGACAGACTTTTTAGCCGTTTAGGAGACGTTTCTTACAAAGAAGTGCTTGATATTACACAAAGAGACCATTGGTTTTGGACTGAAGCAAGAGCTTTTAGTACAAAAGCAATTTCAATAAATTTACCGGGACTTTACGCTGATGGAAGTGCGGAAGCAAAGTTTACAATTGCACTTCATGGAAGAACAAGTGGAAGCCATCACGTAATTGCATCAGTGAACAATCAGCAGGTTTACAACACAAGTTGGGTAGAACAAAAATTAAAAATGCTTTATCCGATAGGTTCAACTTCCGGAACAAATATTGGTACCGGAGGAATTGCACAATCGCTTTTGCTTGAAGGAATTAACACCGTAAACCTAAGTTTACCCGGCGATACACAATCAGGAGAAAATGATGTTGTGCTTTTAAACTGGATAGAAATTCAGTACAAAAGAAAATTAGAGGCTTACGAAAACTCTTTAACTTTCAGAAAACCAGAGTCTAATATTTACGGTGAAACAGATGAGAGATTTGGAGTTTGGGAATTTAATGTAAAAGGTTTTACTAACCCAGATATCGTCCTCTACAAAAAAGGAATTAGCCGTTTAAATGGTGGAATTATTGGAATTATCACGGATGAGTTTACAAAGGAAAAAACTTTTCGTATAAAAATCCAGGATGAAATTCTTAGCAACGAGGTGGAATACATCGCAACAACAGAAGAAAAAATTAAAAAGCCAAAAAGGTTTGAAGCTAATTTACCATCTGACATTAAAGGAATTACAGAACAAGTTGATTACTTAGTTATTTCGCATCCGGAATTTATTGGAAGCAAGTTAGACGAGTTTGTTGAATTACACGAAAACAATCCAAAATTACCATTAAGCACAAAAGTAATTGATGTAATGGATATTTATGATGAATTTTCAGCAGGGCATCGTTCTCCTGAAGCAATTAAATCATTTTTGCGTTTTGTTTATGAAAATTGGACAAAACCGGCACCAATTTATGTTTTATTGGTTGGTGATAATTCCTGGAACGGGAAATTACCCGAAGAAGGTGGTGGAAACTTTATTCCTTCACAACTTTTACACACAAAAGAATGGGGACTTGCAGTAAGTGATTCCTGGTATGGATTTCTTGATGATGATTTTTTACCGGAGTTTTTAATCGGCAGATTCACTGTAAATGATAGATTTGAACTTCAGGCAGTTGTTGACAAATCAATTGAACACATAACAAACCCTGATTTTGATGAGACTTTTAATAAAATTTTATTCATTTCCGGTGGAGCAGGAATTTTTTCAGACCAAAATAACGTCTTAATAAGAGACCATTTACCTTCACAATTTGATGTAATAAGATTAAACACAAGTGCAGAGACAACAGAAAATTCTTCAACTAACCCGGATCTTTTGCTAAACAATCAAAATTTAGCGGCAGAAATTGAAAAAGATATTGACCTTGGCGGTACTTCTGATTTAATAGATATTTTTGATGGTGGAATTTCAATCATTAATTTTATGGGACACGGCGGCGGAGCAGTTTGGGCTGACCAAGGGCTTTTTAGACTTCCTGACGTTGAAAGAACAAGTAACAAAGGAAAATACCCTTTTGTTACAAGTATGACTTGTTTTGCAGGAGCTTTTGACGAACCTTCACGTTTAAGTTTGTCCGAAAAAATGATGATTGAAAAAGACAAAGGTGCAATTGGTGTTTGGGCTTCTTCAGGTCTTGGCTGGACTTGGAATGACTTTTTCATTTCTCAGGAAATTTGGCGACCAATTTTACTTGAGAACCAAACTTTTGGTCAGGCAATTTGGCAAGCAAAACAAGATTACCTGAAAAAATACAGTCCTGATGGTGTTGCAAACCCTTCTGACCAAGAATTTTCAATGATTACACAGTACAATCTTTTAGGAGACCCGGCACTCTCTCTGCACGTTGCAAACGAAAAATTTGTTGAAAATTCTCTTGAACTTTCTGACGATAATTTAACTTACGGGCAAGATGTTGTTGTCAGTGGTGAAGCTGATTTTGAAATCAGAAGGTTGAAAATTGCTGTTACAAATTCTTACGGAAGAACAATCAAGGAATTTTTGTTTACTCCAAACTCAAATAATTTTAGTGAAACAATAACAATTCCAGACAAAGGACCAATTGCAGAATCAAACGGAAATGGAACTTACTCATTAAAATTAACTCAAAACACTGAACTGCTTTTGAATACTACTTCTGGTTTTATCAAAATTTATGCTGATAATGATGACATTAGCGATATTAAAATTGCCAATGCTTCAATTCCTTTTTTAGTTGATGGTCCTTCAATTATTTCAACAGCTCACTTCCCTTTAAACCCAACCGAAAGAGATTCCGTCTATTTCCATATTTTTATTGAGCCAAACGGAAAAGTGATTACAGAAATAAAATGTATCGGGCGTTACGATACTCCAAATAATTTTAACGCAAGCGACAGGTTTTCTTACATTACAGTTAAAGACACATTAAACACGAAACATTTTTATACTGCAAATCCTTTTGTTGACGGAAGAGGCGGAACTCTGATTCACTACTATTTTCAAATTACAACCGATGAAGGAAAAATTTACAAAACAAACTCTCAAAATTACTTTCTTGGTGAAAAATTAGATTTTAACACAAACAAGGAAAAATTTTGGCTAAGTGGTGAAGATGAGGTAAAATTCAACTTTTCAGTTTCAAACAACACGCCAGTTGCACAAAACAACATTCCTTTAAAGTTTACTTTTTTGAGAACTGATAGTTTGGCGTTTGCAATGAATTACACAATTAATTCTATTCCATCTTACTCAAGTTTTGATTTTAATTCGCAACTTTTAGTTGAACAATTTGATTTTATCCCGGGAAAATATTCTGTTAAAGCAGAAATTGACCCATTAAATGTTTTTGGTGAAGCAATCAGGCAAAATAATGCAAGGATTTTTGAACTGAAACTAAATCATTTTAACGTAACTCCGGCACTCGGAACAACTTTGAATAAAACAACTCATTCAGAAGTTGCTGTTGATGACCAAATTTTTATAGACATTGAACCGCAAAAATTTACTGAAACAGGTGTTTTAATAATTTCTGAAAAACTGATGCCAAACACACGCACTCAAAATTTATTTGTTCCGTACACCTATGAAGTTAATAACTACCCTTTAAAACGTGAAGCTGCAAAACTAAGAGATGAATTTTTAGCTTACAAAATTGATTTTTCAAAATCTGAAGCGGTTTTAGAAGAAAAAATAAAAATAAAATTTGCACTTAATCCATTGCTTCAAGACACGATTGGGACGACACAAATTGCTTTTTATGATTTACCAAACAAAAGATGGCTTCTGCTTCCAACAACACAAAACGGCGATTTCTTTGAAACTGAAACTGCTAACGAAGGTCTTTACACGTTAATGAACAGCACTGACGATGCAAACAAAGGCACTAAGTTCTTTCCTTCCGTTGAACTGAATGCTTCGGGAAAAACAATTACTGATGGAAGTTTTGTTTCATCTAATGCTAAGGTTTCATTGATTTTACAAGATGAAAGCGGAATTAATTTGAATACAATTTGGGTTACTTTGAACGGTGATACTCTTGATTCTAATGAACTTGTTTTACCAGACTCAACTTCTAATCCAAACATAATTTCAATACCTTTACGAGTTGCACTAAACACGATTGTTTCCGATTACGTGGTTAAGTACCAAGTTTCTGATTACGCCGGAAATCTTTTAACAGACAAACAAGTAACTTTCAGAACTTTGGCAAACACAAACCTGACAGTTTATGGAAACTTCCCGAATCCTTTTGGTGATGCAGTTGCTAAAAGCATTCCTGATAAAAAATTAGGTGAAAAAGGAACTATTTTTGCATTTTCAGTTGAAGGAATTGACGATGCGGCGGATAAACCCTGGGAAATCAAGATTGAAATTTATTCTGTTGCAGGAAGATTGGTAAAGAAAATGTTTAACCGTTCCGGAAACAGGGAAGGAATTGATTACACAAAAGAATTTGAAACTGACAGGACACCAAACTCAACTTCTGCCCGCGGACACGAAATTTATTGGGATGGGCTTGATGACAAAGGCAATGAAGTTGCAAACGGAGTTTACTTTTACATAATTACAATAAAAGGAAAAGACACAAATCAAGAAACTATCAGTGAAAAATACAAAGGTAAGTTGGCAAAAATAAGAACTGAACAGTAATCAAAAATTTTAAAAGGGTTTAAAAAATAATGTTAAGAAAAATTATTTTAGTTGCAGTTGTTTCATTGTTTGTTGGGAATCTTTTGGCAAAAGAAAACACAACTGCTTTTCTTGAAAATGGAGTTGGTGCAAAAGCACTTGGAATGGGAAATTCTTACACAGGTTCGTGGTTGGACGGCAACTCATTTTATTGGAATCCTGCCGGAATTTCTTTTGCAAAACGCAGAGAAGTTGCCGGAATGTACGCAACGAGTTTTTTGGAAACTTCTTACAATCATTTTGGTTACACTCACAAACTTCCAAAAGACGCTGCTTTTGGAATTAACTGGATTCGCTACAGTATTGATAAAATCCCTGTTTACAATACTTTAACAAATGAAGCAACAAGGGACCCAAACAATCTTTACGGTGATTTTATTGAAGGAAAAAACTTTGATAACATCCAACAAGCGTATTATTTTACTTTTGGAAAAAAACACAAACTTAATTTTGACCTTGGCTGGCTTTACTACAATTTACCAATTGAATTTGGTTATGGTTTTAACGTGAAGGTTATCCGAATGGCAACAAGTGGCTTGAGTGGAATTGGAATTTACGATGCAGGACAAAAAAGAGATGGCTCAAGTTTACCTGCAATTGAGTACGACGACCTTTCTGTAACTGGAATTGGAATGGATTTAGGTTTTCTTTTTAAAGCAAGTATGAGCGAAATTGCAAGTAAGGAAGGTTTAGGCGATTTAGGAGTTGGTTTTCAAATTCAAGATTTGAGTGAAGAGGAATTAAAATGGAGTGCAAACACAAAAGACAAAGTTGAAAGAGCTTACCTGACGGGAGTTTATTACGTTCAAGATTTTGATTGGATAATTGACGAGTACACTTTTGCTTACAATTATGATTCAAGAAATGAAGGGTCTCATCATTTTGGCGGTGAAATTAGACTCAAAAAAATGTTCGCAATCAGGCTTGGTTCAAACGGTGGAGACGCAACTTATGGTTTAGGTTTTATTTTTAAAGGGTTTACTTTAGATTGGGCTTACTGGAATCACAGTAAACTTGAAGGACCACACAGATTTAATCTTTCATTCCAATTTTAACGGATAAAGTTATGATTTATTTAATTTTAGTTTTATGCTTTTCATTTTTTACTGCTTGTGGAACTGATGCCGATAAAGACACAATTCCACCTCAAAAACCATTAATTGTTGATAAATCTGCCGATACTTCGGGAGTTGAAACAGGAATTGACGCTGTTGCTGACGGAGATTGGATTCGTGTTGAGTGGTTTCAAAATCAGGAAGAAGACGTTAAAGGCTACACAGTTTACCGTTCTAAAAAATCAGGCGGGTTTACTCAATTAACAAATATTAGTGCCGAAGAGATTGAAAACATTGATAGCTTGATTATTAACAAAGGGCTTCCAAATCAGGAAATTAAAAATATTGTTTTCTTTAATGATTCTTTGACAATTGATACAACTGAAACTTTAGAAACAGGTGTTATTTATAAATATTACGTTAGAGCATTTGATAAAACAGGTAATGTTTCCGCTTCTTCGGATACAATCAGTTATCAGTTAGAGGAAAAGCCGGTTGGTGTAAGCCCGTTAGGAAGTTATGACAACACTCAACCTGTTTTTAGATGGTTTTGGAACCCAAATTATTTTTCAAGTTATGTTTTGAAAATAACGGATGAATTTGGAAATTACATTTGGATTTTTGAAGAAGTTCCCGGTACTTTTGGACAAGAGTATTTAGTTGAATTCAATAAAGACGGGAAAGCAAAAATTAATGAATTAGAAACAGGAAAACGCTACATTTGGCGAGTTGATGGAGTTGGAGTTGTTAATCTAAAAAACGGAAAAGTGTTTTCCGGCGCTGAAAGCAATTGGAAACGATTTACCATTGTTGGTGAATAGTTTTTCTCACTTAGAAGAGTTTAACTTACAAGTGAAGCTCTTTTTAAAATTATCTTTTCAAAACTGCAAGCAATTTTTCAATTTCTTCCTCAGTGTTGTAAAAATGCGGAGAAACTCTCAAAAATTTATCCCGCAAAGCAATTGTAATATTTTCACTTTTGAGCTTTTGATAAATTTTTTCGTTGTCTGAACACGAAAAACTAACAATTCCGGAAAGTTCGTTTTCGTTTTCAAAAGGCGTTTCAAGTTTTAGTGTGCTTTCTAAAATCCCGTTTCGCACTTTTTTTGTGAGTGTTTGGACTTTTTCCCAAATGTTTTGCTTGCCGATTTCATTCAGAAGTTTTACTGCTTCCAAAGTTCCCCAAACACCAATGCAATTGTGAGTTCCAAACTGATACCTTTGTGGAGTTTCAAAAAGATTTTCCAACCTGTAATCAAAAAAATCCCAAAAATGCTTCACAGAAAGCCAACTCGTAAAAGGCGATGCAATCCTGTTTTGCAGCTCTTCCGTTACAAAAACAAAAGCCGTTCCCTGCAAACCCATCAACCACTTGTTGCAACCGTTACTCAAAAAATCAATTTTATATTTTTGGACGTCAAGCGGAACAACTCCAACTCCCTGAATCCCGTCAACACAAAAAATTATACCTTTGGATTTGCAAAGTTCACCAATTTTTTCCAAATCGCTGCGAAAACCATTCGCAAAATTCACAAAACTAATGCTCAAAACCTTTGTTTTTGGAGTGATTGCTTTTTCTAAATCCTCAACTAAAATCCTTCCGCTACGGTTTTTCACAAAATCAATTTCAACACCTTTGCTTTTCAGGTTCAAAAAAGGGTAAACGTTTGCAGGAAATTCAATGTCGTTCAGCAAAACTCTGTCGCCAACTTTCCAGTCAAGCCCTGAAGCTAACACAAGCAAGCCTTCGGAAGTGTTGTGCAGGTAGCCGATTCTTTCTTTCGGGGCATTGATTAATTTGCCAATTTCTGTCTTAAAATCATCAATTTTTTGCAAAGTCTTAGGGAAAAAATCAATTTCACCAAACTGTCTTTCAAAAATAAAATCCTCAATTCCTTTGCTCACACGGGTTGAAAAAGGAGAAATTGAAGCGTGGTTCAGCCAGATTTGTTTTTCAGTGATTGGAAAAAGTTTTCGGTAAGAATTAAAATCAATCATTTTTTACTTCCAAAATTAACAAAGTTGTGTCGTCGTCAAAGGCTTCCAAACCAACTGCCTGAAGCCAGTTTTTTAAAATAAAATCTTTTAGTTCCGTACAGTCAAGGTGCGTGTTTTCTCTGCAAAGTTTTAAAAGAAGCTCCTCTTTTGATGTTTCCGGGTCAAGAAACGCATCGCTAAACAAAATAATTTTATCGCCTTCGCGAAGTCTTACCTGCTGGATTTTTTCTTTTGCGAGGATTGGGTTAAAAATTTTTTCACTAAACGAGCCAATCAAAGGAACAGAAGCTCTAAGTTTTTTGAACGTTCCGTCTTTTCGGATAACGAGTTGGTTCGGATGACCTGCGTTCAGGTAGTTCAAAACCAATTTCTGCGGGTTAAACGAAGCGACAAAAATGCTTGAAAAATCATCTGTTTCGCTGATTTGCAGCAAAAACGAGTTTGCGTCCCTGATGGTTTTGCGGATGTTTCTGAAGTTAGCCGAGCTTTTGATAAAAGTTATAAATTTTGCCATTAAGTAGGAAGCTGTTAAGTTGTGTCCTGACATGTCTGCAATTGTAAAACCATAAATTTCTTTTTGTGGAACGATGCAAAACATATCGCCGCTTGCGTAAGAAAGTGCCTTGTAGTAGTAGTCAAACGAAAGTTTTGGTAATTTTAGCTTTCTGTCAGGCAGAAAATTGTGTTGGATTTCCTCAATTTTCCGGTAAGTTTCCAGCAATTTCTTTTTTGCAAGCACTCTTTCCGTTACGTTTACAATCGTTGCAATTTGTTTATCTTCAACGTTTTGAACCCGCACTTCTCCCCAAAATTCAATTCCATTAAACCGAAACTCAATTTCATAGGTGTAGTACGTGTTGTTTTTCCTTGCACCGATGATTTTGTAGTAATCTTCAAGGTTGTTGTAATTAATTAATTCAATTGAGTTTGTGCCAACGATTTGTTCGTAAGTTGTGTTAAAAAGCGAACAAAATTTTTTGTTTGCCCATAAAATCAGGTCTGTTTTTCGTTCAACGATTAGAGTTGAAACCGGTGAAAGGTCAAACAAAGGGAGGAAGTCTTTTAGTGGAATCATAAAAATTTCATTTCCCAAAAAAACTGCTGCTGCCTGAAGAACTGCTGCCAAAACTACGTGATGAAAAAGTGTTTCGCTGTCTTCTGAAGTAGTTATCGTAGTCGTCAAATCTTCGGTAAGAGCCGTAGTAGTTTCTTTGGTTGTTCAGCATACTTGAAATCATCCACCAGGTAACCAAATCGCCTGCATCAAGGTGAAAAAAACTACGGTTGTTGTACCTGTCAGAAACGTAAACTTTCTCGTTTTCTTTGTCAACTTCAATTTTGAACTGTAGTTTATCCGTTTCTTCAAAAGCTCCGTTTTGGTTAAAATCATTAAAACCAATCAGTTCTCCACCCTGAGAAAATGCGAGCCTGAAATTTTCTTTTTCTGTGATTAGGTTCTTTTGTAAAATTATCGCTTCAAGTTCGCCAAGATTTTTGTTCCCATTTTTATTGAATTTTTTGTATTCTTCAAGTATTCCTTCAAGGTTTACATCGGAACTGGCAATTCCTGTAAGGTTTCCTGAAGTATTTTCATCGGAGCAAAAAGAAAGCAAAGACGAAAAAACAAAGTTTAGAACGATGAAAAGAATGATGATTTTAAGTAGGTTCTGCATAATTTTTCTGCCAAATTTTTAGCAGGAACTTAATTAATTTTTTAGCTTAAAAAAAGAACTAAGTTTTACCAGTGAATTAATAGTCAGAAGATAAATTCCCATTTAAAAACAGAAAAACCTTCAGGGTTTTCTCAAAAATCTCCTGAAGGTTTTAGTTAGTTTTAAAAATTATTTCTTTTAACAACGGGCTGTTCAAAACTAAGGTCGCCAAATCCCGACAGTGTTTCCTTCCGTGTCTTCAAAATGCGCAAAGTATCCGTGTTCGTCGGAAATTTTTGTTTCAGGAAATACCATTTTTCCACCGTTAGCTTCAATTTTTGCAAGCATTTCGCCAATGTTTTCAACAGAAATGTAAGGAATGACACTGTTTCCGTTTTTTACTTCAGTTCCTTCTTCAATTTGTGCGAAGCCTCCGCCAATTCCATCTTTTTCAGCATTGAACATCGCGTAACAATCGCCCATTGGTTGAAATTTCCAGGCAAAAATTTCCGTGTAAAATTTTGTTGCCCTTGCTAAGTTTTTTGTGTAAAACTCAATGTAACAAAGTGAGTGGTTCATTTTTTTCCCTTTCTTGAGAGATTTAAAGTTTAATTAATTGAACTTAAGCTAAAAAAATGAACTGACAGCATTGTGTCAGTCTCCTGAAAAAAATCTTGTAATTTTTTCTAATTCACTTAAATTTATAGAGTAATCAAAACTCACAATTAACCTTAGGAGAAAGACCTATGAAAATTTTTACTGCTTTTTTATTTTTGCTGTTGCCGTTACTCGCTTCGGCAAAAGAATTTTACTACTACAAAAACCAAAAAATTTTTATTCACGAATCCAATAAAATTCTTGTTGAACTCAAAGAATCCAATAAAAATTTTATTGAAAATTTAATCTCAACTTCACCTTTTTTGCAGGATTTTAATCAGGAAACTGTTTTTTCAAAAACTCAGGACAACCGTTTTAAAACTCTCTGCATTCTTGAATTTAAAGAAGGCAGCTCCGAAACAACAAAACAGGATTTTGTAAATTTTCTGAAAAATCAACAGGAAGTTTACTCTGTTTTTTCAGGCTATCAAAATAAAAACGAAGGAATGTTCGTTTTTGGTGAGTTTTTAATTCAGTTCAAACCTTTTGTTTCAAGAAATCAAGTCAATAATTTCTTACAAAACAATAATTTAACTTTGGTTGACGATTCCGAGCCGTTGCCAAATTATTTTGTTGTAAAAATCCCGCAAAACACGGAAGCAAACTTTTTTGACCTTGTAAACTCAGTCAATGCCTCTGAACTTGTGAACTTTTCTGAACCAAACTTCATTTTACAAGATTTGCTGGACAGCGACCCGCTTTTTCCAACTCAGTGGGGAATGCACAACACAGGACAGTTTAATGGAATTGTTGACGCAGACGTTGACGCTCTTGAAGTCTGGGAAAACGTAACAACAGGCGACCCAAACATCGTTATCGCAGTTTTTGACACAGGAATTGACGCAACTCATCCCGATTTGGCTGGAAACGTTGTTACAGGTTTTAACACAATTAACAACACAACAAACCCAACTTACGCTCCCGAAAACGAAGCTCACGGAACTTGCACTTCCGGAATTGCCGCTGCTGTCGGCGATAACAACGAAGGAATTCACGGCACTGCCTCAACTTGTAAAATTATGCAAATCAAAATTTTCCCTTTTGTAGTCTCGCAAACTGTAACAGGAATTAATTGGTCCTGGCAAAATGGTGCAGACGTAATGAGTAATTCCTGGGGAGGTTCAAGTCCTGTTACTTCAATTGAAAGTGCTTTTCAACAAGCAAAAACACAAGGAAGAGAAGGAAAAGGCTGCGTGATTTTAGCTTCAAGCGGAAACAACGACAATCCGGACCCACACTATCCCTCAGCTTACACAAGCACGATTTCAATCGGTTCAACCTCAATGTGTGAGGAAAGAAAAAGCCCTGTAAGTTGTGACGGAGAAAATTTTTGGGGAGCAAGTTACGGAGACCAGCTAAACTTCGTGGTTCCCGGCGTAACAATCCAGACAACTGACATCGTTGGAGTCGAAGGTTACTCAACCGGAAACTACTCGCCTGATTTTGGCGGAACTTCTTCCGCTTGTCCGCTTGCTGCCGGAATCGCCGCTTTAGTTGTTTCAGTTGACACGATGCTGACTTCCGACGAAGTTCAGACAATCCTTGAAACAACTTGCGAAAAGGTCGGAAACTACACTTACAACCAACAAAAAACTAACGGAACCTGGGATTTTGAAATGGGTTACGGAAGGGCAAACGCTTACGAAGCTGTTGCAAAAGCCTGCAAACCAAAAAACTTTGAACTGATTGACCCAATCAATGCTTCAACTTACGTGATTGGAACAATTATGAATTTTAACTGGGAAAAATCTGCTTTTGCAAACAAACTTGATACTTTGCGTTACGAATTTCAAATTTCACCAAACACAAATTTTTCAACAATTTCCTTTACTGAAACACTTACAGACACAGTTTTTCAGTGGCAGGCTCTTCTTTCCCCGCAAGATTATTTTTGGCGTGTGATTGCAAAAAGCCTGAAAAATGGTTCGCAAGTCGTTTCTACAGGAGCAAATTCAATAACTCCTTACTTTACTTTCCAACTAATCCAACCAACAGGACCTTACCTGATTTACAATTCCTTCTCGGTGAACGACCAAAACGAAGACAACGACGGACTCGCCGATTTTTACGAAACAGTAAACCTGAACGTGCTTTTTGAAAACGTCGGAATCCAAAACACAATCAACACAACTGCAACTTTAACTGAAAACAGCCCTTACGTTACGGTGGTAAACGGAACAGCAAACTTACCACCTGTAACTTTTGGAACCATTCTGAACACGCCGGGAATTTTTACAATTTCAATTAACGGGAACGTTCCCGACAAGGAAAAAGTAAAAATGACTCTTTCAGTAACAGACGGAACAAACACCTGGACAAGTTATTTTTACGTCGTGCTGCACTCACCGGTTTTTGTTTACGATTCTTTCAGTCTGGTTGAAACAACAGGAAACGGAGACACTTTTTTACAGCCAAACGAAACGGGAAACCTTACCGTTTTGCTAAAAAATATTGGTTCTGCAAACGCTCAAAACGTAAACCTTGTCGTTACAAGTCTTGGATTTTCTTTAACAATCCAAAACCAAAATGCAACGATTGGAACGATTGGAGCAAACCCTTCAGTTTCAGCAAGTTCGCTCATTCCCGTTACTGCAACTCAAAATGCAAACTACGGCGAAACAGTTCCAATTGGAATCGTTCTGACGATTGGCAACAACTTTTCGCAAACACTTGAAGGAACGGCAGAAATCGGTAACAGGAGCTACTTGCTTGATATTTTTAATGATAACTCAAACGAGTGGCAGTTTACAAACACTTTTACAGGCTTAAAATGGGCAATTGATTCAACTGCTTCCCAAATCGGAACCCAAACTGCCTACAAAAGTTTTCCTTTTAGTCTGAACTACAACAACGGAACAAATTTTATCAGTGGCACAGTTGCAAATTCAGGAGAAGCAATTTCGCCAGTTTTAGACATCTCAACTCACGTAAATCCCGTTTTAAGATTTTGGAGCCTGCACGACGTTGAAGGAAACAACTCAAAAGACCAAAGATGGGTGAAAATCAGCAACGACGGTTTTGCAACAATTCTTGACTCCGTTCAACTCAGCAACTTGGACCCGCAACAAACCTGGTCTCAAAAATCAATGAATTTGAACAATGCGTGGGGAAAAATTCAAATCAAACTCGCTTTTAATTCTGTTGACGGCGGTTTCAACTTTGGAAAAGGTTGGTTCGTTGACAACCTGATTGTCGCAAACTCTCTGCCAACCCCAACAATTAACGTCTCAAAAACAAACTTAAAGCAAGTTTTAGCTCAAAGCACAACCAAAACAAAAGTTGTAACTCTTGCAAACACCGGGCAAACTTCACTAACTTACTCAATCGTCGCAAACTCAATAAATTTTCCGCAGGCAAGTTCTGAAAACGAATTTGCAGACCTTTTAGCTAAGCAGGAAAAGTATCAAAACCAACTTGAAACAGAAAAAGACCGAACAAAATCTTTTGAAGTGCGAAACAGACTAATTGCAACTCAAAAACAAATCCAAACTCTTAAAAACGGAGCAAAAATTTCTGAAACTTTGAACGTTCCCTGGTTAAACTTAAACTTAACCAATGGTTCAATTTTAAGTGGAGACTTTGTGTTTTTGAACGTTCAGTTTGTTCCGGGAACGATGCTGGAAGGTTTTTACTACGCAACAATCACAATTACTTCAAACGATCCGAACAAACCAACAACAAACATTGACGTCGTGATGAATGTTGACAACACGCCGATGGAAATTGGTTTTATCCCGTCAGTTTTACTTTACGAAGACACAAGCGACCAACTTGCACTCGGCGATTACGTCGTTGAAGGAAATCCAAGCCAAATTTTTTGGACAGCACAAATTTCTGACCCGAACATCGCTGTCGGAATTGTTCCAATCTGGAATTTTTTGAACATTAATCCGGCACCAAATTATTTTACGGCTTCACAAAAGGAACTGATTTTAACAGCTACTCACAGTCTTGGAGGAGATTTCTGGACAGACACAATTTCCGTTGTGATTTTGCCGGTAAACGACCCGCCAACAGCTTTTAACATCGTTTCTCCTGCAAACTTTGCAACGATAAATTCTCCGCCACAAAACAAAGTTACTTTTACCTGGCAAAAATCTTTTGATTTGGAAACTCAGGAACCTTACTACTCGATTGAGTTTGCACAAACTTCAAACTTCGCAAACAGCACTCTGACGGTTGTCGGACCTGATAGTTTTGTAACTGTAACTTTCAATTCAAGCGGTTGGAACTACTGGCGTGTTTTTGTAACTGACGGAACTGTAACGCTTCCCTGTGCGAATTTTTATCGTGCCGTGAACGTCATTTTGTCCGGAGTAGAGGACGAAAACAACTTGCCAAAGGCTTACAAACTTTCGCAAAACTATCCGAACCCGTTTAATCCAACGACAACGATTGAGTTTGCGATTTTGGAAAGTGGTAAAACAGAACTTGAAATTTTTAACGTTTTAGGACAGAAAATCAGGACGCTTGTTTCTGAAAAACTATTAAGCGGAAGCTACAAAGTGAAGTGGAACGGAACAGACGAAAACGGAAAACAAGTTTCGTCAGGAATTTATTTTTACAAGCTAAAAAGTGGAAACTTTTCCGAAACGAAAAAAATGGTTTTGTTGAAGTAATTTTAGCAAAAACCCGATTTTAAAATTAAACCTTCAAGGCTCAAAAATCTTGAAGGTTTTTTTGTTTTTAAAATCTAAAGTTTTCAGTAAAAAGCTAACTTTTCTTTGTGAGAACCCAAATTCTTAGCTCGGACTTTTACCTAAAATCCTCACTTTTTTTAGCAATTTTAACCAAAACTTCCTTACCTTTAGCAAAAAAATTTGAAG
>JADZEA010000077.1 GCA_020850775.1 bacterium
AAATTATTCTTGCTGTTGTTCAAGTATTTGTTGGCTTCTGCGTTCACTTTTAAGCAATTTTTTCAGGATAGTTCCTTGTTTATTTTTTGGTAGTGTTTCGCAGAATTCAACGTACTTCGGGCATTTGTAATTGGCGAGGTTTTTTCTGCAAAACTCAATGATTTCTTTTGCAAAAGCAGTTTCATTTTGTTTTAGCACGACGTAGGCTTTCGGTTCTTCACCACGCATTTTATCAGGAACTCCAATGACTGCGGCTTCGCTGACTTTAGGATTTTGAAGAATTACAGTTTCCACTTCTTTTGGATAAATGTTGAAACCACTTTTGATAATCATATCGTCTTTTCTATCAGCAATGTAGTAGTAGCCTTCTTTGTCAACCCAAGCCATATCGCCTGTGTAAAGCCAGCCATTTTTTAAAACTTGGTTTGTGGCTTCTGTGTTGTTCCAGTAGCCTTTCATCACGTTTTCACCACGAACAATAATTTCACCAATTTCACCAACAGCAACTTCATTTCCATCATCGTCAACCAACTTAACCTGAACGCCGTAAATTGGGAAACCAATTGAGCCAAGCTTTCTGTTTTCAAAAGTTTGATTGAAAGTAACAACAGGGGAAGTTTCAGTTAAACCGTAGCCTTCAAGAATTTTTACTCCGAAAATTTCCTCAACTTGTTTGGCTAAGTCAATTGGTAAAGAATCTCCACCTGAAAGCATAAATTTTAATTCTCTAAAATCGTAAGTTTTTATATTTTCGTGGTTTACCATAAAATAGTACATAGTTGGAACGCCAGCAAAAATATTAATTTTATATTTTACCAGACTTTCAATTGTTTCAGGAGTTGTGTATTCTTTTAGCAAGACAATTGTTCCGCCAACGAGCATTGTTGAATTCATCACAACAGTTTGCCCAAAAGAGTGGAACAAAGGCAAAACTCCACTAATAATTGTTTCGGAATTTATTGCAAGGATTTCAACGCAGGCAGTAGCATTGCTTGTCAGGTTGTTGTGAGTCAACTCAACGCCTTTCATTATTCCTGTTGTTCCTGGTGTAAAAAAAATAACCGCAGTTTCTTCGTAGTTATCCGTTTCTAAAAAATCTTCAGTGATTTTTTTTGTTTCGGCAAGTTTTTCAGCAAATCCATCAATTTTTTGATTGCAAAGCAACTTAACGGGTTTGCCAAAATCATTGCAGGCATCAATTATTTCATTTTTCAAATCAAAATCAAAAATTCCAAATTCAGCTTGTGAACTTGATAAAATTGAACTGATTTCTCTACTTTTAAGCCAGGTATTGATTGGAACAACGATTGCGTTGGTGTAAAGAATAGCGTAGTAACAAGCAATAAAATCAGGTGAATTTGGAAAAGCTAAAATAATTCTGTCTCCTTTTTTTACACCAAGAGTTTGTAGCTGTTTGGCGTAAGTCAAGATTGAATTTCTTAGAAAATTATAGGTTATTTTTTCGTTATGCCAAATTAATGCGGTTTTATCATTCCATTTTTTTGAGTTTTTTAGGAAGCGGTTAGATAGGTTCATTATTTTTCCTGTTTCAAGTGAAAATTCATTTTTAAAAAAATTAAAGTGGTGAAATTGAAAAGCGGAAACTTTCAATGTCAAATCAAATTTAACATTGAAAGTTTAAGAGAGATTAATAAATTTTTGCGGTGAATGAAAATCCGAAACTAACTCCATTTCCGTCGAAGGTAAACTTTTTTTGTGTTCCGTAGGCAATGTCAAAATCAAAGTAGTGAGAGTGAATTCCTGTTCCCAAAGTAAAACTAAATCCGTCTATTCCACCCATAACCAAGCCGGTTCTTAACGGAAACATTCCATCAAAGGCTCGGTACTCGTAACCAAAATTAAGGCTTACATCATCAAAATAGCTGATGGAACCTTCTGTCAAGCCTTTTTCAATTTCAAAGGCAAGCGTGTAATTTGGATAAAGCCTTGCAAAACCAATTCTTGCTGTTGAAGGATAAACGGATTCAAAACTTTTTATTTTGATTGTTGAGTCAGCTTTGACAAAATCAATTGAGTCTGTGTCAACAGTAAAAAAGTTTGGTTTAGAGTAAAACTCGTAGTATTTAAATTCAGGATTTTTATTCCACTTTACTTTTGAGCCAAAGACGTTTAGCAAAGAAAATCCGTAAGCAGTTCTTGGAGTTCCTTTGATTTCAGTGTAAAATCCAAGGTCAACTATTGGAAGCACAGTTTTTCCACCACCGGATTTTATGTAAGAAAGTCTTGAAACTTTGTAAGGATTGTTTGGGTCCAAAGAAGTAATTTGGTTTGTTGTTTGGTAATCACGAATGTGGTCAGGTTCGTTTATTGGAAATCCGGAATTGTAGTAACCTTGGCTTTCGCTGTAAGAACTCGTGCTGTCAACAGTAATAAAACCACCTTTTGCTTCAACGATTTTTACGTAACTTAGCCCTTGAAAATACCGCAACCCAATTCCTGCGGTGAGAATTTTCATTCTTTTAGATTTTGGTAGTTTGAAACCGTAGTTCAAAGCGAATTCTGCGCCACCAAAACCTGTTCCTTTTGCACCGTCAATTGCTAAGTTTTTGTAGTCTTTGGAGTTTCCTTCCAGAACGTAGCTAAACAAATTTTTAGGTACACTAACATTTCCATGGCCAACTGAGTTAATGTGTAAAGAAAAATTATTTTGAGCGTAAGCAAGAATTGTAGCTTCACCAGTCAGGTAAGAGTTAAAGCCTTCTAAATCATCAATGCTAAGCAATAAATCTTCCTGTTCTGTCTGAGAAAGGTAATCACCAGATTTTCTAAAAAAGAAATTATTGTAAGTTCTGACGTTAATTGAATTATTTGCAACGATAAAACCAGGGCTTGCAAACTTAATTTGAATTGGTAATTTTTCCCGGGAAGCAGCAAGACGAGCAGGATTCCATTTTGCGGCGTCAATTCCAAGTGCGTGAGTAACACCGGTTTTTCCCATTCCAAGTGAACGAATGTTAGTTTCACCGCCTGCAAAAACTAAACCTGGAATAATTAAACTTAAAATTGCTAAAATTCTGTTCATTGTAAAATTTCCTTGTTTGCAAAAACATTAATTAATTTTGTGAAACTCTGATTCAATCAAGTCTGTGTTAAAAAGGACTAAGTTATTGTTTTTAATAAGATAGCCGTAAGTAATTTTTACCTTTCTGCCTTTGTAGGTGTAGTCAAAGTAAACAGTGCTGTCAGAAAGAATTGTGTAAGTTCCTTGGTACAAATAATTTTCTACTTCGTTTGAAGTTACAGAAGTTGAATTTGTAACTGTTGTGTCAGTCATTGTTCGTGTTGTTTTTTGAAAAATCAAAGAGTCTGTTTGAGAGGTTTTTTCAGAGAATTTCAGAATATTTGGGTTTTGCAAAAGCATTTTTCTCTGTGTTTGTTCAAAATGAAAACCTTGTGTAACTGTTTTGATGTGCGTGGTACTTTGTGTAAAAGAATCAACTTGAGTGTAAACGGAATCAAGGTTTAGCGTGTTTGCAGTCCATTCGCTTTGTTGGAGAGTTGAGTCAGTTCCCAAGTAATTTACAGTTCCATAAATTGCAAGAACATTTTTTCTCACACGAAGATAGATTGCCCAAGGGTCAACTCCAAACTTTGAGTTTCCTGTTTGGTCAAGTTCATCGTTAAGAATTACATTTGTGCCTTGAAGTAAAGTAAAATTATAGTTTCGTGATTGTTTTTTCAGAAGCATAAAATAGTTTGAGTTTACGTCTCTAAAGATTGTTGAATCCGCAAAATCCAATGCTGAAGCAATTCCGTTTTCTGTGTCTAAGTTATTGTTAATATTTTGGATGTTACAAGAAAGGACAGAATCAACGGATGAAGTTGCAATTTTAAAAAGCGTTCCGGAGGTAGAGTTGACAGTTAAATTTGCAGAGTTGTAGTTTAAAAGAGTTACTTCGTAACGCAAGGAAGTTTTTAAGCGATACGAACAGGAAGGTTTTACAGAAATTAATTCAGTATCATTTTTGAGAGTTAAAAGCCATTTTCCATTAAGTTCGGCAACAGCAAGTTTAGTTTCCTTGACTGAAATATCAAAATCTTCAGGAACATCATTTTTATCAGTGCTGCAGCTGACGAAAAAGGCAAAAAATATAAGTAAAAGTTTTTTCATTTATTCCTCGTTAATTATCAATGTTTCGGTCAAGTTTTAAATCCATTAATAAATCAATGCTAATATTCATTGAAGTATTTTTGTCCATTGTTACAACTTTGCCATTAGAAGAGAAAATTTTTGGAGTGGCATAAACAAAAACTTTATTAATTTCATCTTTCGTGTTTGTGAAAGGCGGATAATAAAATTTATTGTAGTTGTCATTTGTTGGAATTTTAATTCCATTGAGAGCAAGCGTGTCTTTTAAAACCACTTGTTCAGATACTTTAAAAATATATTTTGCTTTGTTGATTGCATCAAGGCTATCCAAAAATGCTATAAAATTTGCATTCCCCTGAGTAGAATTTGATAAAGAATCAAGATGCCTGAAATCTGTGTAGATTTTGTTCAGGTCTGTAAGCGAAGTATCCATAAGAATGTAGAGGTCAGCCTGAAGTGGAAGAGAGTTTTTAACTTCAATTGCTAACTTCAGGTTTTCTAAGTTTCTGTTCATAAACTCAGGGAATTTATCGCCGTCAAAATCTAATTCAGTGTAAGTTCCATTATTATTAATATTTAACTCATCAAAGAAAAAGTTTTTTGCAAGTTTGAATTTCATTGGAATTGATAAACTGATTTTTGCTTTTGAAGGAATGGTTTCCCCGGAGACGACGAGTAAATCGCCGTTGTCAGCGTAACCGATTGTGTAGTTTGCAGTAATTTGCAGAGTTTTGGGGAACTTGCTGATAATTTTAGCGAGGTCTTCCCAGTTTTTTATCTCTTTTTTTCCGTAAGATTTATTTTCGTAAGGGTGAGGCTGAACGTAAACCCTTGTCAGCGAAGGGTCATTTTTAGTTGAAGTTTTTTCTACTGTTCCGTTTGGCAAAGTTTTAATTCCTGTAGCAATTAAATCAGCGTAGCCTTTTGTTCGTGTGTTTTCAAGTTCAAGTTCTAAAATAACGTCAGTAGTTGTAAATTCCAAGCCTTTGTCATAAATATCTTCAGGGTAATTAATTTCATAATTAGCTACAGTAGAATCAATGTAATTTTTAACCCGTCCTTCAAGGAAAGAATCTTCGGAGTAAACTGCTGCTGCATCTCCTGCGATTTGGTTTGTTGCCCCGTCGGTTGCTTTAAGGCTAATTCTTTGTCCGTCAAGGTCTTTTAACTTGTAATCAACTGTAAAAAACAGGGACTGATTTTTGTTTGGCTGGCTAAACAGAGGTGGATTGATAAATCGCATAATTGAGTTAACCAAATCTATCTCAACCACTTTTCCGCCTGTTCCACTGTTAATTTCAGTTTTTTGGATGTTGCGGGAAAACTTAAAACTTGCCGGAATTGATGTGTTTACGATTTTCAGGTGGTCCCAGGTTAAGTCAGGTCTTGTGTAGATTTCCTCAAATTTAACGATTAAAGTGCTGTCTTCACGAAGCACGTTTATCAGGTTTGGTGAAACAGAAAATTTCAACGGAATTTTCAGCGTGTCAAAAAACGCAGCTTTTAGAATCATCGCATTAGCGTTAGGATTTTCCGGGTCTATCGGAATGTTGCTTTGATAAATCAGAATGCTGTCTTTTATCGTTTTGATTTGAATTTCATCTTCACCGTCAAAAAGAACATTTTGTATTTCTGAAGAGTAGTAAGTATTTTCCTGAATTAATGAAATTTTAAGAACGTTATTTTTTTCCTGCCCGTAAGTTAAGGTATTTTCATCAATGTAGTTACCTTGAATCCTGATTGCGTACCTTTTTGTCATTGCAACGTTTGCAATTCTGATTAGCTTTGTAGCGGTTGAGTTTGGATTGATTTTTTGCGTAAAAGTCTCTGAAAAAATCAGGCTTACAGAATCACCATTCGCATCAATGGAAATAAAACTGATTTTCAGGTTGCTGACTGGATTTCCATAATTATTAACAACTTTTAAAGTATCTAAAACTGAGGAACTGTCAATCACGATTTTATCAAAATCCTCAAAAATATTAAGCACAGTGTCAGAAGTAAAAAAAATCGTTTGCATTGAACCAATCGGGTAAGAAAAATGTAATGTGTCGGGGTTTGGGAAGGCTGTTGTGTCAATGATTTGTGTTTCTCCGAACTTGAAATTCGTAGTGGAAGAACCGTCAAAATCTATCTTGAACTGACCAATCTCATTAATTCTCGGGCTTCTGTCGGTAATCTTAATTTCACCAAAAGAATTTAAATTTTCAGCGGATTCTTTTTGAAGAAGCATAGAAAGATTATTTTCTTCAGCAATAAATTCAAGCGAATCTTCGGGTGCTAATGCCTTGTTCAATTCATCTAAAACAAGGTAAGCATTAGATGTTATTTTCACTTTGAAATTAGAAATTAATTCAGGTAATTTAGGTGTTCCAACTTCAGGTGTTGTGCAAGCGTAGAGAATTAGGCAAATCAAATGCACTAAGCCCACAAATTTGATTTTTTTAGTTATCATTTATTCATTAAACCTCTAATTATTTTTTATTTGCCACTATCCAAAAAATCTCCGGGTAGTTATTGTTTTTTTCGTTTACAAAGCTACTAAAATTCCCCATTCCAATTTTTTTCAGTTCTTTTATGAGTTCTTCAGGTGAAAAACCTAACCAAATATTTCGCATTCTTTCCCAAAAATCCGGATTTTTGTGTTTTACAAAATCCAAAATTATTAGCTTTCCACCTTTTACAAGTACCCTTTCAAATTCTTTTAAAGTTTCCTGAGGGTTTTTAGCGTGGTGTAAAGCAAGATTACAAAAAAGCAAGTCAAAAGAATTACTTCTAATCGGTAATCTTTCCATTTCCCCACAAACAAAATCTACATTTTTAGTTTGATTTCCAGCTTTTTTTAATAAACCCAAATTCAAATCAATACCACAAAAATAATCAAAAATTGGAAATTCGCAAACAAATTTCCCAACTCCACAGCCAATATCCAAAATTTTTTCGTTGCCCTGCAATTCCAATGCCTCTAAAAGATTGGAAATCACCTCTTTCTTGAGAAACTCATCTTTAATATCATCCCATCTGTCATAAATTGAAGAGAAATAATCAATTGTCTTTTGATTTAAATAATTCCAAAAATTTTCTTGTGGTGCAAAAGGATGGATTTTTTCCAGCAACTCTTGATTTTTGTTCTCCTGAGAAACAGCTACTGCCCATTTTGGTGCAACTGACATCAAAAATTGCTTCTTAAATTCTTTCCTTGCCCGGTTAAGAAGCGAAGTTAAAGCTGCTTCTGAAATCCCTAAATTTACTGAAATATCTTTGTAACTGTAATTTTCAAAATCTTTTAACTCTAAAACTTTTTTATAGTTTGGCGGAAGGTTTTCAAGAATTTTGTAAACTTTATCCTTTAACTCGTCTGCTTTTTCTGTTGTTTCTGTTTGCAAATCTTGTTTCTCAACGTCTAAAGTGTGTTTTTGCTGTGCTAAAAAATTTAGTGCGTGATTTCTTGCAATCGTGTAAAGGAAACTTTTAACCTCGTTTTTTGAAGCATCCTTTCGCACTTTGCCCAAAGCCTTCAAAAAAACATCCTGTGCCAAATCCTTCGCAAGTTCTCTGTCTTTTACAAAACCATAAAGATAATTTTTGATTTGTTCAAAGTAAGAGGTGATTAATTTTTCATCATTTTTACTGTCCACTTTGTTCCTTTGCCTTCTTAATTATCGGATTGTTTGTTTTTAGCTGTGGACCAAACTTATCTTCCCATTCTTTTTGCCTTTGCTTGTGATAAATCGTTTCCGGATAAATCATTTTTATGCTTACAACAAGTGAGTCATCAGGAAAACTTGTCGGTAACGGAATTTTCACATTTTTTAAGGCTTGCTCACTTGAAAATTCAAAAGATTGATGACCAATAATTTCGCTTGTCTCAAGAATCCTTACGGTTCCGTCTTTTTGTACCGAAAAATTTTCAACTGTGTGACCAAAAAAGAAAAACGGCGAAACGTAACCACTTGGTGCTTGCCAGCCTTCGCCAACTTTGTCTAAAAATCTTTCAAAATAATCAGCCCATTTCCATTCTTTTGTACTAAGGCTCAAAAGCCCGTAATCACCTAAAAAACTGCCTTGATTGTCAAATTTTGGTTGTCTGAAAAGTCCGCTTCCTGTAGCAGAAGGATTTGCGTTTGTAAGCATTTCAGCAGTGAAGGGAATACTTTTAGAACTTTCTGCCAAAGGTTTGCTTCCCCGCAAAACCTTACTGTTTGGGTTTGAATTTTTTTGTGCTTCTGCAAATTGTTTACTTTGTTTTTGTGGAATTAAATGTTTTTCACCTTTAATTTCCGTAAAATCCAAAATTTCTTTTTGCTCGCCTTTTGCGAAAGGTAAGTTACTCTTAGTAAGGTCTTCAACTTTTTCCTGGTCTTTAGCTTTGGAGTTTTTCAAGGCAAGAAGGTTTGTTTCTATTTTTTCTTCGTTGTAATTTTCGTTTCGGACAAGCATTTCTTCTTGTTTTTCGTTTGGTTTTTTGAAAGTAAAAGCTATTGTTTTTGTTTCTTCAATTTGCTTTGGTGAAGTTTGAACAGCAAAAATTTGGTTCATTGGCAAGTAAAAAAATCCAAAGTGAATTAGTAACGAAAGAATTAATGCCAAAACAAAAATTTTACGTTTTTTATCCAAAATTTTGCCTTTGCTAATGAATGAAAAATTTAATCAGAGCAAAACCGCCAATTAAAAGCACTGTAAAAGCTGTTGCAACAAGATTAAAATATTTGTCAATAAAATCTTTAATCGTCTCACCAAACTTCCAAATTAAAGCACCAACAATAAAAAACCTTGCACTTCTTCCAATAATTGAAGCTAACAAAAAACCAAGAAAATTGATTTCAAAAACTCCCGCAGCAATCGTAAAAACTTTGTAAGGAATCGGAGTAAAAGCAGCAGTAAAAACCACCCAAAAATTCCATTCTTCGTAAAGCCCTTGAACGTAACTAAAAAGTTCCTGAGTAAATCCGGGAACGTAAGTAAAAAAAT
>JADZEA010000078.1 GCA_020850775.1 bacterium
CCCAAGTATGGTCGTAGTCTGTTCCACCGATGAAAGTTGAGTAAACGAGACCAGTTCCGTTTTGGTCTAACTTGGTTGCAAAAATATCAAAAGTTCCGCCGCCGTAAACGTTACTGACTGCTCCGGCCGTTGTTGGAAAGTAAACTGAAGCGGTTGGACCGACTAAGTAGAGGTAACCGTTTGCATCGTTTGAGCTTCCTCTTGAATACTCGTGTTCACCTGAACCTAAGTAAGTTGAGTAAATCAGGCTTGAGCCGGTAGCGTCTAATTTTGAGATAAAAGCATCGCCGTTACCGTTGTAAGAAGTATCCCAGGAGCCGCTGACGATTGGAAAATCTGCTGAAAAGGTGCCACCGGAAAGGTAGCAGTTTTCATTTACGTCAACTGAAATACCTATAAAATCATCATATCCATTTCCGCCTAAGTAAGTTGAGTAAATCAAACCTGATAAATCGGAATTGAATTTTGAGAATGCACCATCCCATCCGGTGAACACTGTTTGAAATCCTGAAACAATCGGGTAATCATTTGAAGCTGTGTAACCTGCGATGTAAACATTGTTGCTTGAGTCAAGGGCGATTTCCCAGTTTACGTCGTCGTTTGAGCCACCGAGAAGAGTTGATCTGTGCAAAAAACCTGCTTGTAAGTTGCCTGCAAGCAACAAAACCAAGATAAAAATATTTTTTTTCATTTTTAAAATTCCTTAGTTTAAAGTTTAGAAAAACAAACACTTGAAAGAGTTAATTTTTAGGTAACCCTTTCAGTGCCAAAGTGCAAGTTTCAATCATTTTGAGAGGATTTTTCACTTTCAACTTTGAGTTGTGTTTGTTTTTGGATTGAATTTTCAAGTTCGGAGATTGTTTTTGAATCGCTTGTTAACTTTGCAAGTTCTAACCTTGCTTTTGCGTAGTCAAATTCTTCCTGTTTTTTTACTTCTGAAACTTTTTTCTGAAGTGCGGACTTTTCGGTAAAATCTTTTGTGTTACGGATTTTTACTGCAAGTTCGGAGATTTTTTGGCTTGCTTTTTCGTGAATTGAAAAAACTTTTGCCTCATTTTCAAGCCTGAGTTGTTTAACTTCACTGCTTGACAGCGTTTTGATTTCAATTGTTTGAGGGTAAGCAGGCAAGGCTGCGCCAAGCACAAACAACAGAGCATTCCTTACGTTTTTCATTTTTTAAACTCCTGAAAGTTAATAGTTTAAACCTCTCAAAATACCAAAAACTGTTTTCAAGTAACCTTGGGGAGGTTGTTAATTAAAATGAAAATGTTTTTGGTTCCTGGTGAGAAGCTAACGGAAAAGTCTTTTGCCAATCAAACCAAAGTTTAGCTAAAAACTGCAAATCCGAAGTGGTGGTTCAGAAGTAAAAGCAGCTAAAAGGAGAGTTGTTTTTTGTTTTTTTTGATTAAATTTTACTGCAAGGCTAAGGAAAAAAATAATTTTTCAGAGTGCGTAAAATGAAAGACAGTTTGCACCAACTCGTGAAGTCGCTTGACAAAAACGAAAAGCGTTACTTCAAACTTTTTGCGGCGAGGCATAAAAGTGATAGTTTTTACACTAAACTTTTTGATGCGGTTGATAGTCAGGAATGTTACAATGATGAAAAAACTTGCAAGATTTTATCGGATAAAATTAATGTTTCACATCTTTCTTCAACAAAAACAAAACTTTACGACTTGGTTTTAAGAAGCCTTGATACTTACCACCTTGGTTTAACCGTTGAATCGCAGCTATCACAACAGATTAATCAAATTAAAATTCTTGAACGGAAAGGTCTTTTTGAACACTGCTCAAGACTCATCGCAAAAGCTAAAAAACTTGCTTACAGCTACGAAAAACACCTTTTTTTATTAAAACTTTTAGATTTGGAGTACGCATTGGCGTCTTACCTTCAAAGCACGGAAGATTTGGAAACACGTTTAATGAAAAATCACAAAGAACACCTTTTGGTTCTTGAAAAGTATCAAAATTTTATCAGTTTCAAGTCTGAAAGTACAAAAGCACTTTCAGTTGTCCAAAAAAAAGGAGACCAAAAGGATGCTTTTGTTTCAGAAGAACTTGAAAAAATATTGAACAAACCTTTGTTCAGCAAAGAAGAAAATGCGTTGTCTTTTCAAGCTAAGTTATTCTTTTACAACATTAAAGCGATGTATTTTAATTCTAAAAATGACAGAGGTAAATTTTTTGAAAATATTTTAAAAACAACAGAACTTTGGGAACAAGAGAAGCACCAAATCAATGAAAACCCGCTTTCTTACGTTGTTGGCTACTCAAACTACCTGAATGCTTGTTTCCAGGTGAACCACCTTGAAGAAGTAAAAGAAAAAATTATTGTTTTAAAAGACTTGGAAAACCATTTTCATTTAGCAGAATACCTTAAAATCAGAGTTTTTGGTTTCGCAACGATTTTAGAAATCAATGTTGCTTTAGCCCAAAGAAGTTACAACGAACAGTTTTTAAAAATCCCTGAAATTCACAGAAAATTAGATGAATTTGGAAACAAAATTAGCGAAAGGATTAGATTAAATATTTACTTTCACGTGGCTCACGTTTGCTTTTTGAGTGAAAATTATGAAGACGCTTTGTTTTGGCTAAACAAAATTTTTAATGAAACAAATAAAAATATTAATGAAAATTTACAATGTTTAGCCAGAATTATTAATTTATTGGTTCACTTGGAGTTAGGAAACGAAAGCGTGTTAAGTTCGGCAGCAAGGTCAACTTATCGTTACATTCTTCAACACGAAAAACTAAACCCAAATGTTAAAACTGTGCTTGATTTTATTAACAAAGATTTATCTAAAGTAATAAGTAACAATGACTTGATGAATGCCATGAAAAAATTTCACAACGAACTCGCCGAAAACCTCAAAACTTTTCCCGATGATTACTTCGCTGACATCGTTTTTTGGCTTGAGAAAAAAAACAGTAAAAACTAACTCTAATTTTTTGTTTACTTCAAAAAAATCATCTTTTTACTCTCTGAAAAACCTTCAGCTGTCTCAAGCCTGTAAAAATAAATTCCACTTGAAACTAAGTTTCCATTCTCGTCAGTCCCGTTCCAAAGAATTTTACCATTTTTTTTCAGGCTAAATGTTTTCACTTTTTCGCCAAGCAAATTAAAAATAACTAAATTACCTTTCCTGTTTTGAGCTTTAAATTCATAATTAATCGTAGTTGTTGGATTAAAAGGGTTCGGAAAGTTCTGCGAAAGAGTCATTTTTTGTGGTAAAACTGTGGCTTGCTGCTCAATCCCTGAAACAAAAGTCGTTGCAACGTAGTTCGGTGAAAGTTCTTTCGGAATTCCACCAAACCATCCAATCCCTTTAAACGAAAAATTACCTTGTGAACTTAAATTTAAAAAAAGTGTGTCAGAACTTTGTGAAACAACCAAAAAAGGACTGCTGCTCACAAAAGTGATTGAATCAATGTTTGTTTGAGATTTTGCGATTAAGTCCAAAGGAAGTTTTGCACCAAAATTTACTGGAGTAAAAATTGAATCCGCTTCAAGCCAGTCAACTTCGGAAACAATGTTTGGTAAGTTTGCGTCAACCCAATCA
Organism: bacterium; assembly: GCA_020850775.1. Lineage (GTDB taxonomy): Bacteria > CLD3 > CLD3 > CLD3 > CLD3 > JADZEA01. The sequence goes on from JADZEA010000078.1 coordinate 3,561, forward strand.
AGCCTGTTTTCCAACCAGGTTTTCAGGTAGTTCACTTCGTTTTGGTAAGTTTGGAAAACGTAAGGATTTGGGTAAACCAACGTTCCTAAAATTTGCCAGCGCTGAAAGTTTCGTTCCTGTGATTGGTTCAAAAATAAAGTTGTTGCGTCAATAAAATTTTTCAAAGAATCGGTTTGCAGAACGTCTGTTCGCAGTTTTTTCCAACGGCTTGCAGTTTTGTTCAGAAAAACCGGGTCGTTTTTTAGTTTTTGCCACCAAAAAGGAATTTGTAAACTATCGCTTTGGAAAGGAAAATCCACTTGCCAGTCCACAGAAAACTGACAGTTGTAAAGGTTAGCGTTTCCAAAAGCAAGGCTAAAATCTGAAACTGGCCCAACGTTCAGTTTACCATTTTTACTGTCCCTGTTTTTGAAAAGGAACGTGTCGTAACGGTAAGCACTGACATTTTTCCCGAGTTCGCTTAGCAGAAAAAAATCAATAAAAGAATCAACGTTCAAAAAATCATAATAACCTGAAAAGTAATTTTTGTAGTTGTTTCCGTCCATAATTGTTTCAAAATTTAGCAAGTAATTTTGAAGGTAATTTTCCTGTTCAGTAACAATTTCATCAGCTTGCGGGTAGTAAAACTGATAAAAAATTTGCTGAGTTGCGTTTTGAAAAGGCGGGAAAACCGAAGCGAAACCTTTCCCGTTGTTTTTATCAATTTTTAGAATGTAACCTCCCGTCAAAGCGTCTCCTGAAGTGTCTGTCGGATTTATTTTTTTGATGTTAATCCTGTTGCTGTCCCGTTTGATTTTTTCCGCCAAAACGTAAACACCTTTGTAATCGCCGTTCAGAACTAACTCACAAAAACGTGTTTTGCTTGCGTAGTTTCCTGTTTCATTTGAAATTTTACAGGTTAGTACGTTCCGTAACAAAGTTTTATCACTAAAAGGAGCTTGTAAAATCCAGTCGTTTTCGTCTGGCATTCCCAAAAGTGAAACGTTTAATTCGTTCCCGTTAAGGTCCTGAGTTTCAAAGGAGTAAGAATTTTTGGGAAAACCTAACGTGTCGCTTTCACTGATTTCAACACCAATTTTTCCGTTGTAACCATTAAAATTACCGTTCAGAAAATTAATTGTTCCGTTATCAATGATTCCTAAGTTTGCAGTGATTTTTTCGCCTTGTTTGATTGCTTTTGCTCCGGAATTTATGACAAAAATCGGCAGGTTCGTTGAAGTCAGAAGTGTTGAGGCAGTTGAAATTTTGTAGAGTGGAGAAATTTCTTTTGGAATTCCGTTTGAAAATGCGACTGCACGGGTGTTGTAATTTCCAGTTGCCGTTGTCAGGAAAAAAAGCGAGTCAGGATTTTGAAAAACAAGCAAGTTTGGACTGTCAGTCTGGAAAAAAACTGAATCAATGTTTGTTGTGCTTTTGACAAAATCACTGACAGCAACGGTTTTGTAAACACCAACCGGAACAAAAACCGAAAGGTTTTCAGGTTTTTCCCACTCAACGGTTGAGCAAGTTTGTTCAATGTTTGCGTCAATCCAGACGGTTCTTGAAGTAATCCAGGATTTTAAGTAGTTCACTTCTTCAGCGTAAGTTTGTCCGACAAAGTTGTTGGGCCAAACGTAAGTTCCGAGGATTTGCCACTGCTGAAAATTTCTTGTCTGAGCCTGATTGAGTTCCGAAGCAGTTGCGTCAATCCAAGCCATTAAAGTGTCTGTGTGCAATTTTGTAGTTCGTAATTCTTTCCAGAGGCACGAGAAACGGTTCCAAAAAACAGGCTCTTGTTTTAATCTTTTAATCCAAAAAGGGTTTTGGAAACCATCTCCCGAACAAGGAAAATTTACTTCCCAACCAGTTGTAAGTCCGCCTTCACAGTAGTCTGCGTTTCCCAAAGCAAGGTTAAAATCCCAAACCGGACCAAGGTGAAGCGTTTTGTCTTTGCTGTCTCTGTCTTTGTAGAGGTAAGAACTGAGTCTGTAGCCATCAACATTTTTTCCAAACTCGTTTAAAATGAAAAAATCTAAAAATGATTTTGTGTCAATCAAATCGTAGTAACCGGAAAAAGCGTCTGTAAAACCGATTCCGTACATTGTGTTTTCAAACTGAAAGATAAAATTTTGGATGTAATTTTTTTGTGCTTGCACAAGTTCCGTTGAAGCAGGGTCGTGGTACTGAAAAAGAATTTGCTGAGTTGCTCCCGGGAAAGGTGGAAAAGTTGAATTCCAGCCGTTGTTGTTTGCTCCGGTTTGTTTATCAATTTTTAGCAGGTAACCGCCTGTCAGAGCGTCTCCGGAAACATCAGTTGGGTTTAATTTTGTAATGTTTACTCTGTTGTCATCACGTTTTACTTTTTCCATTAAAACGTAAACACCTTTGTAACTTCCATTGATTACAAGCTCACAGAAACGGGTTCTGCTTGCGTACTCACCAAATTCGTTTGCAAGTTTGTAAATTAAAACGTTTCGCATCAGGCTTTTATCACTGTAAGGAGCGTGTAAAATCCAATCGTTTTCGCTTGGCATTCCCAGAAGCGGAACGTTAATTTTATTGTTTGAAGCATCAACAGTTTCAACAGCGTACTGTTTTTTAGGAAAAGATTGTGAACTTGAGCCACGAACTTCAATGCCAATTTTACCGTTGTAATTATTAAAAGGGTCTGAAATATTATTAATTACTCCTGTTCCGTTGTCAATAATTCCCATTTGAACAAAAATTTTTGGTTCGTCCTGAATTGTTTGTCCGAGAGTGTTAATCACAACAATCGGAAGGTTTGAAGTTGTCAGAGTAATTTGTGCAAAAACAGAACCTGACCAAAGTAAAAACACGAAAAAAAATTTCATTGAAACCCCTTTAAAAATTTTACTTTGAACTTAATAAAACAATTGCTTGCATTCAATTCTAATTTCGTTTAAGTTTTTTAAAAGCAAAACGGAGAAAAAATGCAAAATAAAAATTCCACCACAAGGTTTTCGGACAGAGTTAATTTTTACGTAAAATTCCGTCCTGACTATCCTGAAGAAGTATTGGAATTTTTAAAAACTGAGTTGCAACTTACTAAAAAATCCGTTGTTTCAGACATTGGCTCAGGAACAGGGATTTCATCTAAAATGTTTTTAGAAAATGGGAACACAGTTTTCGCAGTGGAGCCAAACAAAGAAATGAGAACAGCTGCAGAAATACTTTTGGCAAAATTCCCAAATTTTAAAAGCATTAACGCAACCGCTGAAGAGACTGAATTACCTTCTAAAAGCATTGATTTTATTGTTTGTGGGCAAGCATTTCATTGGTTTGACGTTCAAAAAACAAAATCAGAGTTCTCAAGAATTTTAAAAAATGGTGGTTTTGCAGTTTTGATTTGGAACGAAAGGAAAACAAACTCAACTCCATTTTTAGCAGCTTACGAAGAGCTTTTACAAAAATTTGCTACTGATTACAACCAAATCAACCACAAAAATATTGATGAAAAAATATTTGATGATTTTTTTGTTTCTTACGAGCTAAAAACCTTTGAGAATTTTCAATCTTTTGACTACGAAGGAATTAAAGGAAGACTTCTTTCGTCTTCGTACGTTCCTTTGAAAAATAAAGCAATGATTGAAAAGCTAAAAGAAATCTTTGATATTTTTAAGCAAAACGGGAAAGTGATTTTTGAATACGACACAAAAGTTTTTTATGGGAAAGTTTAAAATTTTAAAGTAATCAAAAACCACAAGTTCTGGCTTTTAAGGAAATTCTTGTAAACAACTCACGTTTAGTTTTGTAAATTGCTGACTAAAATTAAAATTAAGGAAGACAAAATGAAATTACGTTACTTAAACCTGTTTTTACTTTTTGCTTTTATTTTTACGAAGCAAATTTTTGCCCAAAGCCCTGATTTTAAAACTCTTGCAAACTGGCTTTCAGGCTCTTTCAGTAACGAAGAACAAGCTAAACAAGATTCTGATTATTTTCACATCACTTTAAGAATGGTGCCGGTTTGGAAAAACAGTAAAGATGGAATTTGGCTTTACGTTGAACAGGCAGTTGCCCAAAAACAAGACAAACCTTACAGGCAAAGAGTTTACCACTTAACAGAAAAAGACGGGAAAACTTTTGAAAGTGAAGTTTACACTTTTAAGGGCGACCCTTTGCGATTTGCAGGAGAATGGAAAAAAACCGAACCACTTGCAAAACTTAGCCCTGATTCCTTGGAAACAAGAAGTGGTTGCTCAATAATTTTAACAAAAAAAGGTGAAACTTTTGTCGGAAGCACGCAAGGGAAAAATTGTGAAAGTAACCTGAAAGGTGCAGCTTACGCAACTTCTGAAGTTACACTTTTTAAAGATAAAATCATCTCCTGGGACAGAGGTTTTGACAAAAAAAATGAGCAAGTTTGGGGAGCAGAAAAAGGCGGTTACATTTTTAAGAAAATTAAAGAGTGAAAGAATAGTGGAACAGAATACTTGTGGCAAAATTTTGTCAATTATAGTTTTACCAACTTTAATTGACAAAAATTCTAACCAAGCTAAAGATTTTTTAGCTAAAACGCATTAAACTTATCCCTTAGATAATGCTTCAAGTTCCATTTTTTGGTGGTGTCTAAAGCTCGTTCAAGGCAAATAAATTTTTTATCCGTGTGTTTTTTGAAATGCTCTACGGTTTCCGTATCAATGGAAATGTCCAAGCAAATCAAGGTTTCCTTTTCTCCGTCTGTGGCAAAGAAAATTTCATTTTTCTTGAACTCATCTTGCTTGGTTAAAGTGTAATTGAGTGTGAAACCGTTTTTGATTAAAATTTCGGTTACTAATTCATCACGATTGAAAAGAGTTTGAAGCTGTGCTTCTTTGTCTCGGATGTATTTTTTCAGCAACTCAATATTTTCTTCGGTTGTTTTTTCAGGGTCGGGAGCAAACTCTACTCTTGGGAAGTTTGATTTTACGAGTTTGAAAACTTTGAAGCCTAAGTTTTTTATGCTTTCATCTTCTTTGCCATTTGTAAATAAATTGGGTTGCTCCTTTTTCTTTTCTTCAATAATCCTTTCAACAACTCGTTTGTTGCGTTCAATGGTGATGTCGCTGATTTTTTTATAACCATCTATAAAGGCATCACTTTTTTTGTCTGTCAATTCAGGTATTTGAACTAAAATATATTTTCTATTGCCTACGTCTTCTTTATTAAGTTCCATTACTGCCTGACCTGTTGTGCCTGAACCAGCAAAAAAATCTAAAACTATATCATTTGGTTCGACAGCCAATTCAATGCACCTTTTGATTAATTCCACAGGCTTGGGGAAATCAAACTCTCCATCAAAACCAAGCTCTTTCACTTCAACCGTACCAGTTTCGGTTAAAAAAGAATTATCGTTCCAAATGGATTTTGGCTTGTATGTTGTTTTGCGATATTTTTCATAAATTCCGAAGGAACCGTCTGTTTTTTCCTTTGCCACAACATTGCTAAGGAGAGTGTTGGAGTTTACGTTATCAGTAAATTTCTTTGTACCCCAACGCCAACACGATTCATCACCTTTTGAGTTGAAAGGTTCAATCTCAATACTGTAGTCATTTGATTTTTTCAGCGAGACAGCATAGAAGCCATCTTTATTAGTAGAGTTCGGATTTACATAGATAGAGTAAAACAGGTTAGGGCGGTTGTGTTTTCCAAATTTTGGATTTCTATTGCGTAGTTCCCTGATATTAAAATTTCCAATATCGTCAACAAGATTAAGGTCAGATTTATCCCCATTTTTATCTAACTCAAGCAGATCACCTTCAATTGATTTTGTGTAAACGAGTATATACTCATGAGTTTTAGCTATCTGATTATAGGTCTGCCCGCGACTATTTGCTCTTACTATTATTTGAGAATAGAAATTCTCCTCCCCAAACACCTCATCACACAACTTTCTTAGATGGTGAACTTCATTATCATCTATCGAAATAAAAATCACACCATCCTCACGCAAAAGTTGTCTTGCAATTAGCAAACGGCTGTACATCATATTTAGCCAGTTGCTGTGGTATCTTCCGTCTGTTTCGGTATTGGTGTCAATTTTTAATCCTTCTTCAAGAACTCCTGCATCTTCCCAGTAATCTTTTTTGTCCTGCGAATAATTATCTGAATACACGAAGTCCTTTCCTGTGTTGTAAGGCGGGTCAATGTAAATGCACTTTACTTTTTCTCTGTATGCGTTGCTTAACAGTTTCAGCACTTCCAAATTTTCGCCTTCAATAATCAGATTGTCCGTTTCGCTTGGGTTTACGCTTCTTCTCTCGTCAAAAATCAATGTGGCATTGCTTGGCGAAAATGCTTTGCGTTTTGCTGCACTTTTCCCGAACCAACGAAACTCGTAGCGTTCCGTTTCACTAACGCTTTCGGGGTCAACAATTTTTTTCAGTTCATTAATGTTCAACTTTCCTTCGCCCGTAAAAAGGTCAGGAAACATTTTTTTCAAAGTTTCCAAACGTTCTTTGTTCCAGTCGTTGGAGAGTGGCAAATAATCATTAATGTTTTCCATTTTTTATCCTTGTTCAATTATTGAATTAATGGTTTTGGTAGCTTCTGTTTTAAAGTAGCTGTATTCTTTTACCGGTGCTTTGTAATGCACTTCCACGCCAAGGGCTGCAAAGTGTTTCATTGCACATTTTATGCGGTAAACTTCGCTTCCGGTCAATGCTTTTTTGTCGTTCAAGTCATTTGTTCCTTTGGTTTCAATTACAAAATAAAATTCGCTTTCACTTCCATTTTTCAGGCTCTTACGTTTCATCACTAAACCAAAGTCGGGTTCATATTCGCCAATTGGTGTTTTTATTTTGTAATAGCCCGGAAGTTTGAGGAAACAAATTATTTCATCATCAAAGTCGGCTGTTTTTGCGAAAGTTCTTTCTACATCGCTATCCACAAGCATTTTATTAAACACGCCTCGCTTTGGTGTGTCCACACAAGCCTGTGGCGAAATATTTCTCACAAAATCATCAAATGAAAACGGAAATTCTTCTCCGGTCAAATGGTAGTCAAGCCCTCTAATCATTTCGTCCAATTCAATGTTGCGAATTATGCTTGCTGCCTGATGAATAAATTGCGGTGGATTTTTTACAAAATGCTCGTGATTGGTAATTCCTTCCACAATTTTGAAAAGTGTCGGGTAACTTAACCCTGTGTTCTCGCTTAATTCTTCCACCAAATCCAAAGGCGTGAAACAGGCTTTCAAATCGTAAGTTTCTGTTCCTCCAAAATCATCTTTTATTCCTTCCTCCGTGATTTCTCCAATGGAACGGCTACTTACTTCTGCAACGTAATCGGCAATATTTATTTTGTTGATTCCTGCTGTTGATTTTTCAATGAGATTTTCTTCTCTGAATGAAATGAGATAATCCGTTTTTTTGGCTAAAGATTTCCAAAAGCGATTGAAAGCTGCGCCAACCGTTTCATTTTGGTTGCGTTTAAAATGAACTTCGTTTTGTGGTTCTCCTTTGTGCGTATGCGTAAGTCCTGCACCTGCTTTGGCAGTTCCGTAAATTTCTTTGATTTCCTCCTGATACTGCGTTACAAAGGTTTCGTAAGTTTCGTTGGGAATTACAGTTAATTGATTGAGGCGTTCTGTCTCTTCTACATTCAAACCATCATAAATTCTGTGTCCGTCTTGATTTACACAGATTCTCAAACCTCTGCCGATTTCCTGACGTTTGCGAATTTCTGAATAAGCTGTGTTGAGTGTTGCGATATTGAAAACATTCGGATTGTCCCAACCAACACCCAAAGCAGAGTGAGAGAAAATAAACTGAACAGGGTTTGTAATGGTTAAAAGCTCTTCTTTGCCTTTTAAAATGAGTTCGTAGATTTTCTTTTGTTCTTTTTGTCCACCTTCATTATCGGCAAAGTCACCGTTTGCTTTTTGAGCAAAATAATATCCTTGAATTTGGTTAATTTGTTCGTCTGTTGGCTGTTTTTCTTCGTTCATTTCAGCAAAAACCGATTTGTATTTTTCAATGAAAAGGTCTTTAATGATTGGCTTTTCGCCAATGTAGTTAGCTACTTTGTCAATGAAAATAAGAGAAAGGCATTTGATGCCTTGCTCTGCCATTTTTTGTGTTTTCTGAAAATGTCTGCGGATAAGCCACTCTAATTGTAAAGCCCAAATGCTTTGAATGTTTCCTGCAACTTGTTTTTCTTCTAAGATTACACCATTTGAAAATTCAACCGACCATTTTCCGGTTTTTAAACTTTTATTGATTCGGGTAATTTTGTAATTCAGGTAACTTGGATTGTTTGCTTTCTCACCTAAGTTGTCGCCAACCTTAAGCCAGTTGGTTTCTTCAAACACAAATTTGCCGTTTTTCATTTTCCACGCTTTCAGTTTGGCTTTTGGGTCGCCTTTTCCGTTTTGCGTTTCGGTGAGTTCAATTTTTATCGTTGCTTCATCATTTTTCTCGGTTACTGTCAAAACTTCAATTTTCTTTACCAAATCTTGTTTGTAACTGTCGTAAGGCGTTAAACGGTAAACCAAGTTTTTCAAAACTTTGTGTGTAGCCGAATAACGAAACTTGAATAATGGATTGAGTTTGGCGATTTGTTTAATTGAATTATCCGTGTCCATTCCTTCCTGTGGCTCGTCCATTATGACAATCGGATTTGTTTTTCCGATTGCGTCAATGAAAGGAATGTTTGCAAACAAATCTTCCCGCTGTGCCTGATTTAAAATTTTGTCTTCCGAATTGAACGAAGCAAGTGTCATTACCATTACTTGTGGGTGCTGTTCTTCAATAAAGTTGGTTACTTTATTCAGTCGCTTACTGTCATACTCAAACGCTTTGGGAGTGAAGCCATAAATATTTTCAAGTTGTTTGTCAAAAATTCTAAAGGCACTCAAAACACCTTGTCGGATTGCAACGGAAGGAACTAAAATAATAAACTTGGTAAATCCGTAATGCTTGTAAAGTTCATAAATGGTTTTGACGTAAACGAGTGTCTTTCCAGTTCCCGTTTCCATTTCAATGCAAAGGTCTCTGTCTGCTGAAGGTTTTGCGGTTTCTTCGTCAATTCCGTTTTCGGTCAAAATGCCTTTGATGTTTTCTTTGATTTGCTCTGCTGTCAGTTTGCAAGCATTTGAGCGGATGCCTTCAAAACAAGCATTGTCAAAAGTGTTTTTTTCTGTTCCGTCAAATACTTTCACCACCGATTGAACGGCAAAGTCCTGATATTTTAAACTCTCTAATTGTAATTCCATAGCTTTTCATTATTCTTTTAATTGAAAAAAATTACTCTTCTTCCTTAAAACTGCGCGATTTTATCCCGTGTTTCCGCATTATTCTTTGGAAACTGCTTCGGTCAGTTTTCGCAATCTCTGATGAATGAGTTACGTTTCCATTTGTTTTTTCAA
>JADZEA010000079.1 GCA_020850775.1 bacterium
TAGGTCAAAAAATTCAAACGCTTGCTTCACAAAAATTTGTCGCCGGAAAAGACTACACTTTTGAATGGAACGGGAAAGATTTTAACGGAAAGTCAGTTTCAACAGGGATTTATTTTTACAAGTTTGAACTTGACGGCTTGAGTAAAACACGGAAAATGGTTCTGGCAAAGTAAAAAAATTACGCAGTAAAAAATTACGCAGTAAAAAAATTACGCAGTAAAAAATTAAAGAAACGAGACTAACCAAATTTTATTTAAAACCTTCAGAATGAAAATCCTGAAGGTTTTTTTTGTAAAAATTTTAGTGAGCTTCCAACCAGTTTTTACCAATTCCAACTTCAACTTTTACAGGAATTTGTAAAGGCAAAGCATTTTCCATTTCCTGAGTAACGATTGATTTGATTTCGTCAAGTTCAGAGTTTGGAACTTCAAAAACCAACTCATCGTGAACCTGTAAAATCATTTTGGTTTGGTATTTTTTTGTGAGTAAAATTTTATGAATGTTAATCATCGCAAGTTTAACAAGGTCTGCCGCTGTTCCCTGAATCGGGAAATTAATCGCTGCTCGTTCTGCTGCTTCGCGAATTGTTTTGTTTTGTGATTTTACGTCGCTGTAAACTCGTTTTCTTCCACAAAGCGTCTCAACAAAACCTTCTTCACGTGCTTTCTGTTTCGTTTTTTCAAGGTAATCAAAAACTCCGGAGTATTTTTTAAAGTAGTCGTTAATGAATTTGTTACCTTCTTTTGGTGAAATTCCAAGCCTTTTGCTTAGAGAAAAACCACTTTCGCCATAAATAATTCCGAAGTTTACAGCTTTTGCTCTGTACCGTTCATCGTTTGTAACTTCTTCGTAAGTTTTTTCAAAAACAAGTCCGGCAGTTGCTCTGTGAACGTCAAGACCTTCAACAAAAGCTTTCTGCAAATTTTTATCGCCTGAAATGTGAGCCATAATTCTTAGCTCAATTTGTGAGTAATCGGCTGACAAAATCATGGAATTTTCATTTTGCGGAACAAATCCCATCCTGATTTTCCTGCCAACTTCACTTCTGTTTGGAATGTTTTGCAAGTTTGGGTCTGTTGAGGAAAGCCTGCCTGTTGAAGCGATTGTCTGGTTAAAATTTCCGTGAATTCGTTTCGTTTTTGGTGAAATCATCGTCGGAAAAGCGTCCACGTAAGTTGATTTTAGCTTTGAAAGTGTGCGAAACTCAAGCAGTTTTTCGGGCAAAGGATGTTCTTTTGCAAGTTCCTCAAGGACTGAAACGTCGGTTGAAAAACCTGTTTTTGTGGTTTTCAGGCTTTGCAAACCAAGTTTGTTAAAAAGGATTGTTCCGAGTTGTTGCGGAGAATTAATGTTAAACTTTTCACCTGCAATTTCATAAACTTCTTCACGTATTTTTACAAGTTGCGAATCAAGTTCAATGCTCATTTCTGAAAAAAAATAAGTGTCAATAAAAACGCCGTTTGTTTCCATTTCCGTAAGCACTTCAACCATCGGAAGCTCAATTTTTTCAAACAGTTCCGCCACGCTTTGCTGTGCAAGTTTCGGAGCTAAAAAATTCTTCAGCCTAAACGTAAAATCGGCGTCTTCACAAGCGTAAAAAGTGATTTTTTCAACGGGAACTTTATCCATTGTAATCATTTTTTTACCTGTTCCAATCAGTTCGGAAGTCGGAACTTTTACGTAGTTAAAGTAAGTCAAACTCATTTCGTCAAGTGAATTTCCACGTGATTCTGCGTAAGGTAAAACGTAGTTTGCAACCATCGTGTCAAAGGAAAGTCCTCTTACGGTAACTCCGTTGTTTCGCAAAATCCTGCAATCGTACTTTGAGTTTTGACCAAATTTTTTAATTTTTTCGTTTTCAAAAACGGGTTTTAGCAGCTCTAAAATTTCTTTTGTGTAAGTTTTGTGTTTTGGTGCTGCGAAGAGGGAAGTTTGGTTTTCGGTGTTTTCGGTTTCTTCTTTTCCTTCCAGAACCATCGGAACGTAAAAGGCTTCACCTTCTTTGATTGAAAAAGACAAGCCAACAATTTCAGCTTCTTCGGGAGAAAGTGAGGTTGTTTCAGAATCAAAAGCGAACTCATTTTTTGCCAAAACTTCAGCAAGTTTTCTAACTTCGTCAAGCGTTGAAACTAAGTTGTAACTGACTTTTTGGGGTTCAGTTTTTGGTGCTTCCGGTTCAAAAATTTCTTCTTTTGTGAGGAAAGACCTGAACTCAAGTTCCGCAAAAATTTTATTTAGTTTTGGGTAGTTTGGTTTTGAAAGTTTAAGGTTTTGCAGGTTAAAATCAACTTCGCAATCAGTTTTGATTGTTACGAGTTCTTTAGAAAGGAAAGCCATTTCCTTGTCCATTTCAAGTTTTTGGCTGACTTTTCCCGGGATTTTGTAGAGGTTTTGGTAAATTTCCTCAAGTGTTCCAAAATCTGCGACGAGTTTCATTGCAGTTTTTTCGCCAATTCCTTTCACTCCCGGAACATTATCCGAAGCATCTCCCATCAAAGCTAAAATGTCAGTGATTTTTTCCGGACCAACTCCAAACTTTTCAGGAACTTTTTCAAGTGTAATAATTTCAGGTGTTTCGTTGAGTTTCGCGGGCTTGTAAATTTTAATGTTTTCGGTAACGAGTTGAAGGTAATCTTTGTCAGGAGTAACCATAAAAACCTCAAAACCAAGTTGTTCGGCTTTTTTTGCGACGGTTCCAATCAGGTCATCGGCTTCAAAACCTGGAGTTTTAAAAATCGGAATTTCGTAAGCCTCAATCACGTCATTTAGTTTTGGAAGTTGTGAAACAAGGTCTTCAGGCATTTGCTGGCGATTTGCTTTGTAAGGTTCAAATCTTTCGTGCCGGAAAGTTTTTTCTTTGGAATCAAGCGCAACTGCAATAAAATCAGGTTTTTCTTCTTCAATAATTTTCTTCAGGTTCATCACAAACCCGTAAACTGCACCCGTGTTTTCGCCTTTTGAGTTTCGCAAAGGGCGGTTCATAAAAGCAAAGTAAGAACGGTAAAAAATAGCCATTCCGTCAAGCAAAAAGATTTTCGGCATTTTGATTTCCCTTGTTTTTTGTTTTGAAAGTTAGTTAAAAACTTCAAAAAACGACAGTGAAAATTCAGGGTAGTGGTTTTTTGTAAGAACTAATTTTCTTTGTAGGTTTTGTAGGAAGCGGTAACTTTTTTCAGGTAGTTTCGCGTTTCTTCGTAAGGCAAGTCTTGTGTTAGTTTTGTAAAAAGTTCCGTTTCGTTCACTTTTTTGGAGTAGTCAACCGCAAGCGAAACGTTGTTTTGCCGGATAAGTCCGCGGGCTACGTTTCCTGTTCCGGTGTTGTAAGAACAAATTGTCAGGTAACGAATTTTTGTTTCGTGTTGAATTTCTTTGAAAATTTCCATCAAAATTGAAAGGTACTTCGTTCCAAGTTCAATATTTTTTTCAGGGTCTTTCAGGTAGTCTCTTGTTGGCTGACCTTCAAAACCAAGCGAATTGAAAGCTGTTTTTCCACCTGACCAGGGAACGAGTTGCATTAATCCGGTTGCACAGGGTTTTCCGTTGCAAACAGAAGTTACAACAGGGTTGAAAGCTGATTCGTTGCGGATAATCGCTAAAACAAGTTCAGGTTCCACACCAAATTTTTGTGAGTAAGTTTCTACAAAAGGCAAGTATTTTTCTGCCCGTTTTGAGATGTGGTCAGAATTAAGTTTGATTGTTAAAGTAGCTTTTACAACTTCTTTTTCTTCTGAATTTTTGAATGGTTTGGAAATTTTTGAGTTCTCTTTTGTTGTTTTGCTCAAAAATTTATCCAAACTTTTGTTTTCAAACTGAATTTTTTCACCGGTTTTTTCTTCTTTGATTGGCAACTGTTCGGAAAAAATTGAGCTTTCCTTGTCAGAAGTTTTCAAAAGTTCTTTTGAGACTTCAGATAATTTTTCCTGTGCGTTTTCATTTTTTTCAAGCAAAACTTCAACTTTAATTTCACCTTTTTCAAAATTTACTTCTGTTTTACTTCGTTCTTCAAGGTCGTAAGTAACCCAGTTTTTTGGAGTTGATTCCTGAAATTCACCGAAAATTTTTTGAGTGTTTGTTTTGTAAGTTTCCCATTGTTTCTCTTGTTCGTCCATAAAATTTTGCCATTCTAAAACAGCTTTTTGCTGCTCAAGTGTTTCGTTTTGTGAAAATTCCTGTTGTTGCTGGCTTTGTTTTTTAAGAAAATCCTCAAAATTTTCGTCCTGTCCAAAAACTGCAAGCGGAACTAAAACGAACATAAAAATTTGTTTTTTTAAAATCATTTTTTACCTCTGCTTTAAGTAGTTAAAAGTGATTGTGTCTTTTGTTTTTTCTGTCAGCGAAAGGTTTTCGTAGTTGTCAAATTTTGTCGCGATGTAAGAAATGTTTTCAGAGTAGTAAAAAGTGAAAGCGCTGACTTTGTTTGAGTAATCGTTTTCTTCAATTTCTGAATTTTTGAAACGAATTGAGTCAAAAGCCTTTTTGAGAACTTTGTAGTCCTCGTAGGTTGGAATGTTTGTGATTTTGATTGTTACGAGTTTGGATTTTTCACCTTTGTAGTCTCTTAATTTTTCAATGATTTGAGGCTTTGCCTCCTGGTAACACTTTTCAATTGATTTAAAAGCAGCTTTTTCTTCGGTTGTGCTTGCTGATTTTTTACCTTCAATTCCACCAACATTAATTTCTGCAATCACTTTTTGTGTTGAAACTTCAAGGATTGTCAAGTTTAAAGTTGCTCTGTAAAATATTAATTTTCCTTCACTTCCACCAAAGTTTTGATAAGTTGAAACATCGTAACTTTCGGATTTGTCGGCAACTGCTTTTCCATAAATTACAAGATTAGAAAAACCTGCGTTCCCAAGTTTTAAAGCAATTTTTTCGTTTCCTGCCTGTTTATTCTGAAGAGAAAAAATTTCATTTTCCGTGAGTTCAGATTTTTCAAACAAAATTTCTTTTTTCTGAATTTCAAAACCCTCGTCAAACAAATCTTTAATTAATAAATTTTCAACTCTGTTTGCTTTTGCAAGGTTTTTGTGTTCGTTTCCATCAAGAATAATTCCAATTCCAACAATTGCCGTAAAATTTCGCCTGAACTCATCGCTGATTTTTTCAGTGTTTTTGTAAACCGAAGATTCAATTTTAACAGTAAAAACGTCGTTTCCAGCTTTTTCCTCAAGGATTTTGTAAGATTTTACAAGCCCGTTTGCAGTGTTTTTGATTGTGTAGTCAACAAGAACTGCGTCAACAAGCCTGATTTCGGAATCAATTTTTGTTCCGTGAACGAGACTAACAGCTTCTTTTTTTGCTGCAGTAATTGCCTGGTCTTTTGCTGAAACAAGGTCTTCAGCGTAAATTTTTGCTTCTCCTTCGGTCTGAACAACTACAATATTTTCATCGGTTTGCTGTAAATTTTGTGGCGAAAGCTGGTTGTCAGTGTTCTGTTGTTTTAGAGTTTGCCTGCCAAGTTCTTCGTGTGCTTTTTCGTTTTTTTGTTTAATTTCAGTTTTTGTTGAGTCATCTGAAACTGAAAATTGTTTAGCACAGGCAAGGTTAATTAAAACAAACACTAACAGTAATTTAAATAAAGTTATTTTCATTAGTTTTCGTTTTCAAAGACTTGATTGACTCCACTGATTTTCCCGTTTTCAATTTTAAAGACTTCCCAAACAAGCCCTTTTTGTAGTTTTGGAACTTCAAAAACGTTCAAAAGCATTCCATTGCCGTAAACTTTTACGTTTGCTTTTGAATCCGAAAGTTTTTGCGAGTTTGAGTTCTCTTTGTTTGAGTAATCGTGAACGTAGTAAGAATAGCTGGCATTTTTGTCAATTTCTTTGATTGTGATTGTTTCAGGTCCGTAGCCGTCACGGTCGTCTCTGTCAAGTTTTGCTGTTCCGTCTGCGGAAGTTTTTTTCCTTCTGTAAGAAATGTGGTAGCCATTTTCTTTGACAAAGTGAGCATCCAAATCGTCAGGATTTTTATCCCAGTCAAGCACAATTCTCAGGTGTTCAAGGTCAAGAAGCGGAGAAATTGAAAACCTGTTGTTGGAAAAAATCGTTCCACCGTCAATTTCAATTTTGAAGTTTGAGGTGATAAAACCATCTTTTTTGAAGGAAAATCCGTAAGTTCCGTCTTCTTCGGGAACAGGAAAGCTGATTTTTCCTTCAAAGTCTGTTGTGTAAATTTCATTTAAAATCTCAACTTTTGCGTTGTCAATTTCTTGTCCGTTTAAAGCGTTGAAGAAACGTAGAGTCAGCATTCCGTCGTTCAGTTCAACCATTGAATCTTCAAGGTCTTCAAATTGGTTTTTAACATCTTCAAGTTTTGTTTTTGTTTGTGCGTTTAGAGTTCCCACAAACAAAGCCAAAGCTAAAATAAATTGTTTAAACATAATTTTCTCTCCTTTAGTTTTTAGTTCTAACCAAAACATAATAAATTTTTTGTTTACAGTCTTTCCATCTTTTTACAACTTCAATGTTTCTCAGAGTTACACTTTCAACTTTTGTTGAAGTAAAACTTTCTGAAAATCCGTTTTCAACTTTTGTTAAGTTGCTTAGTTTTCCACAAATTCTTTCTGCAAGGCTAATTCTTGCGTTGCGTTCTGCTTCAAGCCAGACAGGAAAATCACGTGAAAAATTTTCTGTTTGGCTGCTTCCAACTGCGTAAATTAAATCTTTTGAATCCGGGAGTTCAATAAATTCCAAAGGCATTTTTTCGGAGAGTCGTTCAAAAGTTTCGTCAATTTCAATGTTTTCTTTTTTTCCAACCAACGCAAAGTAACTGTCTTGAAAAACAAAAGAACTGACAACAAAAACTTTTGAATTTGAAAAATCATTCAAAGGTTTTTCTTCGTAGTAATCGTAAGAGCCGAACTCAAAATTTGCGTTTGCTGTTAGTCTTTCACCTGAAATCTCAATTCCACTAAACAACGAGTAATTTTGTTTTGCATTTTCAAGAGCAATTTTTTGCGAACCAGACTCAAAAAAATATTTTTCACTGTAGCCAACACCTAAAACTTCGTTGTTTTTCGGTGGAGTTAAAAACCAGGTTGGGTAATCTTCAAAAGAAATTTCAGGAGAAACATTTAAATTCTTTTTAGGAATTGAGCAACCAAGTAAAACGATAAAAATCAGATTAAAAATTTTCAATATTTTCTTACTAAAAATTAATTAAACACGAAAAACTAAAAAAACCTTCAAGTTTTTTAGTCATTGAAGGTTTTTAAAATTTACAAGTTTTGCCTGTTGTTTAGTAGCCGCCTTTAGCTTTGAATTCTTCGTACTCTTTTACATCTTTTTCAAGTTCCTGAAAACCCTGAGAAGCTCTAAAACGAGTGTACATATTTTTTTGCTCTTTGATTTTATTCAAAAGTGCTTCATTGGTAGCTCCTAAAGCCATTTCCATTAAAACGTAAACTCTGTAGCCACCACCTTCGTTTTTAACTTCTTTTTTGCGAACTTTTGTTCCGTTCAGAGTTGTAGAAACGACCGATTTTGAAACGTCTGTAGTTTGACTTAAAAATTCAGAATCGTCTCCGGTTCCAACTTCTTCCCTGAAACGTTTAAAAAGTCCTGAAACTTTTGTTTCTAATTCGCGGGCAATGTTTACTCTTGCTTCTTCAGTTGCTGTGTTTAATGCCATTTGCAAGTCTCTTGAAAAACCGGAAGCAGCAGAAATGATGTAATTTGGGTCTTTAGGTGTTTCTAAAAACCATTCTGGAATGTCGCTGATTTTTACTTGTTGTTTGACAGTTTTTTTTCCACCGCCACAACCAACAAGAGCAATTGCAAGCACTAACAAACTTAAAAGAAAAGAAAGTTTTTTCATTTTTTTACTCCTAAAATTAAATTTTATTTTGTTGTTAAATCATTCTCAAATTATCAAGTTTAAAGTAATCATAAAGTTTGGTTTTTGTTTAGTAATTTTTTCATGGCAAAGGAAAATTTTACTTCTTCACAAGTTTGTCAAAGTAATTGTTCATACTTTTACCAAAATTCTTTTCAATTTTTTCCTTAATGCTTCTTAAAGCTCTTGTTTTTGCTTCGCTTACTGTTAAGTGAGCATCGCGGCCGCTTTCAGCAAAACTCACAATTGTGTTGTCTTCTAAGTTACTAACGTTCAAGTTCAAACTCCAGCGAACAAATTTTTCTGTGCGTTCAGTTGCGATTTCCTCAAAATTTGTTTTTCCGTTAATTTTTAAAATTGAGTTTTCACCCACAACAAAACCTTGATTGCTTAACCACTCTTTAACAAGCTCAGTAACTTTTTCTTCGCCTTCAAGTTTTACACTAAAAACAATGTTTTTGGTCGCTTCCGAAGTAGCTTGTGAAAGTTCATTTTCATTGTAGCCTTTTTGGTAAGAACTCGGAAAATCAGGTGAAATTATTTTAAGTTGACTTTCCAAAACCTTGTTAACCTCGCTGACAACCGAAGCCGCATTCAAAAAAGCATACTTTTTGATTGGGTCGGCGGTTTGTTCTGCTTGTTTTGTGTAAAAAATAATTTGTTCTGAGTTTTTAGAAATTTTTTCCTCATAAATTTCTGCTGTTTCAAGCCGGTTTAAGTAAGCTAAAACGTAAGTCTTGCCAAGTTTATCCGTGTAGCTTTCAGCAAACTGAAGGTTAAAAAGCGTTTGGCTTGAACCAATTTTTACGTTTTGTTTTACTTTGGTTTCCTTTTCAAAAGACGAGTTTTCCTCCGAAAAAAGTTCCTTGTAACGTTGTTCAGTTGTGTTTTCTGCTTTAATTGTTGCCTCAAAAATCATTGAAAGGCTTGCAACTGCGTTTTGTTCTGCTGCTTTCCTTGTGTCGCCTTCGCCAACAGAAGTCAGGTAAAGACTTTGCGGGAATTTTTTGTTTGGGTTTTCAAGCCAGAAAGGTGTGTTTTCGCTTTGTTTAGTTTTTTGTGCAGAAGTGCAGGAAGTTAAACTTAAAACTAACGACACTAAAAATAAAGTTATGTTTTTCATAGATTTAGACCTTAGTTAAAATAGTTTGACTGAAAAAGGTTCAGTTGATTTGCTTTGATTTCTTTTTCTCCAATTTCGTCTGTAAAAATTAAAGTTCCGGTTTTTGAGTAGTAATTAATCCTAAAATAATGCTTTCCTTCTTCAACTTCAAGTTCGCCAACAAGCGCTTTTGCGGGAAAGTATCTTGAAACTCTCAGGTCAGCATTTTCGCTTGCGTCAACAATCGCACTTGTAGCGAGCCGTGTCAGGAAACCAAAATCACCATCTTTAAACTTTTTATCAAGTTGCCTGTTTGCGAGTTCGGCTGCGATTCCTTTTATGATTGTTCGCGTTAGTGTTTTTGTGTAAATCAGTGGTTCACGCAGGCTAAAAGTTTCGGTTGCTACATTTTCAAGGTTTTCAAGCAAGTCAAGTTCCAAAATCTTTTTGTTGTCCATTTCAACTTCAACTTTACCAACTTGTGTTCCTTTTCGTTCAAGGTAAGGCAATGAAAATTTGAAGTGCAAACCTTTCATCACGCCGTACCAGGGAATCGCTTCAAGTTCGCGTGAGTCTTGTCCATCAGACTGATAAATTATCACAACGTCTTTTTCCGTGTGAATCGTCAGGTTTTTCGCAAATTTTTCCGGAGTTTTTCCAATAAAACCAAGAAAGTTTACCTTAGCTTTTCCATTGTTTTTCAGGTAGTTACTGAAATCTGGTTTTGCAAAATCGTAAAGTTGACTTTGTGAAATCCAAGCCTCGTCAATTTTTTCAAGGTCAATTCTTGCGTCGTCTGTTTTTTTTGCGTTTCTGTTCAGTAGCAAACTAACAAACCTTGCTAAACACGAATTGTGAAACTTGTTTTCGCTTGCTTGAAATTCCTTTTTTACATCTTTTTGTTTGTTGAATTCATCAGCAATTTTTTTGTACTTGTCTTCAAGAAGTGCCAATTTTTCGTTAATCCTGCGAATTTCTACAAATGCTTCTTCAGTTTTTTTTTGGTTCAAGTAGTTCAAAGACTTAAAAACTGTCAGGTAAATATTTTCGTAGTCTTCGCCTTCGTAATCAAGAACGTTGTCGTTGAGCAAAAACGAACTTCCAATTCTTGAAATACTTTTTGTGTAAAGTTCTTCAATCGAGTAATCAGCTTTTGTGAGAACTTCATTGCTTTTTTCATAATCACCGTTCAAGTGGTAAAGCATTCCTAAATCAAGGCAAAACACAACTTTATCTTTTTTGTCGTAGTATTTTTCCTTTGCTTTTTCAAGGTTTTGGATTGCTCCAACAAAGTTTCTTTCATCAACATTTTTATCAATTTGACCAAAGTGTTTTTTTTGTGTGGAAAGATTTGCACAGGCAACAGCAAAAACACTAACGATTAAAAAAACAAATGTTTGCCGAATTTTTACCATTTTGCTTTAGCTCGTTTAACAAATTTTTTAATTTTTTTTGTGTCAATCCAAACTTTTTGATTGTTCTCAAGATTGATTAGTTCAAAATCAACCTGGTAAAATTTTGCAGCTTTGCCGTCAACTTCATCAACCAAACTTGAAATTGCACCTTTAAGCATAAAATCTGCTCCTGTTTCTGCTGCAAGCCGTTTTGCTGTTTCTTCTGTTGCTGAAAGTTGCTGGTCTAATCTTTCTTCCCGCACTTCTTCGCGTTCTGTGTCGTTTGCTACAAAAGTAACGCTTCCATTATTGATTAATTCTCGCTCAATGTCTTTGATAAAAATCTCCGTTGGAATGTGTTCGGAAGTCAGGTTTCTGATTGTTCCAACCACTAAAACAGGTTTTTCCTGGTTTTCCTGCAAAAAATTATCAAGCCACGCACCGGAAGTTAAACCTTCGGTCATTTGTTCCGCAACGAGCCTTGAATCTGTGTCGTTCCACCTTCCGCTCAAATCACTGACTTCATCAGTTGCAATTCTGCTAACACTTCTTGAAGCTGTGCAGCCAACAAAGCTAAAAACAATTAAAGCTAATAAAATCAAATTATTAAATCGTTTCATCTTTTCCTCTTTTTCTTTAAATCTTTACTTTTATCTGAAAATTACAAAACTTGCTTAAAAAAAATTACTTGGTGCTTTGGTATTTTTCCAAAGCAACTTGCAAATCACTGACTGTGTCAACATCCTGCCACAAAGAACCGTTAATTTCTACAAAGTGCATTTTTTGTTTTTTGATTAATCTTTTCACTCCACCCGAAAGTGAAAACTCATTTTGGTTAATTGCTTGCTCAAGTGCTTCAAAAATCTCGTGTGAAAACCTGAAAACTCCGCAGTCAATCGCATCAAAAACCTCCAAATCCTTGCCAATTTCAAGAATTTCGCTTTTACTGCCAAGTTTTACTTTTGTTGCGTCGTCAACGTCGTTGATGTTTTCAATCAGTTCGTCAACCGCTAAAATATTTTTAAAACCTAAGTTTTTGTCGTTGATAATTTTTATCAAATCAGGTGAAAACCAATGGTCAGCCATCGTTAAAATGAAGTTCTCACTTCTTACGAAACCCGAAGCAGCAAAAACAGAAGTTCCGTTTCCTGCTTCCCAATTGTCATTTTTAATGAATTTTAACTCAATGTTTAAGTTAAGTTTTGAAACTTGTTTTTGTAAAATTTCGGATTCAAAACCTGTAACAAGATTCACTTTTCTAATCCCAAAACTTGCAAGTGAAAAAATAATGTGTTCAATCAATTTTTTACCGTCCAAATCAATCAAACACTTGTGGGTTGTGTGCAAAAAATCTTTAATAATCCTTGAACCTTGACCTGCTGCAATGATTACAGCTTCGTTTGTGGAAAAATTAACCAAAATTTTATCTCCAAATTTTTTAGTGTAAAGATAACTTTTAAACTTGAAAAATTAGCTAAAAAAAGCCTTAATTTTTGAAGGTTTTTCGCTTTGGCAAAAAAATGAAACCAATAGTTTTAATTATTTTTTAAGTTTAGACTTAACTTAGAAACTCACAGTTTGAAAAAGGAAATTTTATGGATTGGCGGGAGATTGGTTTAATTAGCTTTACAACGATTTTTGTCCAAAATTTTGTGCTTACAAAAACTTTGGGAATTTGTCCGCAACTCAACAACTCAAAAGACATTCCAACTGCTGTGATTTCTGGTTGTGTTTTGACTGCAAACCTTGTTTTCCTGACTTTTGTTGCCTGGACTTTTGCAAATTTGTTTGTTTTTGGTGGTGAACTGAACCTGATTTCCTCAAAAGGGCTTGGAAAAATTGAGGCTCAACTTATTCTTTTATTGTTTTTTCTGATTTTAGTCGTTTCGGTTTCAGAAGTGAGTGAAACATTTTTACAGTCTTTTTATCCGGGACTTTACAGAAAAATTGGAGTTTTCCGTTACTTTGTTTCTACAAATTGCCTTGTGCTTGGTTTACTTTTAATGCTTGTCAGTGTTTTTGAAAGCTACATTTTTCAACAAAGCCTTTTGAAAAGTTTAGTTTATGCTTTTTCGGCAGGTCTTGGTTTTACACTTGTTCAACTCATTTTTGCAGGGCTTTCGGAAAGATTAATGTTTTGCAACGTTCCTGAAGCTTTTCGTGGAACACCAATAAAATTAATTACTTTAGGTTTGATGGCGATGTCGTTTTTTGGTTTGATTGGAATAAATTTTTAGGTGAAAAATGCCAACTTTTACTTCCGCTTCACACGAAGACATTTTGCTTTTGCTTGTTCGGATTGCAATTCTTTTACTTGCGGCACGAACGCTTGGTGAACTTGCCCAAAGACTAAACCAACCGGCAGTTCTTGGTGAACTTTTCGCAGGAGTTTTGCTTGGTCCTTCAATGCTTAGTGGCTGGTTTCCGGTTGTTCACGAGTGGTTTATCCCACAAACAAATGTTCAAGGTTACTTGCTTGAACTGATGAGTTTGATTGGAGCGATGTTTTTACTTTTGCTAACAGGACTTGAAACTGAAATTGAACTAATCAAAAAACACGCAAAAACAGCGATTTACATTGCTTTTGGTGGTTTAATTTTGCCTTTTGTCAGTGGTTTTTGCTTTGCTTACTTTTTACCTGAAAGTTTACTTGTTTCTCCTGATAAAAAATTTATTTTCGCTATTTTTATTGCAACAGCACTTTCGGTTTCAGCGATTCCGGTAATTGCTAAAATATTGATTGAACTAAAGTTAATGAAACGGGAGATTGGGCAGACAATTGTTGCTGCCGGAGTTGTTGACGACACAATTGCCTGGATTTTTTTGTCAATTATTGCTTCGTTAACAGTCAATCAAACTTTAGATTTTTCAGAAGTTTTAAAATCAGTCGGAAGCGTTTTAGTTTTTATAATTTTTAGTTTTACAATTGGAAAATGGCTTGTTAAAAAGGCACTTGATTTTGTTCAGGATGAAGTTTTGAGCGTAGATCGTTTGCTTACTTTAATTGTTGTTATGACTTTTCTTTGGGGAACTTTTACGCAAGCAATTCACTTGGAGCCTGTTCTCGGAGCGTTTGTCATTGGAATTTTATTTGGTCAGCTGAAAAGGCTCCCCAAAAATGTAATTGAAAAATTGCAAAGCATTTCAATGAGTATTTTTGTCCCGATTTTTTTTGCAGTTGCTGGTTTGAAAGTAAACATTTTGGGTCTTTTAGAACCGAGGTTAGCTTTGATTTCTTTAGCAGCAATTTTGGTTGCTACTTTTTCAAAAATACTTGGTGCATACCTTGGAGCAAGGTTTTTTTGTAAAAAAGACCACTGGACTTCGCTAACTTATGGGGCAGGATTGAATGCACGCGGAGCAATGCAAATTATTATTGCAACAATTGGGCTTTCACTTGGAATTCTAAGCCAGGAAATGTTTTCAATTATAATTTTAGTTGCGATTGTAACATCTTTGACAGCTCCTTTAATGCTTAAATTCACAGTAAAAAGAGTTAAGCTAACTCAAGAAGAAACAAAACGTTTACAAAA
>JADZEA010000080.1 GCA_020850775.1 bacterium
ACTTATTCAAAAGCGAAAAATAGAAAACAATCGGATTGTGAAAACTTTGCTGCTAACGGAAAACGGGAAAACTCACGAGTTTGTGGAGTCGGTAAGGCTTTACAGTTTAGAAGAAATGGAAAATCTTTGCGGTCAGGCGGGGTTAAAAATTTTAGAAGTTTTTGGTGATTTTGATAAAAGTGCTTACGACAAGGAAAACTCAAAACGGATGATTTTGACAGGAAAAAAAATTTTTGTTTGAAACACGGATTTTGCAGATTAACTGTTTAATCTGTGATTCAAACAAGTTCACACCAATCGCTTACACTAAAATTTATTCCGTGAAAACTTTGGAAGTTACTTCTCCCTCATCGTCGGTAACAATCACAAGGAACTCTTTTGGAACTTTGGCAAGCTCAACCTCAAAATTCGTGATTCCACCGCGAACAACTATTTTTGCCTGCTTCTGGTTCACAAGAACGCTCCTGATTTCTGCGTCGTCACTGACAACTCCAAGCACTTTGATTTTTCCGTCAGGTTCTTTTTGAGTAAGAAAATTACTGATTTCCGGCGGTTTGTTTTCAGAACGAACCTGGCTTAAAGGCTTCTCAGGTTCTTTGAAAAAATCCTGCTTTTTCGTGTCTTTCAGGTACTGCAAAGCAAAAACAACAGCTAAAACAACAACAAAAAACCAAACTACGTTCAGAACAGACTTGATAATTTTTTGTTTTAAGTTTTGCTGATTTTCTTTAGATTTTTCCTGTTTGTAGGCTTCCATCAAGTTTGATTTAAAAGGTTTCAAATCTTTTTCTCCATTTTTGTAATCACTTCAATCGCTGAGTTGATTAAGTTTTCTTTTTTGCTGTGGTTACTGCTCGCAGGAGCAAACCTCGCAAAATTACAAGTGTTTAAAATTTCTTCCAACTTCAAAATTAATTCCTGTTCCACATTTTTTTGCTCAAGTTTCTGCTTAAGAACTTCCCAAACAACGCCTGCTTCTGAAATGCCAAACTTCAGTGCAAAAAAACTCAAAATCGCTCTGTCAAGCTCAACGTAAAACTCCTCATTTTTGCCTGAGTTAACGAGGCTTTTAGCTTTTTTAAGTTTTTTCAAAACGATAGAACCTGCTTTTTTACCTAAAATTCTGCCTCTGTTAGCTTCGTTTCGTGCTTGAACCTGAATAAAAATGTAAGTCAAACCAATCAATAAAATTGGTAAAACGTTCAAAATCCAAAAGTTTGACGGAATTTCGTTTGCCGTTGAAACGCTTAGTTCACTGCGAATAAAACGGATGTCGCTTCCTTGTGAAACGACGTCCTGCTTCCCGATTGGAGCAGCAGAAGAAAAATTTCCTGAGTTCCCGTCGCCGCTAACTGTAATTTTAAAATCTCCCGTTTCACTCTTTACGTACTTTGCTGAACTTGGGTCAAAGTACGAAAATTTTATTGAAGGAATGAGAATTTCGCCACTTTTTCGTGGGACAAGAACGTAGTTTGCAGTTTTTGAGCCGTAAATTTTTTGCCCGTTTTTTTTAAAATCATCTTTGAACTCCGGTTCGTAAACTTCAACTCCGGA
This sequence comes from bacterium, assembly GCA_020850775.1. Classification (GTDB taxonomy): domain Bacteria; phylum CLD3; class CLD3; order CLD3; family CLD3; genus JADZEA01. The sequence goes on from JADZEA010000080.1 coordinate 1,555, forward strand.
AGGGATTTTTGCTTTTGGAATTTCTAAGGTTTTGATGTTTCCCGTTCCTTCAACTTTCAAATTCAGGCTCAAAGCATCGCCGATTTTTGCCGTGTTTCCGCTAAGGTTTGCCGAAAAAGTGAAGTTCCCGACTGCTCCCGTAAAATCTTCGGGTTTGTTTTCGTTTGGCAAAGGCTTGATTTTCAAACTTAGAGAATTGGAAGCAACAACTCTTCTTTGCGAACTTCCAAAAGGATTTCCAAAAAAACTGTCGTCAAAAAGGCTTCGTCTTTGGCTTCTTGGTTTTGGAACTTCCACGTCGCAGGTAACCTGAACTGATTCAAGGTGAAGTTCACCTGCTTTGTTTGGAAAAAGTGCGTCAGTTCTAAGCTCTGCCGTGATGTAATTTTTACCGTCAACATTTACATTTTTTGTCTCAAGTCTTGAAGGCTGGTTTAAAGTTTCAGTGATGACTCCGGTGTAATCGGGAACCTGAAAACCTGCAATGTTTGAGATGTTTACAAGCGTGTAAATTTTGTAGCGAACTGTGATTTGTTCGTTTACAAAGTATTCCTTTTTATCGGTTTCAGCCGTTACAAAAAGATTTCTTGTTGAGTCAAATTTATTGTTTCCACCTTTCACAACTTGAATTTCAAGCGGTTCTGTTCTGTAATTTTTTCCGTCAAAGTTTACTGAAACTGATGGAATTGAGAACTTACCTTCCTTTTTTGCAAGGTAAACAATTGAGTAAAGTTTTGTAACTGACCTTTCAGTTTTTCCGTTAATCCAACTAAAATTGCTTGATTCTGGTGCGGACTGGCTAATTAAATCTGCGAAACTGTTCAGGTTTGGTAAGTTTGGAACTGGTAAATCACCACCTGCTGAACCACTAATTCTAAGTTCAACTTCAAAAATAAACTGCTCACCAACGCTAACACTATAAGAATCAAGTTTTGAACTGATTGAAAAATCTGCTCCAAAACTAAAGGCTGAAAAGAATAAAATTAAAATTAAACTAAAAATTTGCATTTTGTAAACACCTCTTAATTTTTGTTTGCTGTTACTTTTCCAAAGTGTAAGTAATGCACAAGGTCAATTTTTGAAGGACAAATGTAAGCACAATTTCCGCATTCCGTACACTTCATTAAATCGTAATCTTTTGCAAGGTCAAATTCATTCGCTTCAATCAAAGCAGAAAGTTTTGAAGGTAACAAATTTTCAGGACAAACTTCAACACACAAAGCACACCAAATGCAAGGTTCTGCTTTTCGCCACAAAGTTTCTTTCTCAGTAAGCAAAAGAATCGCTGAATTTTCCGCAAAAATTGAAATTTCCGTTGAGTACTGCGAAATTCCTGTCATCGGTCCGCCTAAAACAAGTTTGATTGCTTCTGTTTTTATCCCGCCACAAAAATCAGTAATTTCTTTTACTGTGCTTCCCAAAGGAATTTTTACAACTTGTGGTAAATTAATTCCAGTTCCCGAAACCGTTACGAAACGTTCAACAAAAGGTTTTCCCTTAAAAATTGCTTCGTAAAAACTCCAAATCGTAACAACGTCAACACTTCTCGCAAAATTAATTTCCTTTTTGCTGCAAACAGATTTTACGACAAAATCTTTATCGCTGTGGTAGTACGCACTGCGAAAAATTTTGACCTTGATTTTTTTGTTTTTTTCCGCCTTACAAAGTTTTAAAAGCTCCTTTTTGAACTTTCTGACCTCAGTTCCAAGCACAAAAATCAGTTTTTCAACTTCAAAAAGTTCGTAAAGTTTTAAGCTCGCACAAAAAATTTCGTTCAGGTAATTTTTCAGCAAAATTTCCTTAACTTTTAAGTAAGGTTCTGTTGCCGTTGCATTGACAACAAGAGTTTTTATTTTTGTGTTTTTTAGCCTTTCAGCAAGCGGGACACAATCATTTTCAAAATCTACGTTTCCACACAAAAAAAGCCTTTCACAAATATTTTCAAGCGAAAAATCCTTTAAAGGTTCAAAATTTATTTCTGTGTTTTGAAAATCATTTGTGATTTTAATTGCCTCGTACCTTTCGCCGAACTGATTTATTTTATTTTTTGCAAGACTAATTTTTCCGCTAATTCCTGCACAAACTCTGAAACCACTTTTGTAAGAAATCAAAGTTTGACCTTTAAGAACTGTTTCATTTTCACAAACTTCCAGTTTTGGCGTTCCAAACTTGTTTAAAACCGGTAAAAAAATCTCACTCGGAACGAAGTTTTTTTGTGCTTCTTCCACTTTGATTTTTTTACCAATTTTTGGCAAAAGGTTCTCAAGGTCAAAAAAATCAAACATTTTTACTCTTCAACTTCCCTTAAAAAATATTCAACTGCCAAGTGGTAAGAAAATTTACCAAAACCGCTGACAACACCTTTACAAACTCCGGCAGTTAGCGAAATTTGGCGAAAAGGTTCGGTTCGTTTGAAAAGGTTTGAAAGGTGAACTTCCACACAAGGAATTTTTACGGAGGAAATTGCGTCTCTCAAAGCAACAGAAGTGTGTGTGTAAGCTGCCGGATTAAAAATAATTCCGTTTTGTTCAGAATCAGCCTGGTGAATCCAGTTTATGAGTTCGCCTTCAGAATTTGATTGTAAAAAAGTAAATTCAATCTCCGGGTAAGTATCTTCAAGTGAGTAATTAATGTCAATCAAAGTATCAGTTCCGTAAATTTCCGGTTCTCTTTCTCCGAGAAGGTTCAGGTTTGGTCCGTTTAAAATTAAAAGTTTCATTTTTTCCCTCAAAATTAAAGTTCAATTTGCAAGCCGTCAAAAGCCATTTCAAAATTTTTTGGCGTTGAATTGTTAAACTCATCGTAATCAAAAGCGTGTGCGGTGTGTGTTACAAGTGTTTTTTCAGGTTTCAGCTCTTCAACTAAAGCCAAACCTTCCTGCAAACCGATGTGTGTTGCGTGAGCTTTTTCACGTAAAATCCCGAGAACCAAAAGTTTCAGGTTTTTGAGTTTTGCTTTTGAGTTTTCAGAAATTTTGTTAAAATCCGTTACGTAAGCAAAATCTCCGGTTCTAAGACCAAAAACATCCATCAAACCGTGTTTCAAAGGAATCAACTGAAAATTCAGCCCGAAAAGTTCAAAATCACTTTCAACAAAATTTAATAAAATTTGTGGAATTCCACCACCTTTTTGGATTGGTTCTGCGATGTAGTGAAAAGTTTTTGTAATTCCTTCAAGTGTTTCTTTGCTTCCAAAAATTGGGATTGCTTTTTTGCTGGCAAAGTTAAAGGCACGGATTTCATCAAGCCCTAAAATGTGGTCTGCGTGAGCGTGAGTGTAGAAAATTGCGTCAACGTTTGTGATTTTGTTTTGCAGGCATTGTTGTCTAAAATCTGTAGAAGTATCAATCACGATATTTTTTCCGTTGTCAGTTGTGATTAAAATTGAAGCACGAAGCCTTTTGTTTTTTGGGTTTTCGGATTTGCAAACCCTGCAATCACAGGCAAGAACCGGAACTCCCGTTGAATTTCCTGTTCCTAAAAAAGTAATTTTCACTTTTTAACCTTCTCTTTTTGGAAAGTAAGTTTCAAAAATTTCCTTCAAAAAAGAAGGCAAACGCAATGGTTTTAGTTGTGAGTTTACAAAAGCGTGTTTTGTAAAGCCTGTTGTCAGCAAGTTTTCTTCGTGAAAAATTGAGTAGTTAATTAAAATTGTAGCTTTTGGCATTTCGTCAATTTTTGCTTCAACTGTTAGTTCGTTATCGTAAAAAGATGGTTTAAAAAATTTACAACCTGCTTCAAGAAGTGGCATTGAAACGCCAAGTTCTTCTACTTTTGAGTAAGGTATTCCAATTTTTCTGAGCAGTTCGGTTCTTGCAACTTCAAACCACTCAAAGTAGTGTGAGTGGTGAGCGATTCCCATTTTATCTGTTTCAGCGTAACGGACACAAATTTTGCTTTGACTTTTAATCACAAAAAAACCTTTTACTTTATCAGGTTTGCTCTTCGTAGAAACCGATTTTTGAGTATTTTTCAATTCTCTTTTCAATCAGTTTATCAGTTGATAACTTCTTGAGTTCTTTCAAGTTATCAAGCACTCTTTCTTTTACGGTCCGAGCAATTTCGTCATAATTTTCGTGTGCGCCGTCCGTTGGTTCTTTTACGATTTCGTCAATGATTTTTTGCTCCAGCAAATCTTCAGCTGTGAGTTTTAATGCCTTTGCTGCGATTTCTTTTTTATCCCAGGTTCGCCACAAAATGCTTGAACAAGACTCGGGTGAAATCACGGAAAACCAGGAATTTTCAAGCATCAAAAGTCTGTCTCCAACTCCAATTCCCAAAGCTCCTCCGCTTGCACCTTCGCCAATGATTACACAAATTATCGGAACAGGCAAAACAGCCATTTCAAATAAATTTTTAGCAATTGCTTCTGCTTGTCCGCGTTCTTCGGCTCCAATTCCCGGGAAAGCTCCCGGAGTATCAATCAAAGTCAGAACCGGCTTTTTAAACTTCGCTGCCAATTTCATAATTCTTAATGCTTTACGATAACCTTCCGGGTTTGGCATTCCAAAGTTTCGCCTGATGTTTTCTTTTGTAGAACGACCTTTTTGCTGCCCAATCACCGCAAAAGTTTCGTTTCCAATCTTTCCAAAACCTGTAATTATCGCTTCGTCATCGCCAAAAAACCTGTCTCCGTGAAGTTCCTTAAAATCTTTCACAATTCTTTCAATGTAATCCAAAGTGTAAGGTCTTTTTGGATGCCTTGCCAACTGGACTTTTTCCCAACCTTTGTTATCCAAAATTATTTTCCTCCAAAATTTCCACGTTCAAAAAATAATACTTTACAATCTTTAACTTTAAAAAAAGTCTTTAACTGCTCCAAAAAAATTTCAAATTCAAAACTTTCCCGACAGCAAAAAATATCAAAAGTTATCAGGTTTTTTTCGGGCCAAGTGTGAAAAGCAAAATGTGATTCCTGAAGCAACAAAATTCCTGTAACACCTTCAGGTTGAAACTGATAAAAACTGTAGTCCAAAATTTTCAGGGAAAAAGTTCCCGTTAATTCTAAAATTTTACCTTGAACCAAATCAGCATTTTTCAATAAATCCGTCTCGTTTGTGGTCAAATCCACAAGCCAATGTTTTCCTGCATAATTTTTCATTCTAAAAAGTTAAGAAATTTTAGGGGTTTTTGGTAAAAATTAATTAATTTGTTTTGCAGAACTAAAACAGTGAGGAATTTTGAAAGGAACTTTTATCGCTTTTGAAGGCATCGACCATTCCGGAAAAAGCACACAATCAAGGCTTCTGAGCAATTTTTTGGCAGAAAATGGCTACCAACTTTTAAAAACACGTGAACCTGGCGGAACAGATATTTCTGAAGAAATCAGGAAAATTTTACTTGACCTGAAAAACTCAAAAATGACGGCTAAAACCGAGCTTTTACTTTACCAGGCGAGTCGTTCCCAACTTGTAACCGAAAAAATCTTACCTGCACTTGAGAATGGAAAAGTTGTGATTGCTGACCGTTACATTTTTTCAACACTTGCTTACCAGGGTGGTGGACGCGGAATTGCAAAAGAAGAAGTGAAAAATTTATGCCTTTTTGCGACTTCAAACCTTTTGCCTGATTTTACTTTTTTTGTGGACATAAATTTTGAAACTTACGTTCAAAGGAAAAATTTTTCGAGAGGGAAACTTGACAGGATTGAAAGCGAAAGTTTAGATTTTTTCAGGCGGGTTAGTGAAACTTACAGAAATTTAGTGAATGAATTTGAAAATTTTTACGTTATCAATGGAAATCGCGAAATTCCCGAAATCCAACAGGAGATTCGTGAAATTCTTAGCAAATCTTTAAAATTTTGAAGGTAAAAAATGAGAAAAATTAGTTTTTTAATGATTTTCTTTTTTGGTTTAAGCTTAGTTTTTGCGGAAACCAAAGAAAAAAAACGGGACAAGTACCTTGAAATCCAGTCTAACCTTACAACTTTCCACGAAGTTTATAAAAAAGTAACCTCAAGCTACGTCGATGAAATTAATCCTGACCAGTTTTTGAAAGCAGGAATTGAAGGAATGCTAAAAACTCTTGACCCTTACACCGTGCTTTTTGAAAAGGGAAACACAAAAGAATTAGACATCCTGAAATTTAACAAGTACAGCGGAATTGGAATTCAGGTTGGAATGGAAGAAGAAGAAATCACGATTTTTACGGTAATGGAAAACTCTCCTGCTTCACGTTCCGGCTTGCTTGTCGGGGACAAAATTATTGAAATCAATGGTAATTCGTTGAAAAATAAAAACGCAAATGATATTCAGGAATACCTGCTTTTACCTGTTGGTTCAGAAGTTATTTTAAAAATTAAGCGGTTTGACGAGGAAGAACCACTTGACTACACGCTGACAACAGAAGAAATTTTAGTCAAAAACATCCCTTACTTTGGGTTTGTTGGCGAAGGTGTTGGCTACATTAAACTTTCTAAATTCACGAGAAATTCCGGCTATGACGTAAAAGAAGCAATCATTTCTCTGAAAACAAATGAACTAAACGGTTTAATCCTTGACCTGCGGGGAAATCCCGGCGGACTTTTAGATGAAGCGATTGAAGTTTTGAGTAATTTTTTACCACAAAACGAACTTGTAGTTTACACACAAAATGAAAAAGATGAGGTTAAAAGCAAATATTTTACTAAAAATACTCCTGTTTACCTTGAAAAACCTTTAATTGTCCTTGTTGACGAAGGAAGTGCAAGTGCTTCTGAGATTGTTGCAGGAGCAATTCAAGATTTGGACAGAGGAATAATTTTAGGAGAAGCTACTTTC
>JADZEA010000081.1 GCA_020850775.1 bacterium
AGCGGAACTCACGCTCAAAACTTGTCAGGCTTTCACTGAATTTTTGAACTAATTTTGGAATTTTACAGACTGTCGTCTTTTAAAATCCCCACTTCAGGTAAGCACTTCCCCAGGTAAAACCTGTTCCAAAAACGGATAAAATCAGGTTGTCACCTTTTTTTAAACGACCTTCGTTAATTGCGTCGTACATTCCAAGCGGTAAAGTTCCTGCCGTAGTGTTTCCGTATTTTTGAATGTTAATCATTACTTTTTGTGCATCAATTCCCATTCTTTTCACACAGGCGTCGATGATTCTGATGTTTGCCTGATGCGGAATAAAAAGGTCAACGTCTTCGCCTTTCAGATTGTTTTTTTCCATAATTTCAGCAGAAACGTCAGCCATTCTGCTAACTGCAAACTTGAAAACAGTTTTTCCTTCCTGGTGAACGTAGTGCATTTTTTTATCAACAGTTTCGTGAGAAGGAGGATTTTTGCTGCCACCGGCAGGCATTTTTAAAAAATCTCCGCCGCTTCCGTCAACTCTGCAGCTAAAATCCAACAATCCAAAATTTTCTTCTGTAGGCTCAAGCAAAACACAGCCTCCACCGTCTCCGAAAAGAATGCAATTGTTTCTGTCCTCAAAGTTCAGGATTGAGGTCATCAAATCCGCTCCGATAACGAGGACTTTTTTGTGCATTCCGCTTTTGATAAACTGACAACCCGCAATTAATCCGTAAAGAAAGCCACTACAACCAGCTGAAAGGTCGTAACCCCAGGCATTTTTGGCGCCAATGTTGTTTTGAACTAAACAGGCCGTCGCCGGAAAAAACATGTCCGGAGTTACAGTGCAAAAAATTATCAAATCAATTTCTTCGGCAGAAATGCCTCGTTTTTCAAGGCATTCTTTAGCAGCTTGCGTTCCAATGTAAGAAACTCCAAGGCTTTCATTGAGTGGTAATGTTTTGTTAATTATGCGTTTATCCATAATTCTTCTTTCGGAAATCCCTGTTCGTTCAAGTATCCACTCGTTGGAAGTTTCCAGAAATTTCTCAAAGTCAAAATTTGTCAGGGTTTGTTCAGGCAAAAAATGACCGATACTTGTGATAACTGCATTAAATTTAGACATAATTTTCCTATTCTGCCAATGCTTCAGCAATTTTTAGATTTAGTTTTGCATTAATCATTCTTTTAGCTACAAAAATTGAGTTTTTCACTGACTTTGAAGTTGAGCTTCCGTGTCCGATGATTGAAATTCCGTTTAGCCCTAAAAGTGGAACTCCGCCGTACTCTTCCGGGTCTAAATCGCTTTTTAATTCACGAAAAACAGGTCTAATTAACATTCCACCAAGTTTGGTTAAAGGTGTATCAATTTTTTCACGTAGTTTTTGAGAAATAAAAGGCATTACACTTTCGGCAAATTTCAGGACGATGTTTCCGACGAATCCATCGCAAACAACAATGTTTGAAACTCCCTTCAAAATGTCCCTTCCCTCAACGTAACCAATAAAATTTAATTTTGATTTTTTAAGAAGTTGCAAAGTTTCTTTTGTGAGTTCGGTGCCTTTTTCCTCTTCTTCGCCAATGCTTAAAAGTCCGACAGTTGGGTTTTTTATTCCCATAATCAGTTCGTAGTAGATTGAACCCATCACGGCAAACTGGTAAAGATTTTCAGGTTTACACTCTGTAACGGCGCCAACGTCAATTATTAAAGTCATTCCCTTTTGGCAAGGCATAAAAGCACCGATAGTTGGTCTCAGGACACCTTTAATCCTTCCAAGTGTAAAAAGTGAAATTGCCATGCAGGCTCCTGTGTTCCCCATTGAAATCACAGCATCAACTTCACCTTTTTTGTGAAGTTCGTTCATCACGGAGATGGAAGAGTTTTTTTTAGTTTTTACGGCTTTAGAAGGTGCTTCAGCCATTTCAATTACTTCGTCTGCGTTAACAATTTCTATACTTTCCTTAGGAAATTTTTTTTTGTTAAGGTATTGTTTAATAAGATTTTCTCTGCCAACAAGAACAACTTTAATCTCAGAATCTTCATTAATAGCCAGAATTCCACCATCAATTATTGATTCAGGAGCAAAATCTCCTCCCATTACATCTAAAGCGATTTTCATTTGGTTTGCAAAAATTAGTTTAACTTAATTACTTAAAAAAATAAGACCTGAAAGTTTTGTTTCAGGTCTAAATTTTTGAGTGCGAAAAGCCTTTAAGACTTTGGCTTTAAACAAATTCTTAGCTATTTTTAGCAACGATTTGTTTTCCACCATAAAAACCACAAGATGGGCAAACAACGTGAGAAAGTATCACTTCACTACAATTGTTGCATTTTGTAACTCCTGGCAAAGTAGCTTTCCAATGAGTTCTGCGGCTACGGGTTCTTGCGTTAGAGTGTCTTCGTTTTGGAGGAGGCATTTTATTTCCTTAAAGTTTAATTAATGTTAATTTTCTTTTTTAGGGAACAAACCTTTCAGTTTTTCCCAACGGGCATCAGTTTCATTGTTCTTTTCTGATACTTGTAAAACTTTGCAATCTTTTCTGTTGCATTTAAAAACGTAAGGTAAACTTGTGATTAGTTCGTCACGCACTTCCTTACTCAAATCAATTTCTTTTGTATCTGCCGAAATTATTTTTACATCAACGCTGTCATCCACGGCATTTTTTTCGTTTGTCATTAGAAGCAGCTTAAAATCAGATTCAAGTTTCAGGTCAAAATCTTCTGCACAAACGTGGCAACAAGTTTTTGTTGTTGCATCTAAGTTACCTTTTATCCATACTTTATCAGAATTTTTAGAAACAATCAGGTTAGCTTTGAGATTAATTTTATTTTCTAACCCAACTTCTTCAAAAGGTTCTAAGTTTTCGTTGAAAGTTAATTCAACACTTTGATTATCTTCAATAGTTGAAATATTTAATTTCATAAGCCTATAAATTTAATACTTTTAAAAAAGAGTGTCAACCACCATTTCCCAAAAATAATTTTGAGAGTGAAATTTAGCTAAAGAAAAAAAGAAAAGAAGTTTTTTTTCAAAATCACAGAAGAAAAAAAAGCAGCAAGAACAAAAACAGTAGAATTGCAAGCAAAATCAGGCTAAAGCGAAAAATTTTATTTTGAATTAGCTTCTCAAAGAAAGTTTTTTCATCTGGTTTCATCCCTAAAGTTTCAGCAAGCTCAGGAGTAATTTCAATTCCACTAAAATAGCTTGATGTCTCAAAAACTTCTTTGATTTTTTCCCCAAGCACTTCGTAAGGCAGCCTTGGAACGTTTGGCATTTTTAAAACTTTACCTAAATCCTGAGGAGACCAGGTTGGGACTAACCATTGGTCAAACAAACCGGAAGGAAGGTAACGAGAATTACTAACGACAATTAATTTTACAGGTAAAAATTCATCGTGGACTATTTTTGCGAAAAATAAAGAAGAGTAATTTCGTAGCGACATTGGAAGCAAAATCACATCAAAATTTTGTTTTAATATGTTTTTAACTCTTTCAATTCCATCTTTGTATTGCCATTTTTCACAAATAACAGTAACTTTTTCACCTGAAAGATCAGTAAAAATACTTTCTAACCTTTCTTGAGAATAACCGTCACTAAGAAGGTACAAAACTTTCATTTTAAATTAACCAATCCCAAAATAATACATTGAAATATGCGAAAAAAAATGAGAAATTGGTAGCTAAAAATTTACTGTGAAAAATGAATTGACAATTGAAATTAAATTATTAAATTTTAGGATTAAAAAAAATTAATAACATTGAACTTACACAACACATAAACCACTGAAAAACAATAACGTATGTCATTAGCATTGAGAAAAATTTATTATTACGGCTTTACTCAGGAAGAAAATTCGAAACTCTACACCGACGAGATTGAACTTCTAAAAAGTGAAGCTGATGCCATTAATCTTGTCAGGTTTCCCGAAAAAAGAGAAACTCTTGCAGAAATTCATTGCAGAATTGCAGAAAGATACCTTTGTCTTGCACGTTTTTCTTCAGCAAAAAAATATTTACAAAAAGCACAAGTGATGCGACCTGATTACTGCGACGCTTTAGAGCAAATTTGGGAAGGAATTTCCCTGCTTAAAGAACAAAAATATTTACAGGCAACCGAAAAACTTGCCAAAGCAAATCTTAATTTCATAAAACTAAAAGATAAAAATGGAATTAGTTACAGCACTTTCAACCTTGGGCTTTGCCACCTCGGATTGAAAAACTTTGAAACCGCTTTGGATTTTTTACTGATTTCTAACAGATTTTTACCCTCTAAAAAGGAATCAAAAATTAATATTGCAATAAAATCAAACCTTGCAAGTTGCTATTTTAAAATTAATTTCTATGAAAAAGCAGAAAAACTTTATTTTGAAGCTCTTGAAATAGCCAATAAATTAGAACTAAGTGAGTTTATCGCAGTTATTCACTTTAATATTGGGATATTAAGCAAGGTTAACAAAAAATTTTCCCAGGCACAAAAAAACTTTAAATATTCACGTGAAAAATTTAGCTCATTAAATATGCTGAAAAACGTTACAGTAATTGATTTGCAATTAAAATCTTTTCCACAACCACAAAATAAGGATTAAAAATGAGATTGCCGGAAGAATTTGAAATAACTTGTCAGGAATTATCAAATAAAATTGATAAGAAAGAAGATTTTTGCCTGATTGATGTTCGTGAACCTCACGAAGTTGTAATTTCAAAAATTGCTTGTTCAATCCAAATTCCACTCACTGAATTACCAGCAAAAATCGCCGAACTACCTAAAAATAAAGAAATTATTATTCATTGCAGAAGTGGAATGCGAAGTGCAAACGCCGTTATGCTTTTAGCTCAAGCCGGCTTTCCAACCGTCAAAAACCTTGTTGGGGGAATTAACCGTTGGGTTACAGAAATTGATACCTCGCAACCAGTTTACTAAAAGTTTGTTTTGCAAAAAATCCACTTCCCGTGGAGTGAACGTGTTTTCCTGACTTTTGCTTCCCAAAAATAGCTGAGTTCAAACTTTGAAGTTCTTAGTTTCAATGATTAAACAAAACCTTGTTGAAACTCACCATAAATTCAACAGAAACAAACCTTAATTTTACAAAATGCCCGTTTTTTTGAGTGCTTCAAAAATCTTGGGTTCTTGTCTTGAGAATTCTCTCAGAGCCGATTTTAGCTGGTAAAGTTCTTCCGAAACGTCTTTAATGTCTTTTGCGAGTGGCTTTGTTACGCTTTTTCTATCCCAAAGTATAAAACCAAAAAGTGTAAACATTCCCGCTAAAATCAC
>JADZEA010000082.1 GCA_020850775.1 bacterium
AAATGAATTGGAAAATCGTTAATTAAATTTTTGGTTTTTTTTATGATTAAACTTGCGTCCTGAACGTTTACTTTTCCGTTTCCGTCAACGTCTGCAACTTCAAACTGATTTTGTGTCAGAGTGTCTGCTCCTGTTACAGAATTAATTTCCATTTGTGCTAATCAATTGAGCAAGTTGTCTAATTGCAGTTTACATTTTTTCGGGTCTGAATGCTTTTTTGCTAAAAAAATGCTTGTGGCTGAAGCTGGTTTTAAAATCTGGCATTTTTTCATTTTAAATCACAAACTGTTGCTAAGTTGTCTTTTGTTTTAGTTCAAGCCCAAGCAAGCCAAGTTGTTCTTCTGTAACAGTTGAAGGTGAACCATCCATCAAAGAAGAAGCACTGACAGTTTTTGGAAAAGCAATCACGTCCCGGATTTGCTCAACTCCACAAAACAAAGCAACTTGCCTGTCAAGACCAAAAGCAATTCCTCCGTGTGGCGGAGTTCCAAACTTTAAAGCGTCAAGGAAAAAACCAAACTTCTCCCTTGCCTCTTCTTCCGTCAAGCCAATCAAATCAAAAAGTTTTCTTTGAACATCGTTCTGGTGAATTCTGATACTTCCTCCTGCAACCTCGTTTCCGTTCCAAACAAGGTCGTAAGCTCTTGCACGCACTTTTTCAGGGCTTGTTTCCATCAAAAAAACATCTTCAGAAAGCGGTGCCGTGAAAGGATGGTGGCAAGCGACGTAACGGTTTTCTTCTTCGCTAAACTCTAAAAGCGGAAACTCAACAACCCAAAAAATTGAGTCTTTTGACTCGTCAATCAAGTTCAAATCTTTGGCAACTTTTAACCTTAAAGCTCCTGAACAAGTTTGAGCAACACTTTCTTTGTCTGCAACAAGTAAAATTAAATCGCCTTTTTGTGCGTCAAAAGAGCTTAAAATATTTTCCAAAACTTCTTCACTCAAATATTTTTTTATTGGAGAAACGATTTCTTCGCCAATTTTAATGTAAGCTAAACCCTTAGCTTTGAATTTTTTTGCGTAGTCTGTGAGTTCGTCAAGTTTTTTTCGTGAAAAAATTTCACCACCTTTGACACAAAAACCTGTTACGGTTTCAGCATTTTTAAACACTTCAAAATCAGAATTTTTAACAAACTGAGTGATTTCAATAAGTTCCATCCCAAAACGCAGGTCAGGTTTATCCGAACCAAAACGCCTCATCGCTTCTTTGTAAGTTATCCTTTGGAGTGGAAGTTCCAGTTCTTTTTTACGAAAAACCTTAAAAAGTTCATTCATCAAACCTTCAGTAAGATTTTGAAGGTCAATTTCTTCAACAAAAGACATTTCAACGTCAACCTGTGAAAATTCCGGCTGTCTGTCTGCCCGTAAATCCTCGTCTCTGAAACACTTTACGATTTGAAAATATTTGTCAATTCCACCAATCATTAAAAGTTGTTTGTAAGTTTGCGGCGATTGCGGAAGTGCGTAAAATTTTCCGTGATGGATTCTGCTCGGAACTAAAAAATCCCTCGCACCTTCAGGAGTTGACTTCATTAAAATCGGAGTTTCTACCTCCACAAAGCTCAGAGAATTAAAATAATTTCTGACAATTGAGTAGTACTCACTTCGTAAAACAAGATTTTCCTTGAGTTTTTGAGTTCGTAGCTCAAGGTAACGGTACTTTAGTTTTAGTTCTTCGCTGACGTTTTCGCAGTTGGAAATTTCAAAAGGCGTAACTTCTGCAACACTCAAAATTTCAAGCTGTTCAGCGTAAACTTCAATTTCACGGGTAAGCATTTCAGTGTTTTTACCAATTTCAGGACGTTTCCCGACTTTCCCGCAAACAGCAATTACAAATTCAGAACGAATCGTTTTAGCTTTTTCGTAAAAATCAGAACTAACATTTTCAGGATTAATCACAACTTGCGTAATTCCAAAACGGTCCCGTAAATCCAAAAAAATCACACCTCCAAGGTCCCGTCTTTTGTTTACCCAACCATTAAGAACAACCGTTTTTTCATTTTCAGAAAGCCTTAACTCCCCACAAGTGTGAGTTCTTTTTAAAAAAGTCATTTTTTACCTCAAAGTTTTAGAGGCAAAATTTAATTAAAAATTAAGAATTAAAACACAGCTTTTTAGCTTAAAAAAATAAAACTGAAAACCCGGTTTTCCTTTGCTTAAGACTCACCGCAAAAATTTTGTGTTCCAAACTTCAGTCTCTACTTTAAAAACGTCATTTTTCTGACTTCACTGAAAGATTTTGCTTCTAATTTGTAGAGGTAAACTCCACTTGCAACAAGTTTTCCGTTCTCGTCTGCTCCATTCCAAACGACAAAATTTTTACCAAGTTTTCCGTTTCCTGAAAACAAATTCCTTACAAGCTGACCGTTAAGGTTGTAGATTTTTACAGTTACTTTTTCCTCTGTTGGCAAAGTAAAACTGATTTTTGTTGTCGGGTTGAAAGGATTTGGGAAATTTTGGCTAAGTTTGTAATTAAAGACAACTCCAAGCGTGCCAGCCATAAAATTCGTAACGTATTTTTGAAGTTCAGCTTTGATTGGACTGCCTGAATTTTCCTCAAGGTAACTCAAAATTTTGTTGCAAGTTTCTACCTTGTTCGTGTTTGGAACGACAGAACTTTCCTGCGTTGCGTTCCAGTTCAAAATCACGGCTTCAACGTCTTTCGCTTCAACTTTTCCGTTTCCGTCGCAATCAGCAAAACAAGCATTAATATTTTCCCAGTTTTGCCACAAACCTTGTCCTTCCCAGGTAAAATTTCCTGCCCGTGCTTGCCCTGTTGTGTTAAAAAAGGTTTCGATAATTTGAACGTCAGCCAAATTTACAGTTCCGTCGTTGTTTGCGTCGCCCGGATAAACGTAAATCGGAATAATTTCAAAATTTCCGCTTTCATCAAAAATTTCAGGAAAATCCTCATCGCTGACTTTGATTTTACAGGTTTTGGAAGAAATCGTCGGCACGTTCCACACGTAAACAAAATTTCCGGAAGAAACCTCACCTGAACCAATCAAACTCCAGTTTGTGTTGTCGGCAGAAAACTCAATTTTTACAGTTTGAACACCTTGGCTCGTAAAAGAAACTTGCTGCTCGGTTCCAAAACGCCACTTCTCTTCTCCAAGCGGCGAAACCAACGTGATTGTTGGGTTGACGACTGTAAAAAAGTCTTCGCTTTCGTCTTTTAGAGAAAAATTGTTTGGGTTGCTGACACGAATCTTACACTTGTCCGAAAAAATTTCGGGAACAGTCCAGGCAAAAACTCCGATGTTTACAGTAACTGTTGTGAGTGTTTGCCAGTTTGTTCCATCAGTTGTAAGCTCAATTAAAACAGTTTGAAGGTTGGTGCTTTGCCATAAAATTGTTTGAAGTGTGTTTGCCCGCAAAATTTCGTTTCCGTTTGGAAAAGTCAGGGAAAGCGTTGGTTTAAAAATGGTAAAAGTCAGCGTGCTGAAATCAAAAAGTGTTGCGTCTTTTGTGTCTGAAATTTTGATTTTACATTCACTTGATTGGTTGTCCGGAACGCTCCAGACAAAAATTTGTTGGCTTGCAGGCACTTCTGCGATGGTTTGGACACTTTGACCATCCACAAAAAGCTCAAGTCTTACGCTGTCAACGTTTTGGCTTTCCCAAACAATGTTTTGCAAAGTTCCGGCTTCCCAAAATTCTTCTCCGACAGGTGAAACCAAAGTAAGCGTTTTGGTTGGCAGGTTCGTTGAAATTTTGAAATTTTCATCGCTTTGGTCGGTTACGTTTGAGTTGTTCAGGTCGCTGATTTTTACTTTGCAAGCCGTTGAAGGTGTGTTTGGAACTGTCCAGGTGTAGCTTTCAGGAGTTGAAGGAACGGTTACAATTGTTTGCCAGTTTGTTCCGTCGGTTGTAAAATCAAGTTTTACAGCATTCACGTTTGAGTTTACCCAGGTAATTTGTTGTTCTGTTCCAACCTGCCAGTTTTCGTTTCCGTTTGGTGTCAGCAAAGTAACGGAAGGTTCAAAAATCGTAAAAAAATTATTGCTTAAATCGTAAAGTGCGGGATTGGTTGCGTCGCTGATTTTTATTTTGCAACGGTTTGCGGGAACTGTGGAAATTGACCAGTTAAAGTTCCCTGAATTACCGTTCACTTTTTCGGCAAGCGTAAACCAGGTTACTTCGTTGTCAGGAGTAAACTCAATTTTCACAGTGTCAACGTGAGTGCTTGCCCATAAAATTGTTCGTACTGAATTGTTTTGCCAGTTTTCGCCTCCGTTTGGAGAAACGACGGCAATTACTTTTTTGAAAATCGTAAAGTTTCCATCGCTGACGTCTTTAATTGAAAAATTGCTTGCGTCAGAAATCCGAACTTTGCAGGTAATTGAAGTTGTGTTTGGAACTGTCCAGGTGTAGTTTTCGCCGGAAACCGTTGAAATCGTTTGCCAGATTGTTCCGTTTGTTGTGTACTCAATCAAGACGCTTCCAACGTTTGAACTTAACCAGGTAATTTCCTGTGAAGTTCCAACTTCCCACTTTTCGTTTCCGTTTGGTGAAAGCAAAGTCAGGCTTGGAAGTTGTGGCGGTGAAATCGTGAAAAAGTTGTTGCTTTCGTCAGTCAGGTTTGGGTTGTTTGTGTCTGTAACACGGATTTTACAGGTTGTTGAAGGAGTGTTTGGCACGAACCAACTGTAAGAATTTGGAATTGAAGGAGCAGTTCCGATTGTTTGCCAGTTTGTTCCGTCGGTTGTAAACTCAAGCAAAACATTGTTCACGTTGTAGGAAACCCAGGTGATGTTTTGCAAGGTTTCAGCCTGCCAGTTTTCGTTTCCGTTCGGAGTGGAAACAGCAACAATCGGAGCAAGCCCTGTAACATTAAAGTTCCAGTTTCCGGTTGGTGCAACGAGTGGTTTTGTGATAGTTTTTCCACTGTTTGAGGTTGCAGAAATGTAGTAGTGAACTTTTGTTCCGAACTGTTGGATTGGAATGTTTGCAACAAAAGTATCGCCGGGAGTTTGTGTCATTTGTAAAATGTTAAAGCCTTGTGTTGTGTCCGTACTCCAAAAAACCTGTGCGTTGGCAATTCCGGTTCGTGTTTTCAGGTAAGCCTTGACTTCGTAAGGATTTGCAGTTGCATTTTGCTGGTCAGAAAGTTTTGCGTGAGAAATAAAAATTGGTTCACTTGTGCCAATTTCTTTTGTGATGCAGTGAATTGCTCCAAGCGAAGGAATGATTGAGTTGCAGTTAATCCCAACAATGTTGTAACCTGGCAATGCCTGTTGGTAAATTCTGATTGCAGTTGTGTCGTAAGCAAGTTCGTAAGTTGGGACGATTACGGTTTTGTTGACAAAGACGGAATTTGTGTAAGTTCTGTAATTTCCGCCTGTTGAAGGATACTGTCCGTTGTGTGGAGGCATTGGAATCCTGACAACTTTGTAAGGTCTTCCGTAGCAGGTTTGAAAATTATTCAGAACGTACTGCAGGTTTGCTTCGATTTGCGGTCCGTCAGAAACACCTTGCGGATACTCGCCAACAAGCAAAGTTTCTTCGTCAAGTAATTTCATGTGCATGTCAATGTGATGAATTTGGTCGTAAGGCAAAGTTGACATTTTGATGTAGCGGCTGATTCCCATAAACTTGCTGACGATTGTGTCAATCTGAGCGACCGTTTGTGTCGGGTTTTCATTAATTATTAAATTTGATGAAAACGCAGTTCCGTTTCCATCAGCCATAAAATTTCCGCCTGTTGCGATAAAATTGTACGGAGCGGTTGTCGTCTGAAAAATCGGGACGTTCAGGAGGTTTGCAAGAGTTACGGGAGTTGCGTCGTCAAGAGGTCTTGTCGGTCTGTTGTAAATCCAGTCAACGATGTAAAGACTGTCAACTTCATTTTTGTAAACGCTCCAGGGTCCGTAATCCCTGCACCAGATTGAGTTGAAAGTAGTTTGAACGTAAACAATGTTTGTAAGAGGAATTCCGTTGGCAGTAAGGTTTGCTTTGACTGTGTTTGAATCGCTGCAAACGATGTACACCACAACTTCTTCCTGAGCGTAATCCACAATTTGTCTGAGAATTGCAGTTTGCGAAGTCCAGGTGATTTGTAAACCTTGCAGTTCTTCCCATTCAGCCATTGTCCGTACCGGAGAAATTGGAGGATTTGTTCCGTTAGTTGAAGTTGGGGAATATTTTATGAACGGTAAAAGTGCTTTTTCTTCTTCTGTCAGGTAGTTTGGCAGGTCCTGAGCAAAAACATTAGAAAAAATCAGTAAGCTAAAAAGAGTAATTTTGATAAAAGTTTGCATTTTTCCTCCTTGCAAAAGTTGTTGGAAATTTCCTTGTAACTTAATAAAAAAAATAAACTTTGGATTTGTTTTTTTTGTGGTAAAAGCTGTGAACAAGATTTTTACCGAAACTCAGCGGGCAAACGTTCGCTGAAAGGCTGGCGGCTGGTTTTAACTTTTTTTTTTGTTGTTTAATTTTTCGTTCTTAATCAAGCTAATTTTTGACTAAATTTTGAGCAAAAATCAGGAGTTTTTCGGATGCAGGAAACAAAACCTTACGTTGCTAAAAATAAAATCCGCTTTGTTACAGCGGCTTCACTTTTTGACGGACACGACGCTTCAATCAACATTATGCGAAGAATTCTGCAGTCAAGCGGCGTTGAAGTTATCCATCTCGGACACAACCGTTCTGTTTCTGAAATCGTTGATTGTGCGATTTGCGAGGATGTTCAGGGCATTGCAGTTTCTTCTTATCAGGGCGGACACATTGAATATTTTAAATTTATTCTTGATTTACTGAAAGAAAAGAATGCTTCCCACATTAAAATTTTTGGCGGAGGAGGAGGTGTAATCGTCAGCGAAGAAATCAAAGAACTTCACGACTACGGAATTTGCAAAATCTTTTCGCCTGAAGACGGAAAAGAACTTGGTTTGCAGGGAATGATTAATTTAATGCTTCGTGAGTGTGATTTTTCAACGACAAAAAACTTTGACCCAAAAAAAACTGACTTCTCAAAACCCCAAAACATCGCAAAAGCAATCACTTTCATTGAAAATGAAATTTGTGAACTTAGAAAAAACGAAACAACTTTTGACCTGATTTCCCCAAAAAACAAAACGATTCCCGTGCTTGGAATTACAGGAACCGGCGGTGCCGGAAAATCTTCACTTGTTGATGAAATTATTCGCCGCTTTCTCAATGATTCCGAAGACAAAAAACTTGCAATAATTTCCGTTGACCCAAGCAAACGAAAAACCGGCGGCGCCTTACTTGGCGACAGAATCCGAATGAACGCAATCTCAAACTCACGCGTTTTTATGCGTTCTCTCGCAACAAGACAATCAAATTTTGCAATTTCTAAAGCGATTACAGACTCAATCAAAGTGCTGAAATCTGCAAACTACGACCTGATAATTGTAGAAACTTCAGGAATCGGGCAATCTGATTCCGAAATTGTGGATATTTCAGACGTTTACGTTTACGTGATGACTTCGGATTACGGAGCGGCAACTCAGCTTGAAAAAATTGATATGATTGATTTTGCAGACATTGTTGTTTTAAATAAATTTGACAAACGAGGTTCGCTTGACGCTTTGCGTGATGTTCGCAAACAGTACAAAAGAAGCAGAGAACTTTGGGAGGCAAAAGACGAAGAACTTCCGGTTTACGGAACGATTGCAAGCCAGTTTAACGACAGACAAACCGATAATTTTTACGTCAGGCTACTTGAAAAAATTGAGGAAAAAACCGCTGTCAGTTTTAGTACAAAACTCTGTTTCCAAACCGAAGAAGCGAAAAAAAAATTTGTGATTTCACCTGAAAGGTCAAGGTATCTTTCTGAAATTGTCAAAAACAACCTTGACTACAAAGCCTTCGTTTCGGAACAGGCAGAGTTCGCAAGAAAACTTTACCAACTCTACGGTGTGAAAGAAATTCTTGAAAATGGTAGTTTAGGCTCTTCAAAAATTCAGTCTTTAGAAATTTCTGCGAATGAAAATATCAGTGAAATTACTTTTGGAAAAATAACTTTTTCGGATTCCACGCTTGCGGAAATTGACAAAATTATTGATTACTTTGAACTCAAACTCAGACCGGAATTCAGGAAAAAACTTGAAAACTGGGAAGATTTTAAAGCACTTTACAAACAAGACAAACTCGTTACAAAAGCCAGAAACAATGAAATTGTTACGGAACTTTTCACAAAATCGCTTTCGCAACTAAAAATCCCGAAAGTTTCGCTCCCAACTTACAAAGACTGGGGCGACATTTTGCGTTGGATTTTGCTTGAAAACGTTCCCGGTGTTTTTCCTTTTACAGCCGGTGTTTTTCCTTTCAAAAGAGAAGGTGAAGACCCGACAAGAATGTTTGCAGGAGAAGGAACTCCTGAAAGAACAAACGCAAGGTTTCACTACGTTTCAAAAGGGCAGAGTGCGGTTCGGCTTTCAACGGCTTTTGATTCTGTTACACTTTACGGCGAAGACCCGGATTACAGACCTGATATTTATGGAAAAGTTGGTAATTCAGGAGTCTCAATTTGTACTCTTGACGACATGAAAAAACTCTACTGCGGATTTGACCTTTGTGCTTCAAACACTTCTGTTTCAATGACAATTAACGGTCCCGCACCAATGATTTTGGGTTTTTTCCTGAACACGGCAATTGACCAGCAAATTGAAAAATACCTCCGTGAAGAAGGACGCTGGGAGGAAACAGAACAAAAAATTAACGATTACTTTGAAAATCTTGGTTTGCAAAAACCAACTTACAAAGGCAGAGAAAACCCACAAAATTCACGTGCTTTCGGGCTTGGAACTCTTGGAGTTACAGGTGAAATGCTTGTTTCAGGTGAAGAGTACGAAAGGATTAAAAATTACACGCTTTCGGTAGTTCGCGGAACTGTTCAGGCAGACATTTTGAAGGAAGACCAGGCACAAAACACCTGCATTTTTTCAACTGAATTTGCACTGAAATTAATGGGCGACGTTCAGGAATATTTTATTGAAAAAGAGGTGAAAAACTACTACTCTGTTTCAATCTCAGGTTACCACATCGCAGAAGCAGGAGCAAACCCGATTTCGCAACTTGCTTTCACGCTTGCAAACGGTTTCACTTACGTTGAGTACTACCTGAGCCGCGGAATGAAAATTGATGATTTTGCGCCGAACCTTTCGTTTTTTTTCAGTAACGGGATTGACCCTGAGTACTCGGTGATTGGCAGAGTTGCAAGAAGGATTTGGGCAACAGCAATCAAACACAAGTACAACGGAAACGAAAGAAGCCAAAAACTAAAGTATCACATTCAAACTTCAGGACGTTCTTTGCACGCACAGGAAATTGATTTTAACGACATCAGAACGACTTTACAGGCACTTTACGCAATCTACGACAACTGCAACTC
Organism: bacterium; assembly: GCA_020850775.1. GTDB lineage: Bacteria > CLD3 > CLD3 > CLD3 > CLD3 > JADZEA01. The sequence continues at coordinate 9,362 of JADZEA010000082.1, forward strand.
GCTTCACACAAACGCCTACGACGAAGCAATCACAACTCCGACCGAAGAATCAGTTCGCAGGGCGATGGCAATTCAGTTAATCATCAACCGCGAGCTTGGGCTTGCAAAAAATGAAAACCCTTTGCAGGGAGCGTTTGTGATTGAAGAGCTAACTGACCTTGTTGAAGAAGCGGTTTTAGCTGAATTTGAACGAATTTCAGAACGTGGCGGAGTTCTTGGAGCAATGGAAACAATGTACCAACGAAGCAAAATTCAAGAGGAATCACTTTACTACGAAGACCTGAAACACAACGGAAAATTTCCAATTATTGGTGTGAACACTTTTGAAAAGCCTTCGCACTTGCAGGAGAAAGCAAACGTTCAGCGGGAACTGATTCGTTCTACGACAGAGGAAAAGGAACAGCAAATCAACAACTTACGTGAGTTTTGGAGGC
>JADZEA010000083.1 GCA_020850775.1 bacterium
CTCCTTTTCACGAACCAATTTTCGCCTTTCACCTTCAAGCAAAAGAAAAAGGTTTGCGTTTTCAAAAGGCAAGTTCAGTTGTGGTTTGTAGCCTTCTTTTTCAAGTTCTTTCGCAGTTTCAAAAAGTGCTTTTGAGATTTCAAAATTCTTTTGAATCGCAGTTTCAAAAAAAACACCGGCAACTTCTTTCCAAAAAGAGTTGTGTGGATTGATTGTGATAACTCCAAATTTTCCAAGTGTTTTGTGCAAAAATCTGCCAAAACTTTCAGCAAAAGTATTGCCTTTTGTGTAGCTTTCCGAAACTATTTTTTTCAGTTCTTCGGAAAACTCAGTTGTTCCAAGTTTAGCAAAAATTTCTTCTGCCAGTTCATCAATTTTTTGTGTAAAAATGAGATTTCCAACGGGAATTTTTGTCTTTGGTTGTTCCGTGTAGTTTGCCTCAAAAAGTTGTCCTTGCTGGTTCAGAAAGTAGTTTTTAGAAACTTCATTAAAATCGTGGTCTTCTGTTTCCATCCAAAAAACCGGAACAAAATTCTTTTCAGGAAACCAGATTTTGAGTTGTTCGCAAAGTTTTACAGAAGTCAGTGTTTTGTAAAAAGTGTAAAGCGGTCCACAAAAAATCCCTGCTTGCTGACCTGTTACAACGGCAAAAGTGTTGTTTTGTGCCAGCAGTTCAATGTTTTGCAGTGTTTTTGGCGAAGCATTTAAATTTTTATTTTCAACTAAAAGTCCTGCGACAAGTTCTTCACGCAAAAATTCTTCGTTTTCTTTTGCGAGAAGTGTTTTTTGAAAATCTTCTTTTGAGTTAAAACTTGCATTAAAAAATTTTTGGGTTTGTGTTTTTCTATCTAAAAAATCTAAGAAGAAATTATTTTGGTAGAGAGTTTCAAAGTTTAGAGTTTGCATTTTTACCTTTAAAATTTTGTTTTTTTCAGTGAGGTTACAATTCTTTTACACTGAAAAAATAGCTAATTCAAAGTAAAATTTGTTAAGAAAATTCAAGCAGATTAGAAAAAACACACCTAGAGGGATTCGAACCCCCAACCCTCAGAGCCGAAATCTGATGCGCTATCCAATTACGCCATAGGTGCAAGGTTTTGTAAAGATAATTAACTTCTGATAAAAATTATCTCACTTTTTAAAAATCACTTCAACTTAGTTCAGTTGAATAAACTGCTTACTTTTTTCCCGCAGACAATTCGCTCAATTTTATTGTAGTCAGGGAAAATTTGGATTTCAGAAAAACCATTTTTTTCAAGAATTTTTTCAACATCTTTTGCCTGCTTGAAACCAACTTCGTAGAAAAGGAAACCATTTTCCAACAAAAGTAACTTACAAACCGGTGTTAAACCTTCGTAAAAATCAAGACCTTTTTCTCCGCCGTCAAGAGCTAAAATTGGCTCAAAATCTCTGACTTCCGGCATTAATTTTTCACAATCGTCAGTTGTAACGTAAGGAGGGTTTGAAACAATAAAATCGAAAATTCCTGTTTTTTGTGGTGTTTCCAAGGCATTTTTTAAAATAAACCGAACATTTTGAACTTCATTAAGTTTTGCATTTTCGTTTGCGGTGAAAATTGCTTTTTCAGAAACATCAATTCCTAAAACCTGAGCGTTTTTAAGTTCTTTCGCCAAAGCGATTGCAATGCAGCCGCTTCCTGTTCCAACATCAAGTATTTTTAGTTGAGTTTTTTGAATTTGTTTTGCTTTTTTAATCACTTTTTCAACAAGGATTTCTGTTTCGTGCCTTGGAATCAAAACTGAAGGATTGACTTTAATTTTCACGTTAAAAAAATCAGTTTCACCCAAAATGTACTGCAAGGGTTCTCTTTTAGCTTTTCTTTTGATTAATTCTCTAAAAATTACAAGCTCGTTTTCAGTCAGAGGCATTTCAAATTTCAGGTAAAGTTCAAGCCTTGAGCATTTTAAAATGCTGCAAAGCATTTCTTCAATTTCACGTCTTGCATTTGAAACGCCTTTCGGTTTCAGATAATTTTCGGAAGAATTTATGAGTTCAAGAATTGTCCAAATCTCTTGCTTAGACAAAAAGCATCTCCTCTTCGTCAAGGATTTTAGGTTTTTTTTGTTTTGCAGACTTGATTCTTTTAATCAAGAAGTCGTAAGCAGGTTTTGTTGCAAAAAGCATAGAAATGCCAATCAGCCAACGCTTGTTTTTTTTGATAAAAGGAGCAAACAAAGCTCCTAAAAGCAAACCTAAAACAAACTTGAAAGCATTTACAAGAACCCAGTCAACAATTGTTAAATCAGAAAATTTTTTTGAGATAAAGTTCATCTTATTAGTTCTCCTTAAAAAATGATTTGTAAACTTAGCAAGAAAAAACCTGTTTTTTATGTTTGTAAATCACACACTACAAATTTTAAAACACAAATTAATGTAATTTTATTCTTTAATTTTTATGTCAACCAATCTTAGTTGGAGGTTATTTTTTCCGTTCCAACGATTTTCGTCAAGGTGAAAAGCAATGTCAACAAACGAGCCGTAACGTAAATTTTCAAAATTTCCACCCAAACCAAAACCAATGCAATCAAAGTAACGGTTATCTTTTCGCAAGCTAATTTTAATGTGCTGGCTTTCTAAACCAACGTTTCTAACATTAATAACTAACAAATCCCTCATTCCAAAAATTGGGAATGAATTTCCTTCGCCAAACGGACCAATTTCCTTTAACTTATCAAAAGTTTCTAAAATTGCATCTTTTGGTTCAATAAAAGTATCAATAAAAACAACAGGTTGCAATTCTTCTAAAGTGATTGTTTCGTTTGCAAACTCAAGAAGTTTTACTCTAAACTCTTTAAGATTTTCTCTTGAAACAGAAAGTCCTGCCGCTTGCTTGTGTCCTCCGTAGCTAATTAAAAGTTTTTCAAACTGCGAAAAAGCATTTGTGATGTCAAAACTTTCAATTGAACGTCCTGAACCTGCGTACTTTTTTTCTTCTTTTTTGTAAGTCAGAACAAGCGAAGGTTTGCTGTATTTTTCAGTTAATTTTCCTGCAATCAAACCAATAACTCCCGGATGCCAGTCTTCCGAACAAACAATCAGCATTTTATCTTCAAGATTTACTTTTAGTTCAGCAGCAGCAAGTCCTTTTGTTGTAAAAGTTTGTCTTTTGGAATTAATTTCATTTAGTTCGTTTGCAATTTTTAATGCTTCCTGCGGACTTTTGGTCAGAAGCAATTCCAATGCTCTGTCCGCTGCTTCAAGCCTTCCTGCAGCGTTCAGTCTTGGTCCCAGTTTAAAGCCGATTGTTGCCGTGTCAACATTTTCAGAGATTTCACCTGTAATTTTTAGTAAAGCACGAACACCTTCACGTTTTGATTGAGAAATCACCTTTAGCCCAAAATGGACAAAAACGCGGTTTTCATCAACCATTGGAGAAATGTCTGCGACAGTTCCCATTGCGACAAGATCAAGGTTCCAACGAAGAAATTTTTCTAATTTTTCGGGAAACCAGATTTCAGAACCGACAGCCTGAGCTAATTTGTAAGCAACTCCAACTCCTGAAATTCCCTTAAAAGGGTACTTGCAAGTTTTTTGGTTAGGATTAATTACTGCAAAAGCAGGTGGCAAATCGCCATTTTGCTTGTGGTGGTCAGTAATAATTACATCAATTCCTAACGAGTTTGCTTCCACAACCGCGTCAAAAGCACTAATTCCATTGTCAACAGTGATGATTAAATTAGCACCTTTGTCCTGTGCTTTTCTCACTCCTTCAGGAGTAATTCCATAACCATCAATCATTCTGTGTGGCAAAAGGTAAGAAGTTTCAGCTCCTGCCTCCTTGAAAAAATCAAACAGTAACGTAGTTGCAGTAACTCCGTCAGCATCGTAATCACCAAAAATAAGGATGTGTTGCTTGCTTTGGATAGCTTCAACAATCCTTTTAACAGCTTTTTCCATGTTTTGCATCAAAAATGGTGAATGCTGGTGCTTCTTAAAATCTGGATTCAGATAACTTTCTTTTTCAAGTTCGCTAATTCCTCTGTTTTGTAAAATCTTGTCTAAGATGGGCTTAGAATTGTCCTCATTGAGTACCTTCCATATTTTTTGTTGCATCTTAGTTTTTCTTGATATTTAATTTTTATGTTCATTTAAATTATTTCCAAAGTTTTAAAAGGGTTTTTTTGAAAAAAAACTTTTGTCAGGAAGTTAAAATTTCAAAATAGAAATTAACATTTTTAAAGCACGTTTCAAAGTGTTTACTTAGAAACTAAATTTTTTGGTTCTTAAATGTAAGTTTAAAAAGTCTTTGGAGAAAAAGGCTTGTTTATTTTTTGAGGAATTTTTCTGCTAAAAGAAGGCTAAGCATCGTTTTTGTGTCGTTGATTTTTCCTTCCAAAACTAAGTTGACTGCTTCATCAAAATCAAGAATTACGTTTTCAAGAAACTCGTCAGAGTCAGTGTTTTTTTGGGATTTTTTTAGGTTTGTAACAATGTAAAGAAACATTTTTTCGTCTGCGTAACCGATGCAAGGGAAAAACTCACTGATTAGTTCAAAATTTTCTCCGTAAAAACCTGTTTCCTCAACAAGTTCACGTTTTGCAGTTTCAAGCGGTGTTTCTCCAAAATCAAGTTTGCCTGCAGGAAGTTCTAAAAATTCTTTGCCAACCGCATAGCGAAATTGCCTGACCAAAATGATTTTGTTATCCGGAAAAAGTGGAACCATTACAGAAGCTCCGGGATGTAAAATGAACTCACGCGAAGCGTCTTTTCCATTTGGAAGTTCTACGGTGTCGCGTTTTACACTAAGCATTTTGCCCGTGAAAACTACTTGCGAACTCAATTTTTTTTCAGTTAAATCTTTCAATTTTTATTCCGTTTCAGAATGTTTTGGTGGTTCAGGCGGTTGTGGAATTTTAGGTGGATTATTTGTTTTTTCTGTGTCAACAACGATTTCATATTCAATTTTTTCAGAGTTTACGTCAGGATTTGTTTCGTCGTTTGTTCGCGAAAATTTATGGTTGAAAGAAAACTCAGGCTTTGCAAAAATTAATTTTATTCCAATCAAAACAAAAATTAAGGGCCAAAGTTTTTGTAAGAAAACTAAATTTTCAGTTTCAATGTAACCAAGTGTTTCCATTGTGTTTAACAATCCAAAGATAATTATCAGTAATCCAAAAAATATTGAATTGAATTTTTCTTTTTTAAAAAATGCAGAAAAAATAAAAGCCAAACCGAAACTAATAATTAAAACATCACCGATAAAATCTTCAAAATCAGTTGTAATAAAATTAATCTCAATTCCTGATTGTAAAAAAGCAAAAAGTAAAAGCACTAATGACAAAAAAAACCTGAAAGCAGACTTGTGGATGATTGAGGTACCTAACAAAAAAAGCCCTGCTAAAGAAGGTAGAAAAATGAATTTTGTGCTAAAAGGGTCTAAAAGGTTTAATTCCGCAACAAGCCAGCCAACTCCAATAAATATCAGCAAAATTCCAAAAGAAAGTGATTTTCTAACCTTTTTTTTACCCTTAAAAGTGTGTGTGTAAACGTGCATTTTAGTTCCTTTCCGGAAGAGTAAAAGCTAAAACAAAGTAAACAATAATTCCAATTCCTCCGCTTCCTAACATAAAAAATGCCCAAGCCAATCTTGAAATCGAAACATCAATTTTGAAATAATCCGCACAACCTGCACAAATTCCTAAAAACATTTTATCTTTGCCCGTAACTCTGTAAAGCCTTTTTTTTCCATTTTCTTCTTCGTACTCAAAAGTGTCTGTTTTTGGTTCGGTAAAAATCTCTTTTTCAGTTTCATTTTGTGTGGTTTGTGTGGAATTGTAAATCAGGTAAGCACCGTAAAAAATAATAAACAAGGCTAACGAAATTTTCCAGTCAATAAAGCTAAAGTAGTTAAAAAATTCAATGTTAAAATAGTTTAGCAACAGAACAACTCCAAGACCGATTAGTAAAAGTCCCGCTACAATTGAAGAGTTTTTAGGTTTTTGGGTTCTGCTAATTTCTTGTTGAGTTTCGTAAGTCTTGTATTGCCCGCACTCTGAAATTTCGTAGTCTTTTGGCAAAATTATCAGTGCAAGAAAGTAAGCTAAAAATCCGGTTCCAAAAACAAACATTGACACAATAAAAATTATTCTGATGATTGTCGGGTCAATCTCAAAGTATTCACCAAGTCCACCACAAACTCCACCAATTACTTTGTTTTTTGTAGAGCGACAAAGCTGTTTTACTGCGTTCATTTTTCACCTCATAAATTTTTTTCTAAAACTACGGATAATTTTTTAAAATAGTTGCAAGCGAATTTAATCTAAAATCCCAAAAAAACTTAATAATTTGTTGCCTGCTGCTTTCAAAGTAAAAAACCATTTTAACCGTTTTTTATTGTTGAAAAAAAAATTATTTTCAAGCCAACAAAAAAGGAAAAAAATGGAACTCGTAACTTTTGCAACAAACCCGCAAAGCCTGAAAATTGCAGTGGAAAACGGTGCAAATCAGGTTTTGCTTGAAGACAGCCGCTTTTCTTTACGGTCTTTCACAAACGATTTTTTCAAAACTGATTTTGGAGATTTGAGAAAAACGATTTGGTTTGCGAAAGAAAATTTCCCGCAAACAAAACTGACCTTTAATCTTGATTTGATTGCTCACAACAAACATTTTACAGGAATAAAATCACTTTTAGAGGCTTTACTTGAGGAAAATGTAGCTTCTGTCCGCGTTCAGGACGTTGGAGTTGCTTTCTTTGTGAGAAAAAACTTCCCGCAATTCCAAATTGAACTCGCAACCGAAACAGGAAACAACAACGTTTCATCTTTTAAGTTTTACCTTAGTGAGTTTGCCTGCAAAAAAATTGTCGCCACAAACGAACTTCCATTTTTTGAAATTGCAAGAATCAAAAATGAAGTTTCCGTAGAAATTGAAATGCAAGTTCAGGGACCAATTTTAATTCAGTACACCGGAAGGCGTTTGATGACCGGACTCGTTGCTTTCAGAAACCAAAAACTTGAGCTAAATCCTGAAACCGCAGAACCAATTATGCAAAAAATTGTTCGTGAAAAAACAAGACCAAACGAATTTTTCCCTTTTTACGACAACGTTCACGGAAATTTTATGTTTTACTCGTCGGATAAATGTTTACTTGAACTGCTTCCACAAATTTACGAAGCAAAAATTGATGCTTTGCTGATTGATTGTCGTGGTGAAAATGAAAATTACCTCGCAAAATCTTTGCAACTTTACTCAAAGTACACCAAACTTTTTGAAGCAAAAAAATTTGTAATTGAACCAAAAGACCTTGAAGATTTGAAAAAACTTGCAAGAAGACCTTTTACAAGTGGTTTTTTCCTTGCAAACGAAACCGACAAACGAAGTCGTTTAAACATTAACCACGAAGCAAACAGTTTTGACGGAACTTTGCTGACTGTTGACCAGCAAAGCTCAACAATCGCTTTGGAAACAAAAACTATTTTTAGAACCGGAGACACTTTGCGTTTCTTTTTACCAACAGAAAAAACACTTGACCTGAAAGTTTACAAACTAACAGACATTTTAGGAAATCCGCTTGAAAACGCAAAAACTGATGGAATTAACCTTGTAAACTTTACAAAAGGCTTGATTTCCAACGTGCAGTTTACGATTTTGAAAACTTAAATTGTTTTTAGCAAGAAGCTGAACAAGGGAGCAGGCTCTCACAGAAAACTATGTTTCCAAACAATTAATCATTAACAATCAACAATTTTTTCGTAACTTTGGGCAAAAAATTTAAGCGAAAAAAAATGCCAAAACGTGAAGACATCAAATCAATTTTAATCATCGGAGCAGGACCAATCGTGATTGGTCAGGCGTGTGAATTTGATTACTCGGGAACTCAAGCCTGTAAATCTTTGAAAGAAGAAGGCTACAGAATCATTCTCGTCAACTCAAATCCGGCAACAATTATGACCGACCCGGAATTCGCAGACGCAACTTACATTGAGCCGGTAACCGCTGAAATCATTGAAAAAATTATTGCAAAAGAAAAACCTGACGCAATCCTTCCAACAGTTGGCGGACAAACTGCCTTGAACGTTGCTCTTGAACTTTCCGAAAGCGGAATTTTGGCAAAGTACAAAACCGAACTCATCGGCGTAAACGCAAAATCAATCGCAAAAGCTGAAAACCGTGAGCTTTTCCAAAATGCGATGACAAAAATTGGCTTAAAATCACCAAAAGGCATTTTTATCAAAAACGTGGAAAGTGGTTTGAACTTTGTGAAAGAAACTGGTTTTCCAATAATTATTCGCCCTTCGTTCACGCTTGGCGGAACTGGCGGAGGAATCGCGAACAATCCTGACGAGTTCAAAATGTTTGTGGAAAAAGGAGTTACAGCAAGTCCAATCGGTGAAGTTTTGATTGAGGAGAGCCTTTTCGGCTGGAAGGAATTTGAGCTTGAAGTTGTGCGGGACCTGAAAGACAACGTGATTATTGTTTGTTCAATTGAAAATATTGACCCGATGGGAGTTCACACAGGAGATTCAATTACTGTTGCTCCTGCTTTGACGCTTTCAGATAAACTTTACCAAAAACTGCGGGACGCATCAATCGCAATTTTACGGGAAATTGGCGTTGAAACAGGAGGCTCAAACGTTCAGTTTGCAATCAATCCCGAAAATGATGAAATTGTTGTGATTGAAATGAACCCAAGAGTTTCGCGAAGTTCTGCACTCGCATCAAAAGCAACTGGTTTCCCGATTGCAAAAATTGCTGCAAAACTTTCCGTTGGAATGGCTCTTGACGAAATCCAAAATGACATCACAAAAACAACTTTTGCTGCCTTTGAACCTGTCCTGGATTACGTTGCAGTAAAAATTCCACGTTGGGATTTTGAAAAATTTCCGGGAGCTGATGCGACCCTTTCAGTCCAAATGAAATCTGTTGGTGAAGTGATGAGCATAGGAAGAACCTTCAAAGAAGCATTGCAAAAAGGGTTTCGCTCACTTGAAATTGGTTTGAAAGGTTTTGAATCAAAGGAAACTGAACTTTCAACGGCTGAACTTTTAAAAAAAATCTCCTCTCCCTCAGCTTACGGACTTTTGAAAATTAAAGCAGCAATTGAAAAAGGCGTTTCTTTAGATGAAATTTACCAGAAGGCAAAAATTGACAAGTGGTTTTTGAATCAATTTTCAGAACTTGTTGAGTTTGAAAAAACACTTCTGAAAACTAACTTTAAAAGCCTTTCAGAACTGAAAGGAACGATTTTACAAGCTAAACAACTTGGTTTTTCAGACAAACAGCTTGCAGGATTTTCAGGAAAAACAGAGCTTGAAATCCGTAATTTTCGCAGGGAAAACGGCATTTTACCAACTTACAAAACTATTGACACCTGTGCGGCAGAATTTGAATCTTTTACAAATTACCTTTACTCAACTTACGAAGAAGAAAACGAGACAAAGCCTTCCAACAAACGAAAAGTTATGATTTTAGGTGGAGGACCGAACAGAATTGGACAAGGAATTGAGTTTGATTATTGTTGTGTCCAGGCTGCTTTTTCTTTGCGAAAAGAAGGTTTTGAAGTTTTGATGGTGAACTGCAATCCTGAAACTGTGTCAACCGATTTTGATATTTCTGACAAACTTTACTTTGAGCCCGTAACTTTTGAAGACGTGATGAACATTCACGACCTTGAGAAACCAGAAGGTGTTTTGGTTCAGTTTGGCGGACAAACTCCTTTAAAAATTATTCACCAGCTTGTAGAAAACGGTGTGAGAGTTCTTGGAACAAGTAGCGAAAGTATTGACGTTGCAGAAAACAGGGAAAAGTTTGGTGCTTTCCAGAAAAAATATAAATTACGTTGTCCTTTGAGCGGTTTTGCTTCTTCACAAAAAGAACTTCACAAAATTGCAACACAAGTTGGATTTCCTTTGCTTGTTCGTCCTTCGTACGTTCTTGGTGGAAGAGCAATGGAAATTGTTTACGATTTTGAAGGTTTAGACGATTACCTGAAAAAAAATGCTGAATTTTCGGTTGAGCATCCAATTTTGTTGGACTCGTTTTTGGAAGATGCTTTTGAATTTGACATTGATGTTTTGGCTGACGGTGAAAATGTTTTTATCGCAGGAATTATGCAACACATTGAAGAAGCAGGAATTCATTCGGGAGATTCGTGCTGTGTTTTACCACCTTACATGATTACGCTTGATGTTTTAAATGAAATCAAACACATTGCAACAGTTTCCGCAGAAGGCTTGCAAATCAAAGGTTTAATGAACATTCAAATTGCCGTTAAAGAAAATGTCGTTTACGTTTTGGAAATCAATCCGCGAGCTTCAAGGACTGTTCCGTTTGTTTCAAAAGCAATCAATATTCCGCTTGCACAAATTGCTGCCTTGCTTTCAGTCGGAAGAAAACTAAACGATTTTAACTTACCTTCTCAAAATTATCCGGGAGGTTTTACTTTTGTAAAAAAGCCTGTTTTTCCTTTCAGTAAATTCCCAAATGCCCACAAATACTTAGGTCCGGAAATGAAATCTACAGGAGAAGTAATGGGAATTTCTGATTCACTCGGAAATGCTTTTGCAAAGGCTTTGCTTGGTGCAAACTACAAAATCAAGTCTAAAGGAAACGTTTTTATCAGCGTGAACGATAACGACAAAAAAAGCACAATTTCGGTTGCAAGAGATTTTCTTGAACTTGGATTTAAGATTTTTGCAACACAGGGAACAGCTGAAATTTTAAAACAAAATGGAATTAAGGTTTACACAGTCAATAAAATTAGTGGAACCGAACCGACAATTTTAACCCTTTTGAGAAACAAAGAAATTGACTTGATTTTTAACACTCCGCTTGGAAAAGATTCAAGACGGGATGAATATTTAATGGCTGACACTTCTTACCTTTTTAAAGTTCCAATGATTACAACAATTTCGGGCATTCAAGCAACAATTCGCGGAATTCGTGCAAAACAAAACGGCGAACTGACTGTCTTGCCACTGCAGGAAATTTATCAAAAAAGGTTTTAAAATGCCCGCTGAAACGAAAGCTGAAAAATGAAAAAAGAAAATTATTTTCGTGGTGGAATTGGTTACAAAGAGGAAATTTTGGAAGAATTCCAAAGCTACTACGAAAGCAAACTCGTAAAAAAAATCAAACAAAACGGTGGAACCCACAAAGTTGGTAACACGATAATTCACCTTGCAAAAGAATTTGGTTTTTGTTGGGGAGTTGACAAAGCTGTTTCAATGGCTTTTGAAGCACGAAAACGTTGGAAAAAGGAGACAATCTGGATTACAAACGAAATTATTCACAATCCTTTTGTAAACCAAAACCTGCGTGAAAAAGGGATAAAATTTATTGAAACCTTGCCTGACGGAAGCAAAAATTTTTCAGTTGTTCAAAAAGGTGATGTTGTAATTTTACCTGCTTTTGGTGCAAGCAAATCTGAAATTTCCCTGCTTGAAAACAAAGGTTGTCCAATTGTTGACACGACTTGCCCTTGGGTCAGCGCTGTTTGGAACAGAGTAAAATTTTACGAAAAATCAGATTTTACCGCGTTAATCCACGGTAAATTTAAACACGAAGAATCAATTGCTACAAGTTCACGGGCAAAAAAATATTTAATTTTATTGAACATTGAAGAAGCAAAATGGGTTTGTGATTTTATTTTAAACGATGGCAAAACAGAAGATTTCAAACAAAAATTTGCAAAAGCAAGTTCGGAAAATTTTGCCCCTGAAACTGACCTTGTAAAAGTTGGGATTGCAAACCAAACAACAATGCTTTCAAGTGAATCTTTGGAAATTGCAAAAATGTTTGAACGTGCGATGATGAAAAAATACGGAGCAGAAAACCTGAACGAACATTTTTTGAGCTTTGATACAATTTGTAACGCAACACAGGAAAGGCAGGACGCAGTTACAAAACTTGTCAAAGAAAAACTTGATTTAATAATTGTGATTGGCGGTTTTAACAGTTCTAACACTTCTCATCTTTTAGAAATCGGCGAGCTAAAAAATATTAAATCTTTTCACATTGACAGCAAAGAAAGGATTTTTGGCTTAGAACAGATTGAACACAAAACGCTTGACGGAAAAATTGTCCAAACAAAAAACTGGCTTCCTGAAAAAGAGATTTTGAACATTGGAATTACTTCAGGAGCTTCAACTCCTGATATTTTGGTTGAAGAAGTAATTAAAAAAATCGTAACTTTGAGAAATGAAAAAATTGCAGGAGTTTAGAAAATGCAAAAGGTTTTAATTTTAATTTTAGTTTTAGCTTTTCAAAATGCCTTTGCTTCAACAAGCGGGAAAGTTGACGAAGGAATTAAACATTACAAAAAAGGTAATTTTACAGAAGCCGAAAAACAATTTCAGGAAGCAATCAAAGACGATAAAGAATCGGGAATTTTACACTTTAATCTTGGAACTGCAAAGTTTAAAAATGGTGATTACGAAGCTGCAATGAACGAATTTTCCCGTGCTGCAACTGATTCAACCTTGCTTGAAAAAGCAACTTACAACATCGGAAACTCGTTGCTTCACCAAGGGATTTCGGATACAACTCAAAGCACAGAATCACTTGAAAAAAGCCTTAACTACTTCAAAAATGTTCTCAAAAACAATCCACACAACGAAAATGCCCGCAAAAACCTTGAACTTGCACAAAATTTAATTGCGATTCGAAAGAAACAACAGCAAAACCAACAGAAGCAGGACAAAGAAAACCCTCCTCCACCTTCAGACGAAGCGAAAAAATTAAAAGAAGAAATTGAAAAACTCATTGCAAAACATCGTTACCTTGAGGCTTGGGACCTGACACAACAAGCAAAGGAAAAAGATGAAACTTTTGCTCCAAATTTTGCTACTTTTTGCGAAATTGTTGGTGAACTTGCGGAAGTTTTTAATCAGTAAAACTAAATTCTTAAACCACAAAGAACCCTAAAGGTTTTCAATAAAAAGACTAAAATGAAAGCAAAAAATGGTTTATGAAAATTATTTGAAGGAATACCTTGATTTTTTGTATGAAAAATATTGTGTTCCTGCCTTTGTTCCAAATGACCCGATTTCTTTTCCTTACCGCTACAAAAACCAAAATGACATTGAAACAATTGCTTTTGTTACTTCCTGGGTTTCGATTGGAAGGCGAACAAAAATCCTTGTAAGTGCTGAAATTATTTGTCAGTTTTTAGGCAGTTCGCCTTTTGAAAAAATCGCAAACCTGAACGAAAAACAAGCATTTGAGGAATTAAAAGACTTTAACCACTTCGCCTACTCAAACGTCAGGGGAAAAACAATTGTTGTTTTACTTTTTTGGACAAAGCAAATTTTGGAAAAGTACGGAACTTTAAAAAATTCATTTTTGTTTCATTTTAACAACTCGGAAAACTTAAAAGAGGCTCAAAAAAGCTGGATTAATGAATTTTACGCCTGCAAACTTCCTGAAAGCATTAGCGAAATTGAGCGAATCACAAAAATTATTTTGCCAAACACAAGTAAAGGAAGTGCTTGCAAACGTACTCAAATGTTTTTACGGTGGCTTGTGCGAAAGGATAAAGTTGACCTTGGAATTTGGAATGAAATTCCAGCAAGTGAATTGATAATTCCGCTTGACACTCACGTTTCAACGATTTCAAGAATGTTAAAGCTAACTTCCCGCAAACAAGATGATTGGAAAACAGCCGTAGAAATCACAAACAAACTAAAAACTTTTTCTCCAAACGACCCGATAAAGTATGATTTTGCACTTTTTGGAGCAGGAATTTCCAAGGAAAAACCTTTCAATAAATTTTTGCAGGAAATGAATGAAAAAGGGTTGATTTAAACAAAAAAACTCCAACGAAGCTAACGACTTTATCAGAGTTTTTTTAAGGAAACAAGGAGATTTATTAATTTAAACTTGTCATTTCTTCTCTGATTACTTCTTCCGTTTTTGGTTCTTCGCAACTTAGTTTACAAACTGAATTCACCCTTACTTTTGTGTTTGCCTCAGGATTTTGTTGTTTTACGACTCCATTCCCTTCAACTCTGAAATCAATTTGTTCAAGTGCAAGCCTGTTAATTGCTTCTTTTACGGAAAGCCCGACTACAAAAGGAGTTTCTCTAAAATCACCTGAAACGGGTTTTGAGTTATCAAGTGTAACCTGAACAAAGGAAAGTTTATCAATTTTTTCGCCTGCTTTTGGTTCTTGGCTAACAACTGTTGTTCCTTTTCCAAGGAATTTAATTTCAAGCCCGATTTCCTCTAAAACAGCTTTTGCATTGTCAATTTCAAGCCTTTTCAAATCAGGAACAGTAACTTTTGGTAAAGTTTTTTTTTGATTAACTTCAGCCATTGCAACGGATTTATCAATTTGGTAATCAATTCCTCTTGAGACACGGATAATTCTTTCAGTGATTTTTTTGAAAACGGGACCAGACGAATAACCTCCCCAGTAATAACCTTCTTTAATGTTGTCAATCATTACAAGGCAAACGATTTGAGGGTTTTCGAGTGGAAACATTCCGATAAAAGAAGAAACATAATTTTTTTGAGAGTAACCATTAGCAGAAACTTTTTGAGCAGTTCCTGTTTTCCCGCCAATGCGAAGTCCGGGAATTGCTGCTTGCTCGGCAGTTCCACCTTTTTGAGTAGTTCCTTCGAGGAATTGTTTGAATTTTTCGGCAGTTTCTTTTGCAACAACTCTACGAATTACTTTTGGTTTTCTGGTTTCAATAATTTTCATTTGGTCGTCAAGAATAGCTTTAACTATCATTGGTTGCATTAATTCTCCACCGTTTGCGATTGTGCAGTAAGCATTTGTGATTTGCAAAGCTGTTACAGCAACTTCCTGCCCGATAGAAATTTCAGGACGTGAAATTCCTGACCAGTCAACCGGGTTTTTTAAAATTCCACCAACTTCACCAATTAGTTCAATATTTGTTTCAGAACCAAACCCGTAAGCTCTTGCAAAACGATAAAGTTCGCCATTCCCAAGTTTGTCAGCAATTTTGATGGTTCCGATGTTGCTTGATTTTGAAAAAACCTCGTGAAATTTTAACCAACCGTGAGGCTTTGCGTCTTTTACAAAAATGTTTTTCATCAAACGAATTTTTCCATTTTCACAAAAGACAGAATCCATTGGATTAAGAATATTTTTCTCAAGTGCAGAAGAGCAAGCAACTAATTTAAAAGTAGAACCTGGTTCAAAAATATCTGTAATTGTTTTGTTTTTTAGTGCCTCTTGTGAAAAACTTTTGCTGTTGTTTGGGTCAATTTGCGGGTAACTGACCATTGCAAGAACTGCTCCTGTTTTTGGATTCATAATCACACACATTCCACCGTCAGCCTTTTTTTCCAAAATAGCTTTGACGAGTTCCTCCTGAGCGATTGCCTGAAACTGAGCGTCAATCGTCAGAACGAGGTTTGAGCCGTTAATTGCTTTTTTTTCCGGATATTCCAAAGATGGCAGGCTTCTTCCCCAACCATCATTTTGTTCAATTAAAAAACCCGGTTCACCACTTAAAATTGAATTAAAAGTTTTTTCAATTCCTGATTGCCCAAGATTATCAGTATCCGTGTAACCGATTACCTGACCTGCAAGTTCCTTTCGCGGATAAAATCTTTTTGGAATTTTATGAATGTAAATGTCTTTTTCTTGTGATCTCAGGATTGGTTCGGCTTGGTTTTCAGTAATTTCGTTCTCAACCCAAACAAAATATTTTTTTGAGTTGAACTTTTCCTGGTAGTAGTTAGTTGTTTTTCCAAACACTTTTGAAAAGAGATTTGCAAGCCTCACTTTTGTTTCTTTGCTCAGATCACGCGGATTAACAGAAAAAGAGTACTTGATTGAATTTGTAGCCAGAATGTCTAAGTGTCTGTCGTAAATCATTCCGCGAATTGGATTTAGAACAGTTCTTGAAAGGTGTTGTTTTTTTGCAAGTGCTTCGTAGTAACTTTTATCTTTAACTTGAATTGTAAACAACTTAGCTAAAATAATTATCGCAAAAAAGGTAAAGC
>JADZEA010000084.1 GCA_020850775.1 bacterium
AAAATCAATTACTTGCAACTTATGCGGCAGCAAGAGGATTTGTTGATGCAATAGTTTTTCCAAATGAAGTGCGGGCAAAACTTGGAATTGCTTTACGTGCTTCTGTTTCAAACCCGGGATTTCATCTGGGAGCATTTCAAATTCAATAAAGAAATATAAGGAAGCAAGAAAATGTTTAACATTGATTTAACAGGCAAAAAAGTTTTAATTACAGGAGGTTCAAGAGGAATTGGAAGAGCAATTGCTTTGGAACTTGCAAAAGCGGGAGCAGACATAGCTATAAATTATGTTCGTCACAGAGAACCGGCTGAAAAGGTGGCACGTGAAATTGAAAAACTTGGCAGGCAAGCATTAATTATCAAAGCAAATGTTGGTGATGATGAGCAAATGGATTCAATTTTTACGACAATTGATGAAAAATTTGGTAAACTTGATATTTTAATTAGCAATGCTGCTTCAGGAGTGCTAAAAACTATTGATGACATCACAGAAAAACATTGGGATTGGACAATGGATATTAATGCGGGAGCATTCATTCCTTTAGTTCAGCGTGCAAAGTTAAGAATGCCAAAAGGTAAAGGAAAAATTATTGCAGTTTCAAGCCTTGGCGCTATTCGTGCAATCCCAAATTACACACTCGTTGGAGCATCAAAAGCCGCTTTAGAGTCATTGGTAAGGCATATTTCTCTTGAGCTTGCTCCACAAGGAATTAATGTAAATTGTGTTTCTGCAGGAGTTGTTGATACTGATGCACTTAAGTTTTTTCCTAACAGAGACGAAATGCTTGAAGTCTCAAAACAAAAAATTCCTGCCGGAAGGTTAGTAACTCCTGAAGATGTGGCAGATGTAGTTTTATTTTTATGCTCCGAACTTTCTTCTATGGTTCACGGACAAACAATTATTGTTGATGGTGGTTATTCAATAAGGGGATAAATATCTATGAAAACTAAAGTTAGAATAGCAAATGGACAAGGTTTTTGGGGCGATAGCATTGATGCTCCCGTAAACCTTGTCAAATATGGAAAAATTGATTACCTGACTCTGGATTATCTTGCCGAAGTAACGATGTCAATTATGCAAAAGCTTAAAATGCGAAATCCTGAAATGGGTTATGCAAGTGATTTTATTGATTTGATAGAAAAAATTTTACCCGAATGCGTAGAAAAAAACATAAAAATTATTGCTAATGCTGGTGGAGTTAATCCGATGGCTTGCTTAAATAAAATAATAGAAACTGCTAAAAAACTTGGACTTAAAGGAATAAAATTTGCTGTTGTTGAAGGTGATGATATTTTAAATTCTTTAGATGGCTTAATGGAAAAAGGCTGTGAATTTAAAAATATGGATACAAACGAAGCGATTATTAAAATTAGAAATAAAGTCCTTTCTGCTAACGCTTACATTGGGGCAGAACCGATTGTTGAAGCACTGAGAATGGGAGCATCAGTTATCGTTACCGGGCGTTCAACAGATACTGCTTTGACAATGGCTCCGATGATTTATGAGTTTAACTGGTCATTAAAAGACTATGACAAACTTGCTTCAGGAACAATTGCGGGACACATTATTGAATGCGGAGCACAATGCACAGGCGGAAACTTTACTAAGTGGCAGGAAGTTCCCGATTTAGCAAATGTTGGTTACCCGATTATTGAAGCATACGCTGACGGGTCTTTTATCGTAACAAAACCGGAAGATTCCGGCGGGCTTGTTTCAATTGATACAGTGAGTGAACAATTGCTTTACGAAATGGGAAACCCGGAAAGTTACATTACTCCTGATGTGGTGGCACACTTTACAACTATTCATCTTGAGGAGGAAAGTAAAAATCGTGTTAAGGTTACTGGAATTAAGGGAAGTCCTGAAACTCCAACACTAAAAGTTTCAATTAACTACTTAAATGGCTACAAAGCAATTGGTCAGTTAACAATTTCCGGACCTGACGCATTAGCAAAAGCTAAACTTTGTGCTGAAATTGTGTGGAAAAGGCTCGAAAAAATTGGGATTACTTTTACAGAGGAAAACAAGTTAGTTGAATACCTTGGCGTAAACACGTGCCACGAAGGGATTGGAAATGCTCCGGGAGAAATTACTGAAGTGGTTTTACGAATTGGTGCTAAGGATAAAGATAAAAGCAAGGTGGACAGATTTGGAAAAGAAATTGCACCTCTTGTAACTTCCGGTCCTCCCGGAGTTACCGGCTTTGCTGGTGGCAGACCAAAAGCAACTGAAATCGTAGAGTATTGGCCAGCATTGATGCCACGTGAACTTATCACAACAAAAGTTACTATCAGAGAGGTATAGAAATGACAAAAATAAAAGTTGGGAGCATTGCACATTCTCGTTCTGGTGATAAAGGAGCAGGCTCAAATGTAGGCGTTATTGCTTACGATAAAAAAAGCTATGAAATTTTAGACAAAACCTTAACTCCTGAAGCAGTTAAAAAACATTTTTCTAAAATTTGCTTTGGCTCTGTTGAAAAATATTGTGTTCCAAACCTTTTGGCTTTAAACTTTATTTTAAATGATTCACTTGGTGGTGGTGGCTCTGCTTCGCTTAAAACTGATGCTCAGGGAAAAACTCACGGGCAAGCTATTCTTTTAATGGAAATTGAAATTGAAATTGACGAATAAAAAATTACTGTTAAAGGAGAAA
The DNA here is from genome assembly GCA_020850775.1 of bacterium. Classification (GTDB taxonomy): domain Bacteria; phylum CLD3; class CLD3; order CLD3; family CLD3; genus JADZEA01. Next base: position 2,656 of record JADZEA010000084.1, read on the forward strand.
AAACAATGATTTCTGAAAATTTAATTGAAGACGTTGAAGGAAGAGTAGCTTACCTTTACCTGAACCGTCCAAAGGTTGGAAATGCTTTAAATTTTAATCTTGTTACTGAACTTACTGACGCTTTTACTCGTGCTGAAGAAGACTCAAGAATAAAATTAATCGTTTTAACAGGTTCAGGGAACGTTTTTTGTGCCGGAGCAGACCTGAAAGTTCTAAACTCAATTCTTGAAAACTCAACTATGGGTAACAAAGACGACTCAGAGGCATTAATGAGGCTTTTTTTGACAATCAGAAATTTAAAAAAACCAGTAATTGCCAAAGTTAATGGGCATGCAATTGCTGGTGGAGCAGGACTTGCGTGTGCTTGCCATTTTATTGTGGCATCAGAAGAAGCAAAATTTGGTTTTACAGAAGCAAAAATTGGTTTTGTCCCTGCACAAATTATGTTTTTTGTTAAACAAAGGATTTCTGAAACACACCTTTTAGACCTTTTTCTTACTGGAAAGTTGATTTCAGCGAAGGAATCAAAGGAAATTAATTTAATTAATGAATGTGTGCCACTTGAAAATCTCAATACAAAAGTTGAAGAACTTGCAGAATTACTCGTTAAAAATTCAAGCTCAACTTCAATGAGGCTAACACTTGAAATGCTTAATAAAATTTCAGGAATGAGCCAGGAACAAGCCCTTCAGTACGCAGCACTTGTTAATACTTTAAGTAGAAGCACAGAAGCTTGTAAGTTTGGTGTTGGGAATTTTGTAGCAAAAAAAACATCTGATTGGTCAATGGTAAACTATTAAAAACACTTAGTTTACTTAGAAAGTAAAATGATTAACAACCGTTAGAAATTCTTTGTCTTAAACGAGAAAGATTAAATTTAAAAATAAAAAAGCTCGGTTTTTTGTGAAAAAAATTCTAATTTTTGCTTACTATTTTCCACCAATGGGAATGGGCGGAGTTCAACGAATTACAAAATTTTGTAAATTCCTTCCCGCTTTTGGTTGGCAACCAACTGTAATTACTGTAAAACCAACAGCTTACTACGGATTTGATGAAACACTTTCAGGTGAAATTAAGCAAACTAAAATTCACAGAACAGAATCTTTAGACCCTCTGAGGCTTGCTTACTTTTTGAATAAAACAAAGAAGGCTCAACAACAAACAAGCGATAAAAACTCGTTTGTTAGCAAATTATTCTCATTATTTTTACCGGACAATAAAATTTTGTGGGTTCCCTTTGCCATCAAAAAAGCTAAAAAACTTTTGGAAACAGAAACTTTTGACGCAGTTTTCACAACTTCTCCACCGCATTCAGTTCATTTTGCAGGGCTTTACGTGAAAAAAAATTTTGGAATCACTTGGATTGCTGATTTTCGTGATGATTGGGTTGGTGGGCATCTTGATTTTCAGAAGAATAAATTTATGAATTCAATTTCCAAAAGAATGGAACAAAAAATATTGAAAAATGCCGATGCAATTATTTCTGTTACTGAAACAACGACACAAAATTTTCAAGCTAAACTTAATAGAAACAGTGAAAAATTTTTTACAATCACAAATGGTTTTGATTTGGAAGACTTTGTTTTTGAGCAAAATTTTGAACCACAAAAAAAATTTACAATTACTTACACAGGTTCAATTTCTAAGTTTGCTGACCCGATAAAAATTTTGGAAGCATTAAAAATTCTTGCAAGTAAGGTCGGAAAAGACAAAATTCTTATTAAATTTATCGGGACTTTTACTAACAGCAATTTTGAGGAAATGATTTCTACTTACGAAAAATATTTTGAAATTCAAAAAATCGGTTACTTGCCACACAAAGAAGCAATTTTTGAAACTGCTAAAACTGACATCTTGCTTTTGCTCGCGGAAAGCAACTTGACTGGTATGATTCCCGGAAAACTTTTTGAGTACCTTGCTTACAGAAAACCAATTTTAGGAGTTTTACCAAAATCAGATTCATTTGTAATTCTTAGCAAGGTTTCAAATGCAAAACTTTGCGAACCTCACGAAGAAAGTGAGATTTTGGCAAACATTGAATTGCTCTACAACGATTGGAAAAATAATAGTTTAGATAAAAATTCCAGTGATTTTTCTGTTTTTGAAAGAAAAAATTTAACAGCAAGATTAGTTGAAATTTTGGGAAGTAAAAATAATAAAAAAAGCCTTACTTTTGAAAATAAGGCTTAAAAAAAATAGCGGAGGCAGGATTTGAACCTACGACCTCCGGGTTATGAGCCCGACGAGCTACCAGACTGCTCTACTCCGCGATGTTTAGGACTTCAAACTTAAGTGTTTAACTTTAATAAATCAATAAAAAAATATGAACAATAAAAATAAAAAATCTAAAACTCTCTTTACTAAGCTGTTTTTTATAAGTTTAACTTTGCTAATTATTTTTGCTTTAGCAGGAACAGGTTACTTTGCAAAAAAATATCTTGACGTGCTTTCCGCAGAACTTCCTTCACTTGAACAATTAGAAAACTACAATCCTGAACTTGTAACGAAAGTGTACTCAAAAGATGGAAAACTAATCAAAGAACTTTTTACACAAAAGCGTGATTTAATTCCACTTAACGAAATTCCTTTAAGTATTCAGAATGCAATTTTAGCAACGGAAGACAGGAAATTTTACGGGCATTGGGGAATTGACATCCAAAGAATTTTGGGTGCAGCTTTCATCAACCTTGTAACTCTGAACTTTACTCAGGGGGCAAGCACTCTAACCCAACAACTCGCAAGAAACCTTTACCTGACTCGTGAAAAAAGCATCACAAGAAAAGTAAAAGAAATCCTTACTTCACTTCAAATTGAAAAAACATACTCTAAAAAAGAAATTCTTGAGATGTACTTAAACACAGTTTATTTTGGACACGGAGCTTACGGAATTAAATCCGCAGCACAAAAATATTTTCACAAAGATGTTAGCCAGATTACAATTGAAGAAGCAGCACTTTTGGCAAGCCAACTCAAAGCACCAACTCATTACTCACCACTTTTTAATCCGGAACGTGCATTGGCAAGACGTAACACAATAATTAACGGGATGTTTGAAGCAGGTTT
>JADZEA010000085.1 GCA_020850775.1 bacterium
AAATCCAAAAGAGAATTGTGCAAAACTGAAATTTTATCTTCTGAACTAAGCTCGTTTTTCAAATTAAAAATATAAGTAATTTCGTTTGTAAAAGATGTGCCAATAATTGCAAAAGCAACTTCCGTTTCTGAAAAACTTATCGTCTTTAGCTCGTTTGCCAAGTCTAAAATTTTATTGCTTTCTTCACCTAACGAAAAACCAACTGCAACAGAACTTAATTTTCCCGCATTGTCCGGCTCAATTAAAGAATAAAAAAGTTTTGAGTTTGGATTTCTTTTTACTTGAAAAATGTTGTAAGAAATTGGCTTTAGTAAACTGTCAATTTGTGTTTCTTTCGTAATTCCCGTCCAGTCAAATTTTTTATTGAAAGCAGTTTCAGGATAATTTTGTGCTTCTGAAAAATATTTTCCCAAAATGCTTCTGTTTCCTGTAAAATAAGTCCAACCCACAAACTCACTGTAAGCATCTTTAAAACTTGAATTGTAATCATTTTTCAAAATATTCTCCGCCGCCTGGTAAGTTCTTGTGATTGAAGTGGTTTGTAACCAAATTTTTTTAATTAAATCGTTGCCAAACCTTTCTGCTAAAAAATGACACCAAACAGAAGCACCAAAAACGTAGCTGTTTTTTGCGAGCAGCGAACTTCCCGGATTTTCAAAAAACAGGTTCAGGTAGTTGTAGTAGTCGTTGATTTCATCGTAAACCTGGTCTTCTGCCCAAACTGCACTTTCTTCTGCAAAAGGGCTTTCGTAATCAAGAACTGTTGCCCCGACAATTCCAAACTGAATTGCGTGAAAAAACTCGTGTGCAGCTGTAACTTTTAAGCCATTAAGCCCTTTTGTCGCGTAAGTATCCAAAAAGTTGTTGTCAATTGTAATGAAAGAAATTTGCGAAGCGTTTGGATCGTTTGTCGTAATTCCGTAAACGTTTCCGCTAAATTCTTCAATGTAAACGTCAAACTCGTTTCCACCACCAATTCCTAAATCAGTTGGTGGTTTTTCGTAACCTGAAAAATCAATTTCATAAGAATAAACTTCCTCAAAAACCTGGTGAACCTGCTCAACGTAATCAGAAATTTGGTTCGAGTTTGTGTCTGCGGAAGAAACTGCGTGAAAACCTTGCGTGTCGTAGTGAATTCTGAAGTGTGAGTTTTCCGGAAAGTAGGAGTAAGTTCGTTCCGGTCTTGCAGCAAGTTTGTTCAAGCGAATTTTATCTTTTTCAGAAAGGTTGGAGTTTCGCAGTTCTGAAATTAACTGGTTTCCACACTTGTGAGAAATTCCGGTTTTAGTTTTCCCTTCAAGAATTTCAAAAATTTCTTCCGTTCTCTCCTTAGCAAAAGAAAAACTTGTAAAACCTAATAAAATCAAAGTGTAAGCTAAGTAAATCAATTGTAATTCTTAAATTTTTAGTCTTTGCTTTTTTTACGAAACTCAATTGTTAGTGGAACTCCCGTAAAACTGAACTCTTCACGGATTCTTCTTTCAAGGAACTTTCGGTAAGGCTCTTCAATCAAAGTTGGTTCGTTTGCAAAAAAAACAAAAACCGGTGGAGCGGTCTTTACTTGTGAAACGTACTTGATTTTAATTAGTTTACCAGTTTTTGATGGTGGAGGCGAGTGAAAAATTGTTTGTTCCATCACTTCGTTAAGTTTTGAAGTTGAAATTCTTTTGTTGAACTCACCGTAAACTTTTTCAACAAGTTCCATCACGTTCAGAACGCGTCTTTTTGTGATTGTTGAAGTGAAAATTTTGGGAATGTGTCGAAATTCCGGTAATTTAGAATCAAGGTAATCGCTGTAATTTCTCATTGTTTTTTCGTCTTTTTCCACCAAATCCCATTTGTTTACAACGAGAATCATCGGTTTTCTGTGTTCGTAAGCCTCTTGAAAAACGCGGATGTCCTGAACACTCAGTTCCTGTGAACCGTCAATCAAAAGGATTGCAAGGTCGCATCTTTCAATCGCTCTGCTTGTTCGCAGTGTGCTGTAAAATTCAATTGAGTTTGTGATTTTTGTCTTTTTACGAAGCCCTGCAGTGTCAATCAGTGTAAAATCTTTTCCGTAGTACTTAAAACTTGTGTCAATCGCATCGCGGGTTGTTCCCGGAATTTCTGTAACAATTTGCTGGTTTTTTCCAAGCAAAACGTTCACAAAAGAAGATTTTCCTACGTTTGGCTTACCAATTACTGCGAGCTTTAAGCCAATTGCTTCGTCAATATTTTCCTTTTTGACAAATCCCAAAACAATTTCATCAAGAAAATCGCCAATCCTTCTGCCAATTGAAGCAGAAATTGGATGAGGTTCGCCAAGCCCAAGTTTATAAAAATCACCAACTTCAAGTTCAAAATTCGCGTTGTCTGATTTGTTTGCTGCAAGAACAACTTTTCCTCCCTTAAACCTTTTTTTGACAATTTCTGCAAGTTCAAGGTCTTCAGTTGTAATTCCCGTTCTCACGTCAACAAGAAAAACCAAAACATCAGCTTCATCAATTGCTAAAATTGATTGTTCACGTGTTGCAATTTCAATTGTATCGGAAGTTTTTGGAATAAAACCTCCCGTGTCAACCAAAGTAAAAAGTTTTCCTGCCCAATCGGTTTCTGCGTAATTTCTGTCGCGTGTAACTCCCGGTGTGTCGTCAACAATCGCTGTTTTTGCTTTGACAATTCTGTTGAAAAGCGTTGATTTTCCTACGTTTGGTCGTCCAATAATTGCTACAATCGGTTTTGTCATTTGTCCTTTTTGTAAACCTTTTAAGGTTTGGTTAAGATTTTTTCCTGATAATTCTAATTCCACCTTTGTTTAGTGACGCGTAAATCAAACCATCGTGAATTGTTACTCCAAGAACTTCGTAATCGTAGCCGTAAGGTGAAGGAAATTTGAAAACTGAAACAAGTTCCGGTTCTTCTTTTTCCGTAACGTCGTAAATGAAAAGCCCTTCCGTACTGTTTGCAACTGCCAGAACGTCCCCTTCCAAAGCGATGTCTTTAGCTGTTCCGCCTGTTTCAATATTTTTCACAAGTTTTGGTTCGTTTCTGTTTGAACAATTAACAACTGCGATTCCTTCCTTCCCGTTAGCAACAAAAGCATACTTTGCTTCAGGGCTGAGAACCAACTTTTCTGCGTCGCCTTCAGTGCTGACCGACCCAAGCTTTTGAGTGTTAAAAATCCAGTTCAGCGAGTCGTAAACTGTGCTGATGATTTGCAGACCTGTTTCTTCGTTCACCGTAAAAACCAAGGAATCACCAAAAGTTTTGACTGAAGTTGTGTTCCCTGAAAGGTTAACTTCTGTAACGACTTCTGTCGTAAAATTTGCAAGTTCAAAACGACGAATGATTAAACCTCTTTCCCCTGAAGCGATGAAAGCAAAAGGCAATTTTTCAGTCGTGTTGTTAAAAGTAAAAAATTGTTTGTGAAGCCTCACTTCAACTTCTCCGATTGAAGGCTTTGGAAAACCGTTTGCGTCTGTAAACTCAAGCCGGATGATGTCGTTGGAAGTAATTTCTACTGTGTCTTTTGCAAAGTGCTGACCAAAAGGAATCGCCTGAATCCCAAAAGTTCCGCAGGTTACAACAACGAAAGTATCCTGAACACTGACTCCGTTGGCAGAAAACCTGAAAGCATCGCCTCCAACGTGTTTCAAAAGTTTTAAACTCGTTTTGTCGTAAACGCTTACTCCCGAAAGTTTTTGGGCTACAAGCATTAAAGAATCGTTTACAAAAACACCTTGTGCATCGCCGGAAGTTTTGATTTCATTAACAATTTCATAATTTCCTGCTGAATAAAATTTTGCAGGGTCGTTAGCTTCGCCACAAGCAAAAACTAAAATTAAGACTAAAAAAGACAGTTTTTTCATTTTCCTGAACCTAATTGAGTTTTGATTAAGGTTAATTAATTTTTTGGAATTTACGAAATTTTAAGGAAAATTGAGAATTAAAAATTTAAACTAACCTCTGAAGGTGAGTTTGTGCAAAAACAAAAAAAATCGGGACGACTGGATTTGAACCAGCGACCACTTGAACCCCATTCAAGTACGCTACCGTGCTGCGCTACGTCCCGTGATTTTTAAATTTACAAAAAAAATCTCAAAGCTAAACTCCCATTTCTAAAAAAATAAAATCACCGACCAAACGGCTTAAAATTCCGCTGCTAAAAAAATAATCAACTTTCCTTAAAACTTTCCTAAAAAAATTTGATTAACTTCCTTTAAAAACTGAAAGGTCTGAAAAATGCTCGTTTTAATTTTTTGTCTGTTTCTTGCTTCACAAACGTCCGCTCAAGTCGTTTTCAACGAAATCCAATCCTCAAACTCAAAAATCGCAGACGAAAACGGAAACTTTCCCGACTGGATTGAGCTTTACAACGCTTCAAATTTTTCCGTAAACCTTGCTGGCTACGGACTTTCCGACGACTCTACAGACGCTTTCAAGTGGGTTTTTCCAAACTCCGCCACACTTTCTCCACAATCGTACCTGCTTGTTTTTGCTTCGGGAAACACAAACACTTTCCCAAACCACTGGGAAACCGTGATTAACTGGGGAAATCTTTGGAAGTACAAACCCGGAAACTCTGAACCACCGACAAACTGGAAAGAAATCAACTTTGACGAAACAACCTGGCAAACAGGAAAAACGGGAATCGGTTACGGCGACAGCGACGACTCAACTCTTGTTTCTCAAACAACTTCACTTTACTTGCGAAAAACTTTCACGGTTGACGACGTCAGCAACATCCTGAGCGGAATTTTTCAGGTTGATTACGACGATGGTTTCGTTGCTTACCTGAACGGAACTGAAATTGCACGTGCAAACCTCGTTGGAATTCCTCCTGCTTTTAACGAAACTGCTTCCGACCACGAAGCACAAATTTATCAGGGAGGCTTGCCACAAGTTTTTAAAATCCAAAACATCGCTTCACTTTTGGAGCAAGGGACAAACGTTCTTGCAATTCAGGTTCACAACTCAAATCCTTCCTCCTCCGATTTAACAATCATTCCATTTTTGACACTTGGAATGCAAACTCCACCTCAAAACCCAAACGGAGTTCCAGCAATTTTGGAATTTTCACTGCCAAAATTTCACGCAAATTTTTCAATCAGTTCGCAGGGTGAAACTTTAACTCTCACAAATCCTTCTTCACAAACTGTTGACCAGATTGTTTTAGGTGCTGTTCCGCCTGATTTTTCTTTTGGAAGGTTTCCTGACGGAGCAGGTTCGTGGTTTTTCTTCAACGAACCAACTCCAAAAAACAGCAACGCAACACAAGGTTTTTCAGGCATCACCGAAAAGCCACAATTTTCAACTGAAAGCGGGTTTTTCACAAACAGTTTTGTTTTACAACTTTCAACAAACTCGCCAAACCAAACAATCCGTTACACGCTTGACTCTTCAGAACCAACTGAAAATTCAACACTTTACACAAACCCAATAATAATCAGCCAAACAAAAATTGTTCGTGCAAAGACTTTTCAAGCAGGATTTTTATCCGAAAAAGCTACTACAAAAAGCTACCTTTTTAATGTTAACAGCAGTTTACCGATTGTTTCGCTTTCTACAGATTCCTTAAATCTTTGGGATTTTCAGTCAGGAATTTATGCGATGGGACCAAACGCAGACCCAAATTTTCCGCATTTTGGAGCGAATTTTTGGGGGGATTGGGAAAAGCCTGTTCACGTAGATTTTCTTGAAACAAACGGCAACTTAGCTTTAGCTTTTGACGGCGGAGTAAAAATTGTTGGTGGTTTTAGCCGTGGAAACGCTCAAAAATCTTTTGGAATTTTTGCGAGAAACGAGTACGGCGACCCTTCAATTAATTACCAGCTTTTCCCCGAACTCCCAATCACCGAGTTTGAGTCTTTCATTTTAAGAAATTCGGGAAACGACTGGAACACAACGATGTTTCGCGATGCTTTTATGCAAAGTTTGGTTTACGACACAAACATTGATTGTCAGGCTTACAGACCTTCGGTTGTTTACCTGAACGGAAAGTACTGGGGAATTCTGAACATCCGCGAAAAACTGAACGAACCTTACGTTGAAAACCACTTTAAAATTGACGCAGACAGCGTTTATTTTCTTGAACTTCCTGACGGAACAAGTGTCTCAGGCGAAGGTTCTTTGGTTTACAATCAAATGTTCAACTTCATTTCTAACAATGACTTGAGTATTCCTGCAAACTACGATTCCGTTACCAAAATGATTGACATCCCAAACCTGATTGATTACCAAATTGCTCAAATTTATTTTGACAACACGGATTGGCCTGGGAACAATTCAAAATGCTGGCGAAAAAAAGCTGACGGCGGAAAGTGGCGCTGGATGCTTTACGACACGGATTTTGGTTACGGGCTTTTTGACGAAAACCGCTACACTTACAATACTTTAGCCTTTGCGACAGAAACAAACGGCGGAAGCTGGCCCAATCCTTCCTGGTCAACTTTGATTTTGAGAAAATTGCTTGAAAACAGTGAGTTCAGAAACGATTTTATCCACACGTTCTGCTACCTGCTTTCAACGAACTTTAATCCAATCAATGTTTTACCAAAACTTAATGAAATCAAAACGGGAATTGAAAATGAAATTCCAAACCATCTTTTCAGGTGGACAGGTTCAGCTTCTGCAAGCAACTGGAACTACGAAATTTCTAAAATGTCAAACTTCGCAAACCAAAGACCAACTTACGTGAAAAATCACATCGCCACGAAATTTGACCTGACAAACGGAACAGCTTTCCTGACACTTAACGTTTTTCCAAACCCACAGGCAGGAAAAATTGAAATCGGTACCAAAGAAATCAAAAACTTCCCGCTTAATGCCGAGTTTTTCAAAAATGTTCCAATCAAACTAACCGCAACTCCAAACAAAGGCTTTCATTTTGTTGGCTGGACTGGTTTAGTTTTGAATGATTCCTTAACAATCAATCTTTCACTTAACGGAAACCTTGTCAAGTACGCAGTTTTTGCAGCAGACACGGTTTACGCAAATGATGAAATTTTAATTAACGAAATCAATTACAATTCTTCGCCAACTTTTGACACGAAAGATTGGGTTGAACTTCACAACCAAAGCAACTCAAACATTGACGTTTCGGGCTGGATTTTTAAAGACTCAGATTCGCTGCACGTTTTTGAACTTCCGCAAGGAACAATTTTAAACTCCGGTTCTTACGTTGTTTTGTGCGAAGACACGACGGCTTTCAAGTCTCTTTTTCCAACAGTTACAAATTTTTTGGGGAATTTTGATTTTGGTTTGAGCGGAAACGGTGAACTGATTCGGCTTTACGACCAAAATGGAAACTTGGTTGACTCGCTTGTTTACGATGACGAAGCTCCGTGGCAAACTGCGCCTGACGGAACAGGTTCAACGCTTCAGCTAAAAAATCCGGCTTTTGACAACTCACTTGCTGAAAACTGGGGAGCTTCGGCAAGTTTTGGAACTCCCGGAAGTTTCAACGACAATTTTCTTTCTGTTGCTGAAAATGGCTTGCAAGTTCCTGCAAAATTTTCACTTAGCCAAAATTACCCAAATCCGTTTAATCCGACGACAAAAATTAGTTTTACTTTGCCAAAAACTGCAAAAGTAAGGCTTGAAATTTTTAACGTTCTCGGACAAAGCGTGAAAACCTTGCTTAACGAAACGAAAAAAGCTGGTTTTTACACGCTTGATTTTAACGCACAAAATTTTGCAAGCGGAATTTATTTTTACCGTTTGGAAAGTGGCAGTTTTTCGCAAACAAAAAAAATGCTTTTGATAAAGTAAACACTAATTTTTCACTTCAGCAGCACCATTTTTTTCGTTTCGGAGAAGCCGTTTTCAGTTTCAAGCCTGTAAAAATAAGTTCCCGACGAAACTTGTTTTCCACTGAAATCCGTTCCGTTCCAAACAATAGAACCGCTTTTTTTCTCAAGCAAAAACTCACGAACTTTTTCACCTTTCACATTGAAAATCAATAACTTACCAGCCTTGTTTGGCAGTTCGTAAACGATTGTTGTGTTTGGGTTAAACGGGTTTGGAAAGTTCTGACTTAACCTGAAATTTTTTGTTTTGTTCGTGTTTTCGCTCAAACCAGTTGGCAAAACTTCAACTTTTACGGTGTCAGTAGCTACAAAAGCGTTTGAACTGACCTCCAAAACGAAAGTCAAAAACTCACCGACAAGCCCACTGTTGACAAAACTGCAAAGTGGTTGAGTTGGTGTCTGAAGTGTTACCTGAGTGCCGGAAACTTGTGTCCAGAGAAAGCTCAAAGTGTCGCCGTCGATGTCGTAAGATTTTGTTCCGTCTAAAGTTACGAGACTGTCAACGAAACCTGAAAAGTCTTCGCCGGCGTTTGCGATTGGGTCGTTGTCGAAGCCTGTTGCACTTCCCCAGACAATCATCGTTGCACCGGAACCGTAGAACGGCGAGTCGTAACCGGGAACTGAAATCACAACGTCAAGAAAACCATCGTTGTTCAGGTCGGAAAACTGCGGATACTGAACGTAGTCGTTATTTTTTCCACCTAAAATTACAAGGTCAGCGGTTTGGTTTGAGAGTGGGATTTGTCCTG
>JADZEA010000086.1 GCA_020850775.1 bacterium
TCACAAACACAGGAACGATTGCTTCTCTTGCGCTTTACAATTTTGTAGTTGAAGTTACAGTTACAAGCACAACAATTGGTTTTATTGATGTTGCAACAATTACAGCGACTTCAGTTGCCAACCCAACAACTTCCGACGCAAGCACAATCAACACTTACACAGGCGATTTCATTGCTCCGGGTGTTGCTACTAACGTTGCTTGTGTGCTTAACGCAAACAATGAAGTTGTGATAACCTGGACAAATCCAACAACAAACTCTGACGGAACTCCGATGTACGACCTTGCTTCTCTCAAAGTTTACAGAGGAGTTGTAAGCGGAACTTACACAACTTTACTTGGAACACTAAACGCTCCGGGACAAACTTTTACAGACACAACTCCTCTTAACGGTGCAAATTTTTATGCAATCAAAGCCGTTGACCTTAGCGGAAACGAAGGTGCTTTTTCAAGTAGTTCACAGTGTAACGTTGTTGCAACTTCCGGCGGACCTGATACTTTTGGACACACGTGGGTCAGCAGTTTGAACGGAGCTATTCCTTACTCTTTCCCAAACATCGCAACGACAGGAACAGCTTTTGGAGTTTACGGCGATGATAGTTCCGGTCCCTTTACGTTGCCTTGGCCATTTCCTTTTTACGGAGCAACCTACTCAACTGGTTTGGTTGGTACCAACGGCTACATCACTTTTGGCTCTACAGGAAACGCTTACTCAAACACAGCAATTCCCACGACTTTAGAACCTAACAACTCTGTTTTTGCTTTCTGGGACGATTTGATTGTTACTCAGGGAACTTCTGAGATTTACTACTTAAACGACGTTCCAAACAACAGATTTATTTTTCAGTGGAACAACGTTCCGCACTTAAGCACAACAGCTCCCTACACTTTCCAGATTATTCTTTACCCGGACGGAACGATTGGTTTGAACTACGAAGCGATGACCGGTAATTTATTAAACTGTACAGTTGGAATTGAAGACGCAACTGCAACTGATGGGCTTCAGGTGGTTTTTAACGGAATTTTCCTGCAAAGCAATTTATCACTTCTGATTACAACTGAAGACAACTTCCCGCCACAAATCACAAACACAACACAAGTTGTTGACTCAGACGTTCACAATCAAAATTTCCCGGTTTGGCTAAGAGCAACAGACATGCTTTCAGGAGTTCAGGCGGACAGCGTTGAACTTTTCTGGAAACTTTCAAGCAACACAACCTGGAACAACGTTCCGATGACACCAACAGCAAACGACTCGTTTTTTGCTGAAATTCCTGCACCAAACACTTTTGACGTAGTGATGGAGTATTTTTTCAGTGCAACAGACGCAGACACAGGCGAAAACACGGCTTACTTTCCTTACAACCCGACAAATGGAACCGGAACTCCTTACAGTTTTGAAGTCAGGTTACTCACTCCGGGAACTTTAAGTGGCGAGTCGCTTTTCCCGGGTTACATTCCTTTAGCCTGGGGACAACCAGGAGAAAATGGAATTCAACTCAAGTACGACGACGGAACAAGCGAATTCCAAACAATCATTCCAAATTCTCCGCCAGGTTTGAACAGTCCGGGACCTTCAAGTTTTGCAAATAAATTTAACATTGCAACTCAAACTCAAATCGTCGGTCCGGCTCAGATGAATTCAGTCAAAATTTACATCGCAGACAGTGCTTTGGTTGCTTCAACCTACAAAGTAAAAATTTACGACGCTGACGGAACAACAGGTTTGCCAAACAATGTTATCTGGGAATCGGCAACTCTTGACCAAACCGGAGCAGCAGGAACTTTTGTAAACTTTGACTTAACAAATCCCGTTACCGGTGCAGGTTTACCAATCGGAAGCGGAGTTTTCTTTGTCGGAGTTGAGCAGGTTGGAACTGATAAAATCTCACTCGGAGGCGATACTACACTAAACCCACCTTACTTGTTTTATCCAAACACACACTACATTGCTGGAACTGGTGGAGGTTGGGCACCGATTGAAACACTCGCTCCTGTTTACGGAACGATTATCCCGATGATTCGTTGTTTTGTTGAACCTGTAGTAGTTGGACCTGCTCCGGTTATTTCTGCAAAAGCTAACAAAATTGCGCAAGTTTCTAAGAATTCCAATGCAAAAGCAAGTTTTTCTAAAGACAAAAAACAAAACACAATTTCTTTGGCAAAAGGTGGAAACCAAATTAACCTGAACCCAAGCTGGACGATTATTGAGTACAAACTCTACAAAATGAACGGCGCAGCAGCAACTTCCGCTGAAGTGCTTACAAACGGTTCGCTTCTCTACAACGGATTGACCCAAACTTACGACGACTACAACGTTACAAGCCCAAATCAGTACTCTTACGCTGCGACTGTTGTTTACGACGTTGCAGGAACAAACATGGAATCTCACCCCGGAAATTTAATTGTTGCAACTCCTGGAATTTCTCCGGGATCACCTGACATTTTTGCAAACACAGTTGATTTTGATTCAATTCTTGTCAACCTGCCTTCAATGGCAAACCTTGTTGTTAAAAACACAGGAAATGCTTTACTGACAGTTTCAGGAATGACTTTCGGAGCAACGAACCCGTTGAACGCACAGTTTTCGAATCCGCCAAACTTGCCGTTTTCACTTCAGGGCGGAGATTCAACAATAATTGAAATTACTGTTTTTCCAACAACTTTAGGAGCTTTGACAAGTACTTTGGAAATCGCAAACAACACGACAACCAATCCAAACTACGTTGTTGACTTAATTGCAACTGTTGTTCTTGAGGCAACTGAAAACCAAAACGAAATTCCTAAAACTTACAGTTTGAAGAAAAACTATCCGAACCCATTCAATCCAACAACGACAATTGAGTTTGGAATTCCTGAAAAGAGCTTAGCTAAACTTGTTGTTTACAATGTTTTGGGACAAAAAGTAAAAACACTCGTCAGTAAGGAACTAACGCCTGCTTTCTACAAATTCCAGTGGAACGGGACCGATGAAGCAAACAAACAAGTTTCGTCAGGAATTTACTTTTACCGTTTGGAAACAAGCAAGTTTGTTAAAACAGAAAAAATGGTTTTGCTCAAGTAGTGAAAATCATCTCTTTAAAAAAAGCCAGGTCAATTTTGATTTGGCTTTTTTTATTTTAAGGCATACTAATTGAATAATTCTATTGGAAATATTGACTTTAGAAATTAAATTAAAAATATCAGGTTCTTTCGTAAACTTTAATAAAGGAGCAACAATATTAAAAATGAGACAATTTACCTTTTTAAAAAACTTAGCAAAAACATCCTTGATATTTTTACTAAGTTTTTCAACTAATGTTTTTGCACAACTTTCGGGAACTTACACAATTCCAGGAAACTACACAACTTTTACCGATGCGGTTGGTGCTTTAACAACTCAAGGAATTAGCGGGGCAGTAATTTTTAATGTTTCACCTGGTAATTATCCCGAAATTATTGGTGGAGTTAGCGGAATTCCCGATATTGTTGGAACAAGTGCAACAAACACAATTACTTTCCAAAAAAATGGAACGGGAAACGTCCTTGTAAACCCTTTAGTTTCTGCTTCTCCAAACGCTGCAGTTTACATTAACGGTGGTGATTACTTGATTTTTGATGGAATTAATGTAAAACCAGACTCGCTGAGTGCAATTGGTTTCTACGGTTTTTACATCACCGGAGGCTCTTCAAACCTTGAAATAAAAAACTGTAACATTCAAACTTCAATGCCTTCTTTGGCAACAACAAACTACAGAGCAATTTACCAAAATCAATCTCCGGCAGGCTCAACAAACAATAACAATAATTTTCACCACAACGTTGTTACCAATTCTTACTACGGAATTTATTTAAATGGAAACAATGCTTCTTACGACTCAAACAATTCAATTTTCAACAATGAAATTCACGACATCGCATCTTACGGGATTTATTTTAACCTGCAAAACAGCGGAAAAATTTACAACAACGAAATCCACAACATCAACGCCTCAACAACTGCTTACGGAATTTATTCACTTTGTTCAAATCCTGCTGACACGATTAAAGTTTACAACAACAAAATCCACACAATGACAGGAACAACGGTTGGAGGAATTTATTTTGCGGGAAGCACCACTGTTAAAAAAGTTTACAACAATATGATTTACAATTACTTAAACACAGGAATTTCTTATGGAATTTACTCTTCTTCTCCTACGGCTAACAATGATTCCTACTATTTTAACACAGTAGCAATTGAAGGCTCAAGTGCAAGCGCTTCTTATGCTTTTTACAACACAACACCAACAAATGTAACTCTAAAAAATAATATTTTTTTCAACAACAAAACTGCTGGAGCAGCTTACGCAATTTACAAAGGCGGAGGTTCGTTTTTAAGCTCTGACAACAATAATTTTTACGTAAACACAATAAATCCAAATGCTAAAATTGGTTTTTGGGGTTCTACTGCTCAAACAACTCTTGCTGATTGGCAAACTGCTTCTTCTCAAGACGCTGCAAGTCTGAATTCACTTCCTCCTTTTATCAGCACAACAGACGTTCACATTAATCCTACGCAATTTACACCAATGGATAACGCAGGAACCTCAATTGCAGGAATTACAACCGACATTGACAATGAAACAAGAAACTCTCCTCCTGACATTGGAGCAGATGAATTTGGTGGAGTAATTCTAACTCACGACGTTGGAATTTTAGGAACAATCAGTTTTAATCCAACTATTGTTTTGCAAGGAACTTCCCAAAATTTTAGTGTAAAAGTTAAAAATTTTACAACAACAGCAGAAACATTTGATGTTACAGCAACGCTTGACGGCGGAGCAACAAACCTTGGAACAGTTAATGTTTCACTTGCAGGAAACGATACGACAACTGTAACTTTTGATTGGGCAAATCCTGTTTCAGGAAATCACACAATTCAAATCCAAACAATGCTTTCAACTGACCAGTTCGCACAAAATAATACCGTCTCTGTAAATTTTTTTGTTTTTGGAACTTGCTCCGTTCCTTTTGTGGATAATTTTATCAACAACATTCTTGACATAAATTTATGGACAAACACCTCCGTAACCGATGGAAACGGCTTTGTAAATTCAATCGCTCCAAATCCTGTCTCGCCAACAAATGCTTTGCACCTGAACGCAACTCCTGCCGGAGCTGACACTGTAACTTCTTGTGTAATTAACCTGACAAGTTTACCTTCCGCACAGTTCAGCTTCTGGTACGAAAAAGGTGGCGGAGTAGAAGCTCCTGACACAGGCGAATTTTTACGTGCCGAATACCTGAACAACGCCGGAAACTGGCTGCAAATCCCGAACGCAATCATTGAAGGAAACTCTACACTTCAAACCTCTTTCACCCAAATTGTTACTACAATTCCACCCGACGGAATGCACGCAGCTTTTCGTTTCAGGTTCAGAAGCAACGGAACTTCTTCAGCAACATCTTTCTTTGACGATTTTGCAATCGATAACGTTTACTTAGGACCTCCGCCAAACTACAACGTAAGTTTTGCCAAACCTTCAATCACGGGAAACATTAATCCAAACGGAACAAAAAAACATTACCTGCTCGTCCAAAACATTGGTTTACTTGCCGATTCTTACAACATCGGAGTTACAAGCACTGTTTTTCCGGCAGTCGCAAAAATTAATGGAAACACGGTTACAAACACAGGAATTATCCAACCGGGAAGTTCTGTTACTTTAGCAATTTGGGTAACTCCTCCAACTTCTGCTACCGTTGGTTCTTCTGCTCAAACAACTGTTGTAGTAACTTCTACAAACGACCCAACAGCTTCTGCAAATGCTTCAATCACAACAAACGTTGTAAATTCTTTTGGCGGACCTGATAGTTTCGGGCATTCCTGGGTAAGCAACATTGGAAACGATAACCAAATTAATTTTGTAAACATCGCAAACCTTCCCGGAGCAGTAAACCTAAACCTTGCAAACAATGCTTTTTCAAATGTTACTTTACCTTTTACTTTCCCTTACTTCACTGACACTTTCACGACAATGAACATTTCTTCAAATGGTTTTGTGAATTTTGGTACCGGAAGCACTTTGGCAAACGGACAAACCGGAATTTGTTTTCCAAACACAACTGCTCCCAACGGCGTGATTTCTCCTTTTTGGGACGACTTAAATCCTGCCGGAGGAGGACAAGTTTGGTACTACGTTGACCCAATTCAACCAAGAGTAATTGTTCAGTGGAACCAAGTTGTTGCAAGCTCAGGAACTACTCCAAACACCTTTGAAGCGATACTTTGGGTTGACGGAACAATTGAGTTTGTTTACCTTGACGTTGACGACGCAGACCTTGTGAATGCTTCAGTTGGAATTGAAAACTTGCTTGCTACCGTTGGTTTGCAAATTATCAACGACGCTCCTTTTCTTCAGGACAGTTTGCACGTGATAATTTCTACAGAAGATAATTTTCCACCGGTTGTTACTAACTTTACCCAAATCAAAGACACTGACGTTCACGACCAAAATTTTCCGGTTTGGGTAAGAGCAACTGACTTTCTTTCAGGTGTTCAGGCAGACAGCGTTGAATTTTTCTGGAAATTTTCAACTGACACAATCTGGAACAACGTTCCGATGACACCAGCAGCTAATGATTCATTTTTTGCACAAATTCCTGCTCCAAATCAGTTTAACGTAGTTCTTGAATATTTTATGACTGCAACTGACGCAGACACGGGCGAAAACACAGCTTACTTTCCTTACAACCCGACAAACGGAACAGGAACTCCTTACAGTTTTAAAGTCAGATTAATTACTCCGGGAACTTTAACAGGAGAATCGGGTTTTGCTGGTTACGTTCCTTTAGCTTGGGGACAACCAGGAGAAAACGGAATTGAAATCAAGTACGACGACGGAACAAGTGAATTTCAGTCAATCATTCCAAATTCTCCGCCAGGTTTGAATAGTCCTGGTCCCGCAACAATTGCAAGTAAGTTTAACATCGCAACTCAAACACAAATCATCGGTCCTGCTCAGCTAAATTCAATAAAATTTTACATCGCAAACGGTGCTTTACCTGCTTCAACTTACAAAGTAAAAATTTACGACGCTGACGGAACAACAGGTTTGCCAAACAACGTTCTTTGGGAATCGACGACTTTTGACCAAACCGGAGCAGCAGGAACTTTTGTAAACCTTGACCTCACAAATCCCGTTACCGGCGCAGGTTTACCAATTGGAAGCGGAGTTTTCTTTGTCGGAATTGAGCAGCCTGGAACGGATAAAATCTCACTCGGTGGCGACACGACGCTAAATCCACCTTACATTTTTAACCAAGACACGCACTTAGTTCAGCCAACAGGAGGAAGTTGGGCAACAATTGAAAGTTTGCTTCCAGTTTACGGAAACATCATTCCAATGATTCGTTGCTTTGTTGAACCTCTCGTTGTTGCTCCTTTACCTCCAAAAAATAACAATCAAATTAGCGTAGTTCCAAGTTGGAACGTTACGGGTTACAAACTTTACAAACTAAACGGAGCAGCTCTTTCTTCTGATGAAATTGTAACAAATGGTTCAGTGATTTTTAATGGTGCAGCTCAAAACTACGATGATTACGCAGTTGTTTCCCAAAATCAGTATTCGTACGCTGCAACTGTACTTTACGACGTGAACGGAACAAACACAGAATCCAAACCAGGTAATTTTGTTGTGGCAATTCCCAATGCTTCAACTGGAACTCCGGAAATTCAGGCAAACGACGTAAACTTTGGTACAATTGCTCCAAGTGTTCCAGCTTTTGCAAATGTTGTAATAAAAAGCGTCGGGCTTTTACCTCTACAAGTTACAGCAATGAATTTTTCAGGTTCAACAGCTTTTAACCTTTCGCCAACGAACCCACCAACTTTCCCTTTTACAATTCCTGCAGGAGATTCGGCACTTGTTGAACTTTCTTGTTTTTCAGCGGCTCAAGGTAATTTTTCAGGAGCTTTGGAAATTGTCAGCAACGCTTCAACCAATCCAAATTACACAGTAAACTTGCTTGCAGTAATTGTAAACGCAGCTGAAAACCAAAACTTGGTTCCAACAGTTTTCAGCATTGAACAAAACTTTCCAAATCCATTCAATCCTGTTACAAACATTAAGTTTGGAATCCCTGAAAAAACTTTTACAAGGTTAGCTGTGTACAACATTCTTGGTCAACTTGTAAAAATAATTGTCAACAAAGAACTTACGCCTTCTTACTACACTTTCCGTTGGAACGGAACAGACGAAAGCGGAAAACAAGTTTCGTCAGGAATTTATTTTTATCAACTGAAAGCAGAAAATTTTTCCGAAACGAAAAAAATGCTTCTTGTGAAGTAGGATTTTAGAAAACAAACTGCTTAGGCAGTTTTTTAAAAAGCGTAAACCCCGCTAAGAAGCGTGGATTCCGCAAGTTTTTTTTAAGCGGGTTTTACGCTGGAAGCGGAACTCACGCTGTTTTTCTGAAAGCATAACTTTTGTCTGAACACGGATTTTTGGGATTTTAAGGACAGGATTTTTTCTGAAAGCGTAAACCCCGCCAAGAAGCGTGGATTCCGCAACTTTTTTCCGCAAGTTTTTTTCAAGCGGGTTTTACGCTGGAAGCGGAACTCACGCTGGTTGTTCTGAAAGCGTAA
>JADZEA010000087.1 GCA_020850775.1 bacterium
GAACAGACACAACTTCGGGAAACATAATTTTGAGAATTTTTGACGGGCTTGTTCAGTTTGAACCGAAAACTTTAGCAGTAATTCCGGCAGTTGCAGAATCCTGGGAAATCACTGAAGAATCTAAAGTTTTTACTTTTCACCTCAGAAAAGGCGTAAAATTTCACAACGGAAGAGAAGTCGTTGCACAAGATTTTAAGTACTCGTTTGAAAGAATTTTAAGCCCTGAAACAGCTTCGGAAAGGCAGTGGGTTTTGAACCAAATTGACGGGTCTGATGATTTTATGAATAAAAAAGTTGATTCAGTAAGAGGAATTGAGGTTTTAGATGATTACACTTTTAAAATTACGTTAAAACAACCTTTCGCACCTTTCCTTTCAATGCTTTGTATGGAAACAGGAAGCGTTGTTCCAAAAGAAGAAGTTGAAAAAGTTGGAAACGACCAGTTCACAAGAAATCCTGTCGGCTGCGGACCTTTTAAATTCAAAGAATGGCAAGCAGACATTTCCGTAACTCTTGAAGCGTTTCAAGATTACTACGGAACAAAATCGGAAACAATTCAAGAAGTAAAATTTGTTGTAATTCCTTCAATTCCAACAGCTTTGGAGGCTTACAAAAACAATGAAATTGATTTTCTTGACGAGCTTCCGCCGGGACAAATCGCAACTCTGAAAAAAGACTTTCCTCAAGACGTGCAGGAATGGTCTCAGATTGGAACTTACTACATCGGTTTTAATCTTGAAAAAGCACCTTTTAAAGACAACTTAAAATTAAGACAAGCAATAAATTTTGCAGTTGACAGGCAAAAAATTGTTGAAATCATTGAAGAAGGGAACGCAATTGCTTGCTCAGGAATTTTGCCACCAGGAATTCCCGGACACAATCCTGACCTGAAAACTTACAGTTACGACATAGAAAAGGCTAAAACTTTGCTTGCAGAAGCAGGTTTTCCTGATGGAAAAGGCTTACAAACAATTACAGTTTGGTTTAACACTCACGACAGACACCAAAGAATTGTTCAGTACGTTCAGCAGGAACTCAAAAAAATTGGAATTAACCTTGAGATTAAAAACCTTGACTGGCCTGCTTACCTGAAAGCACTTGACGCAGGTGAGCCGGAAATGTTCAGAATGGGTTGGTTAGTTGATTACGTTGACCCGGATAACTACCTTCACACTTTGTTGCATTCAAGCCAAATTGGAGCGCCAGGAAATTATGCCCGTTACAAAAGTGCAAAAATTGACAGTTTACTGGATTTGGGAAGGAAACTTGCAAACATTGACGAAAGAATTAAAGTTTATCAGGAAGCTGAAAAATTAGCTGTTGACGATGCGGTTTGGCTTTTTCTTTACTACTACCGTGAAATTGCAATGATTAACCCAAAATGGGATAATTTAATTTTATCTCCGCAAGGTGATTTTGTAACTCCTTTACGAACTTTAAAACTAAAGAAAACAGAACTTTAATTATTGAGAAAATAATGTTTCAGTACATTTTAAAACGGTTACTTTTAATGCTTCCAATAATTTGGGGAGTTTCTACAATTGTTTTTGTTCTAAGGTTTGTTCTTCCGGGCGACCCTGCAAGGCTACTTCTCGGGCAACACGGAGACCCAAAAAATCTTGAAACTTTACGTGAAAAATTGGGCTTAAATCGTCCGGTTTACGAACAATATTTTCATTTTATTGTAGATCTTGCACAAGGAGATTTGGGAATTTCTTACAGAAAAAAACAACCCGTCTCAGAAGTTTTAATTCAAAGACTTCCCGCAACGGCAAAACTTGCTGCTGTTTCAATACTTTTTGCCTCGCTGCTTGGAATTTCTGCGGGAGTTTTTGCGGCTTACAAACAGAACACAATTTGGGACGGATTAGTGATGGTTGTTTCGCTTGCAGGAATTTCCACGCCTGTTTTTTGGCTTGCACTGATGGCAATTTTACTTTTTTCAACGACTTTGCAGTGGTTTCCGACTTACGGTTACGGAGATGGAAACTTACAAAATCTCGTTTTGCCTGTGTTTTCGCTTTCACTTCTTGAAACGGGTTACATCGCAAGAATTACACGTTCAAGTATGCTTGAAGTGATTCGCCAGGATTTTGTCAGAACGGCAAAAGCGAAAGGGATTAACACGTTTAAAGTCATTGTAAAACACACACTCAGGAATGCTTTAATTCCCGTTGTAACCGTTATCGGGATTAGTTTTGCTCACTTGCTTGGCGGAGCAATTGTTACTGAGTATGTTTTTTCCTGGCCTGGAATCGGTAAACTGATTGTTGACGCGATAAATTTACGGGACATGCCTTTGGTGAATGGTGGAGTGATGCTTTTTGCTTCAACTTTTTTGTGTGTAAACCTTTTAGTTGACATTCTTTACGCTTTTCTTGACCCAAGAATCAGGTTTGATTAATTTTAAAAATACAAGGTAAAAATGGCTAAATCACAAACTTACTCAGCAATCGTTTACAGACAGTTCAAAAAATCCAAATTTGGAATGATTGGTCTTTCAATCGTGATTTTATTGATGTTAATGAGTGTTTTTGCACTTTTTGGTTTAACTCCTTACCACTACGCTGAAGGAAACATTGATAATATTTTGCAAAGTAGCTCGTCTTCTCATTTGTTTGGAACTGATGACCTCGGAAGAGATATTTTCAGCAGGATAATTTCAGGAGCAACAATTTCGCTTTCAGTCGGGCTTGGTGCAATGTCAATTTCGCTTGTAATTGGAGCAATTTTAGGAGCAATTGCCGGATTTTACGGCAAGTGGTTTGACATTTTAATTATGCAGGTTACGGATATTTTTCTTGCTTTTCCGACGATACTTTTTGCACTTTCGGTGATTGCAATTTTTGAGAAAACTACAATGGAAATAATAATTTACGTGCTTGGATTTCTTGGTTGGCCAGGGATTTGCCGTCTTTTGCGCGGTAAAATTTTACAAGTTCGTGAAGAAGAGTACGTTCAGGCAGCAAAGGCGCTTGGTTTTAATGATTTTCAAATAATTCTCAAACACGTTTTGCCAAACTCAATTGCTCCTTTGATGGTTGTTACAACTGTTGGAATCGCCGGAAACATTCTTTCCGAAGCGTGGCTTTCGTTTTTAGGAATTGGGATTCCACCACCTGCACCAAGTTGGGGAAGAATGATTAGCGAAGGACAAAATCAACTGACAAGCAATCCCGGAATGTGTATTTTTCCGGGACTCGCAATTTTTATCACTGTTTTAGCTTTTAATCTTTTAGGTGACGGACTTCGCGATGCAATTGACCCAAAATTAAAAATTTAGAAATTATTTTTTTTGACACACGGGAAAGTCAGAGTAACTATTAATTCTTTCCCGATTTCACTTTCAATTTCAAGTGTTCCCTGATTAAAACCTGCTAAAAGTTTTGCAATTATCAACCCAAGCCCAGAGCCTTGTTGTTCGTATTTTCCTCTTTCAAACTGCATAAAAGCACCAATTTTCATAATTTGTTCTTTTGTCATTCCATTCCCGTAATTTTTAATTTTCAGAATAAACTTACCATCCTGAACTATTGAAGTGAGAAAAACTTTTGTTTCTTTTGCTGAAAATTTGAAAGCATTATCAAGCAATTCTTCAAGTATTTTTTGTAAGTTTGAAAATGAAATTTTTAATGGAGTTGCTGCTAAATTAATTTCTAAATCTTTTTTCCTGCCAAGTTTTTCTGCTTTTGCTAAAGCAATGTTTTTGATAAAAGTTTTAGTTTCAATTAAAAAATCAGTTTGCCAATTTTCACGTTTTTCCTTCTCGTACTCTGCAAGTTTTAGTTCAGAGTAAAGCAAATAATTTTCCATCAAACGTAAAAGTTGGAGACCATTCCTGTGAATTGCCTGACCAAGTTCTGCGATTTCTTCCTGAGTTTCCGGCAAATTGTCTTTATCGGTAAGAAAATCAGAAAAACCAATAATTCCCGTTAATGGAGTAAAAAGTTCGTGTGGAAGCAAAGAACTGATGTTTAATCTAAGTTCTTCAATTTGTTTGAGAACATCTTTTTGCCTTTGAATTCTTGCTTCAACAGCTGCAATAAGGTCAATTATTTTAAATGGTTTAGTTAAATAATCATCAGCACCGAGGTCCATTCCTTTGCGAACATCGTGTTTTTGTATTAAAACTCCGGTAAGAAAAATAAAAGGAATGTTTCGTGTAGAATAATCTTTACGAAGTTCACTAAGCACTTCAAAACCATTCATTTCAGGCATTGAAATATCACAAATAATTAAATCAGGTAAAATATTTTTTGCTAAACCGATTCCTTCTTGTCCTTTTGAAGCCGTTTCTACCTCATAACCTTTAATGCTAAGGATTTCAGAAGTAACACTGCGAATCATTTTATCATCATCAATCACTAATATTTTTGCCATTTTTCACCATTCTTTAAGGAATTATTAAATTTAAATTTAAATTCAAACGCATAAACTATTTTCAACTACTAAAAAATTCCTGTTTTTTTAAAATAAATTTTCTTAATAAAATTTATCTTTAAAATTCCACCCTTTTCTTGTAATTTTAAGCCTAAACTTTTTGAAAAGCATAACTTGAAGGAAAATAAAATGGCAAAGCTACTTGAAGTAAACAACCTGAAAACTTACTTTAAAACAGACGAAGGAATTGCAACTGCAGTTGACGGAGTTGATTTTTACGTGAACGAAGGTGAAACACTTGGAATTGTTGGTGAATCCGGTTGTGGGAAAAGCGTTACTTCGCTTTCAATTATGGGATTAATTCCAAATCCTCCGGGAGAAATTACTGATGGTGAAATAATTTTTAAAGGTAAAAACCTGCTTAAACTTAAAGAAGAAGAAATGCGAAAAATTCGCGGAAACGAAATCGCAATGATTTTTCAGGAGCCAATGACTTCCTTAAATCCCGTCTTTACGGTTGGAGACCAAATTCAGGAAGCAGTGATGCTTCACCAAAAAGTTTCAAAACAAGAAGCACGAAAACGAGCGATTGAAATGCTTCATCTTGTAAACATTCCTGACCCGGAAAAACGTGTTGACGAATATCCACACCAACTTTCCGGTGGAATGCGACAAAGAATAATGATTGCAATGGGACTTTCCTGTAATCCTTCACTTTTGATTGCTGACGAGCCAACAACTGCCCTTGACGTAACAGTTCAGGCACAAATTCTTGAACTGATTGCAAGGCTTCAAAAAGAACTGAACATGGCTGTAATTCTAATTACTCACGATTTGGGAGTTGTTGCGGAAGTTTGCGACAGAGTCGTTGTGATGTACGCAAGCAAAGTTGTTGAAACAGGCGATGCAAAAACAATTTTCAAAAAACCAAGTCATCCTTACACAATTGGCTTAATGAATTCAATACCAAAACTTGGTGCTGAAATTGAACGGCTTACAATCATTGAAGGAACTGTCCCAAACCCTACTGATTTTCCAAAAGGTTGTCATTTTTTCCCAAGATGCCTGCACGCAACGGAAAGGTGCAAACAAGAACCCGAACCGGAACTGAAAGAAATCTCTAAAGGGCATTGGGTAAGATGCACGGAACTTGGAAACTTTTAGAGAAACTAAACCAAAGTAAAAATTTGAACTTAACAGAAATTTATCAAACAATTGAAACAGAGTTTGCAGAGTTTGAAAATGAACTCGTTACTCTGATGAAATCTGAAATCGAACTTTCAGATAAAATTTTCACGTACGTTACAACTATTGGCGGAAAAAGGCTAAGACCTGCTTTGGTTTTGCTCAGTTCAAAAATTTGTGGAAAAACCACAAAATCTTCAATCAAATCTGCTGTTGCCGTCGAACTTTTACACACTGCAACTCTAATTCACGACGATGTGATTGACGAATCACCAACAAGGCGAGGTTCTGATTCCGTAAACAAAATCTGGAAAAACAGACTTTCAGTTTTTACCGGGGATTTGATGTTTGCCCAAACCCTGAAAATCCTTACTCAACTCAATGATTTTCAAGCAATTAACATTCTTGCTGAAACCGCTCAAAAAATGACTGAAGGTGAGCTTTTACAAATTGAAACCAAAAAACAAATTGACATCCCGCTTGAAATTTATCTAAAACTTATTGAAGCTAAAACAGCCGTTTTGTTTGTTGCTTCGTGCAAGTTAGGTGCAATTTCTTCTGAGTTTGCAAACGAAAAAAAAATTTTAGCTTTGGAAAACTTTGCAAAAAATCTTGGAATTGCTTTTCAAATTAAAGATGATTTGCTAAACTTTCTTGGTGAACAAGAAAAAACAGGAAAACCGCAGGGCAATGACTTACTTGAGGGAAAATTGACTTTGCCAATGATTTTAGCTTTGCAAAACTGCCATCCTTTACAGAAAAAAGAAATTTTAAAAGAACTAAAAAAAGGTATTGATTTTCAAAAGCTAAATTTCTTTATTAATTTTATCCACAAAAATTCAGGTATAAAAAACGCTGAATTAATGGCTAAAAAATTTGTTTCAGAAGGTGAAAAAAGTTTGGAGATTTTTGAACCTTCAATTTTTAAAAACGCTTTACTTTCATTACTAAAATTTACTGTAACAAGGGAGAACTAAACTTTGAAAAAGATTTACCTTTTTTTGCTAATTTCTGTTTTTGCAATTGGTTGTGCTTCAACAAAAAAACCAATAAAAACAGAAGAACCTGAAACTGAAGAAACTAAATCTTCAGGAGACCCAATTGATATTTTGATTGGCGAAACAACCATTCCGGATATTGAACCAGTCACTGACGAAGTTCAAAAAACTGAAGTGGTTGACACGCTTGGAAATATTACACAAAACGATTATTCAAGCTATGAAACCACACAAACAAACAAAGTCTGGAAAGTTCAGGTTATCTCTGTTTCTAACGAAAATTCTGCTAACACAACTAAAAGGCAAATTGAAAGTTCAGGGAAAAAAGATGTTTCTGTTGTAAATGAAAATGGTTTGTGGAAAGTTCAGGTTGGAAGTTTCAGTGATAGATTTGGAGCAGAAAAACTAAGGGATGAATTGAAAAATTCAGGTTACGAAGGAGCTTTTCTTGTTCAAAGTGTGCAGCAACAAGGCTCAGCAGAAAAAGGTTTCAAAATTCAAGTTTTTGCTTCAGGAAAAGAAGAAAATGCAAATAATTTTGCTGAAAAAATCAGGAAAATACAAAATGAAAAAGTTTCTGTGGAATATTCAAAACAAGACGGGCTTTACAAAGTCAGAATTGGAAATTACCAAACCCGTGAACAGGCAAAACTTGTTTCTGAAAAAATAAAAAACCTAAACATTGAAGGAAAATCAGTTCAACCTTTTGTGGTTGGCGAATAAAAAAATTGAAAGGTAAAAAGTGAAAAATTTTAGTTTAATTTTAATTGGAGCGTTAATTTTTTCCTGCTCCGAAAACAAAACAAACACAAACGAAAGCACAAAAACACAAGCCGGTTCAGTTGTAACAGGAATGATTGTAGAAGGTGAAAATGCTGTTGGTGATGATTTTCAAGGTAAAATTGCTCCTAATTTTTCGTGGAAAGATGCCGAAGGAAATTTACAAACACTTGAAAATTTACGTGGAAAAGTTGTGATTTTAGATTTTTGGGCGACCTGGTGTCCGCCTTGTCGTGCAGAAATTCCGCATTTTATTGATTTGTACTCGGATTATTCTTCAAAAGGTCTTGTGATTGTTGGAGTTAGTGTTGACCAGGAAGGGATTTCTGTAGTTGAAAATTTTGTCAAACAAAATAAAATGAACTACCCGCAAGTAGTTGTAAAAGAAGACGTTGTGCGAGCTTACGGAATTTCCCCGATTCCAACAACATTTATTTTGGATAAAGAGGGAAAAATTGTTAACCGTTACATTGGCTACAACGAAAAAATTGTTTTTGAAGAAGAAATTAAAAAATTATTTTAAAACATTCCAATGACTGAAAAAAAACTAATTATTGTCCCGACTTACAATGAAATTGAAAACATTGCTTTGTTGATTGAAAGTATCCAAAACCTGTTTTTAGGTTTGGATATTTTAGTTGTTGATGATAATTCACCTGACAAAACAGCAATGCTAATCAAAGAATTAATGAAAACGGATAAAACCATTCACCTTTTAGAGCGAAAAGGGAAACTTGGTCTTGGAACGGCTTACGTTGAAGGTTTCAAGTGGGCAATAAAAAATGATTACACAATTGTTTTTCAGATGGACGCAGATTTTTCGCACAATCCGGAAATCCTGGTAAAATTTTTGGATGAAATCAAAGAAAACGATTTGGTTCTTGGTTCCCGTTACATCACTGGAGTAAACGTTGTAAACTGGCCACTTAGCCGGCTTTTGCTAAGTTACTTTGCAAATGTTTTTACTCAGAAAATTACCGGAATGCCAATCAAAGATGCTACAGGCGGTTTTAAGTGTTTTAAAATTGACGTTCTGAAAACGATAAACTTAGAAAATATTCGTTCTGACGGTTACTCTTTTCAAATTGAAATGACTTTTAAAAGCTGGGTTAAAGGCTTTAAAATCAAGGAAATTCCAATAATTTTTGTTGACCGCGAAAGGGGAACATCAAAAATGAACAAAGACATAATTTGGGAAGCAGCGTTTTTGATTTTCCGCTTAAGGCTTGGCAAAATGCTTGGAAGGTACAAGTAAGAAAAGGAGCTAAGAAAATCTCAACTCCTTTTTGTCTTTACAAAATCTCCTACTCTTCCAAAGTTGTTAAATCACCTGCATCAAGCCCTTGTGCTCGTGCTTTTAAAACTCTGCGCATAATTTTTCCACTTCTCGTTTTTGGTAAAGAATCTACAAAAGTTACATCTTCAGGTTTTGCAATCGGTCCGATTTCTTTAGAAACATGGTTTTTTAGCTCTTCTTCCAACTGCTTGCCCGCACTAACACCAGCCCGCAAAATCACGTAAGTGTGAATTGAATTCCCCTTTACTTCGTGTGGAAGTGCGATTGCCGCAGCTTCGCTAACTGCCGGATGGCTTACCAAAGCACTTTCAATCTCAGCCGTTCCAAGCCTGTAACCACTAACTTTGATTACGTCATCAATCCTTCCAATTATCCAAACGTAGCCATCTTTATCAATTCTCGCTGAATCACCGGCTTTGTACCAACCTTGTTTTTCAAATTCTTTCCAGTAAACTTCCCTGTAACGTTCTGCATCTCCGTAAATCGTTCTTGCCATTCCAGGCCAAGGTGTTTTTATCACTAACTTCCCTTCTTCACCAACCGGAACCTCGTTTCCTTTATCGTCAACAACAGCGACTTCGTTCCCAAAAAATGGCTTTGTTCCTGAACCTGGTTTCAGTGGAGTAATCGGCAAAGGCGTAATCATAAATCCTCCTGTTTCAGTCTGCCACCAGGTATCCATTATCGGACACTTTTCCTGACCAATTACTTTGTGGTACCACTTCCAGGCTTCCGGATTTATCGGCTCACCAACAGAACCAAGCAAACGCAAAGAGGTTAAATCGTGCCTTTGAGGCCATTGGTCACCAAAACGCATCAAACCACGAATCGCTGTCGGCGAAGTGTAAAGTATTGAAATTCCATACTTTTCAATCATTTGCCACCAACGGTTTGGATAAGGATGATTTGGAGCTCCTTCGTACATTAAAATTGTTGCTCCATTAATTAACGGAGCGTAAACAATGTAACTGTGTCCTGTAACCCAACCAGGATCCGCAGCACACCACCAGCGGTCTTCGTCTTTGATGTCAAAAACAAACTTGTGTGTAGTTGAAGTGTAAACTGCGTAACCTCCGTGAGTGTGCAAAAGACCTTTCGGTTTTCCCGTTGTTCCTGAAGTGTAAAGAATAAAAAGCATGTCTTCCGAATCCATAATTTCTGTTTTACACTTTGCACTTGCTATCGGCAAGCCCATCAATTCGTGGTACCAAAAATCTCTGTCATTTTCCATAAAAACTTCGTGTCCCGTTCTTTTTACAACGATGCAAACTTCAACTGTTGCAGAACGTTTTACAGCTTCATTAACAATCCCCTTTAGGTCTGTGATTTTTCCACGCCTGAAACCTCCGTCAGCAGTAAGAACTACTCTGCTTTTTGCGTCCTGAATTCTTCCGGCAAGTGCTTCAACACTGAAACCTCCGTAAACCACACTGTGAGCAGCTCCAATTTTTGCACAAGCAAGCATTGCAAACATCAGTTCAGGAATTTGAGGCATGTAAATCGTAACAATTTCGCCTTTCCTAACTCCCATACTTTTCAATACGTTAGCAAACTTTGAAACCTCACGGTTCAATGCGTGGTAGGAAAAAGTCCTGACGTCTCCCGGTTCACCTTCCCAAATTACTGCAAGTTTATTCCTTCGCCAGGTTTTCAAGTGTCTGTCAATCGCATTGTGAACAATGTTGATTTTTCCGCCGACAAACCACTTGTAAAAAGGCTTGTTGGAATCGTCAAGAACCTTTTCCCACTTCTTAAACCATTCCAAAGTCTTTGCCCGTTCTGACCAGAAACCTTCAGGATTTTCAACAGATTTCTTGTAAAGGTTATCGTACTCCTTCACGTTTGCATTTTTTACTACTTCCTTTGATGGATAAAAAAATTCTGAATCCATTTTTACACACTCCGTTTTTGATTTTAAAAAATATGGTTAATAAAAAAATTTAGCTTCTCTGAAAGTAAGGAAACACCAGCAAAAATTACAAATTAAAAATTGCAAAACAGTAAGTAAAATTCGTAAGTTTGAACTTAATTTTTTTGAAAGAAACAAAATTAATGACTGTTAAAAACCCTTTTGAACAATTTGAAATTTGGTTTGAAGAAGCTAAAAAATGTGAGCAAATTCTGCTTCCTGAAGCAATGAGCGTAACAACAGTTGATAAAAATGGCTTTCCCGATTCGCGGATGGTTCTGCTCAAAGGTTTTAATGAAAATGGTTTTGTTTTTTACACAAACTTGCTTTCAGAAAAAGGTAACCAATTAAAAAACAATCCTTTTACTACTCTGCTTTTCTATTGGCAAGGACTTGAAAGGCAAGTCAGAATTTTGGGTAAAGTTACAAATGTTTCTCCAAAAGAAGCTGATTCTTACTTCAAAACACGCCCTCGCGGAAGCCAAATTGGAGCTTGTGTTTCAAACCAAAGCGAAGTTCTAACAAGCCGTGAAGAACTTGAAAAAGCATTTTCAGCTTGTGAAAAGAAGTTTGAAGGGAAAAAAATTCCCCGTCCGGTTCATTGGTCAGGGTTCAGGGTTGAAGCACAAAAAATTGAGTTTTGGCAAGGAAAAGAAAATCGCCTTCACGAAAGGCTTTTGTTCACAAAAACAAAAAATGAGACTTGGGAAACCTGCTTACTTTACCCTTAAAATTTTCTGCCACAGAACAAGAAAAATCAAGTTAATGAAAATAAAATCAAAATTAAAAAACACTCCTCAAGGCTTAAAAACGACTTTTCGTGCTTTGCGTTACCGAAACTACCGTCTTTTTTTTATTGGACAAAACATTTCCTTAATCGGAACCTGGATGCAATCCGTTGCTGTCAGCTGGTTAGTTTATCGTTTAACAGACTCGGCTTTTTTGCTTGGAATTGTTGGTTTTTCAAGTCAAATTCCTGCTTTTTTATTAAGTTCACTTGGTGGAGTTGCTACAGACCGTTACGACAGACACAAAATTTTACTTGTAACACAAATTTTAGCAATGCTTCAGGCTTTAATTTTAGCTTTTTTAGTTCTTACTGATTTTGTTGGTTTTTCAGTTTGGCACATCATTATTTTAAATATTTTTCTTGGGTTAATCAATGCTTTTGACATTCCTGCAAGGCAATCATTAGCCATTCAAATTATTGATAATAAAGAAGATTTGTCAAATGCAATTGCATTAAATTCTTCAATGTTTAATGCTTCCCGTTTGATTGGACCTTCACTTGCGGGAATTTTGATTGCTCTTTTTGGCGAAGGAATTTGTTTTTTGATTAATGCTTTGAGTTACGTCGCAATAATTTCGTCCGTTCTTGCAATGAAAATCAATTCAAAAGTAGCTAAAAAAACAAACTCAAAAGTTTTTCACGAACTCAAAGAAGGTTTTTCCTACGCTTTTCACTTCAAAGAAATTCGCATTTTAATTTTACTGCTTGCACTTGTAAGTTTTATAGGAATGCCTTACATTGTTTTAATGCCTGTTTTTGCAAAAAATATTCTTCAGGGCGGACCTCAAACGCTTGGTTTTTTGATGTCTGCTGTAGGTTTTGGGGCATTGTCCGGAGCCTTATTTTTAGCTTCACGAAAGACGATTTTTGGTTTGGAGAAGAAGATTACTTTTGCAACTTTTATTTTTACAACCGGATTAATTGCCTTTTCATTTTCAAAAATCTTGTTGGTTTCGCTTGTTTTACTTTACTTTGTTGGCTTTGGAATGATGGTTTTGATGGCTGGAAACAACACAATTTTACAAACTATTGTTGCTGATGACAAACGTGGGAGAGTAATGAGTTTGCACACGATGGCTTTTATGGGAATGTTGCCTTTTGGCGGATTGATTTCCGGAAGTGTTGCAGATTTGATTGGAGCTTCTGAAACTCTGAGAATTAATGGAATTTTGTGCTTGTTCGGTGCAATTTATTTTGCTCCGAAAGTTCTGAAGCTAAGCGAAATTATCAAACCAAAACCTTCACAAGTTCCGGTAATTTTAGAAGTTGCGGAAGGAATTGGAACAACAACAGAGTTAAGCATTCCACCTGAAAGATAAAATTTTCAGCAAACTTTGAAGATTTTAATTTTGTTCAGAAACGGGGAACTGAACGAAAAAAGTTGTACCTTTTCCGACTTCAGACTCAAGCCAGATTCTCCCGTTGTGAAGTTCTACAAGTTGTTTTGTGATTGACATTCCAAGTCCTGTTGAAGTTTCACCTTCTGTTCCTTTACGGCTTGCTTTTGTAAATTTATCAAAAATAATCGGGATTTTTTCTTCCGGAACCCCAATTCCTGTATCAGAAAATTTTAACAAAACTTGTTTGTTTTCAAATTCCTGCACAGAAATAATTATTTTTCCGCTTGTGTTAGTAAATTTTATTGCGTTAGAAATCAGGTTGTTACTGATTTGCCAAAATTTTTCACGGTTAGCTAAAATAAAAACCGGCTCCTGCGGAAAACTTGTTACGAGTTCAATTCCTTTGTTTGCCGAAATCTCTCTAAATGAAATTAACGATTCCTTGATTAGTGCAATTACGTTTTCCGTAGCAGTAGGAAGCGTGTAGTTTTCAGCTTCAAGTTTTGAAACTTCCAACAAATCATTGATTAAAATGTTCATTTTATTGCAACTGTTGTCAATGATTTGGATGTACTCCTGTTGTTCCTCCTCAAGAGATTTTCCGTAATCCTCAAAAATTAGCTCAACTGTCCATTTTATCGCAGAAATAGGATTTCGTAAGTCGTGAGCAACAATTCCAAGAATTTCATCTTTCGCTTTATTTAATTTCTGAACTTTTTTGTATTGAACTTTGATGATTTCGTTAGCTTCAAGCAATTTTTCATTTTTCTCTTTAATTTCTTGTTCAAACTTTTTTTGTTCGGTGATGTCAAGAACGTAAGTAATCAGTTCGGAAATTTCTTTTCCTTCGTGAATCAGAGGAAAAATATAAATTGCCAAGTACCTGTTTTGTTGGTTTTTATCCGTGCCAAAGTGTTCAAAAGACAAATGTTTTTGAGTTGAAATCACTTTTTCAAAGTAAAAATTATTGTTGTAAATCAGGTTTGAAAAAAACTCTTCTCCAAAATCGTTTGTAAGTTTGTTTTGAGAAGAATTAGCCATTTTAATTTCTTTAGTCTTTGCGTCAAGCACACAAAAAGGATGCGAAAGTGATTCAATTACTTGTTCTAAAAATTGCTTTTGTTCTTTGATGATTTCATTGACTGTGAGAAGTTTTTGCTGAAAATAATCGCCAATCTTTGTGATTTTGGCTGCGTCGTTCAGTAAGGATTGGTAGCTTTCTGTCAAAATTTTAAATTGGTTAAGGAGTTCTTCTTTTGATAAACTTTCTTTTTGCAAAAGATTTTGAGCATTTTCAAGAGTTTCAAACTCTTTTGAATAAATATTTTGATACTTTCCTCTT
Organism: bacterium; assembly: GCA_020850775.1. Lineage (GTDB taxonomy): Bacteria > CLD3 > CLD3 > CLD3 > CLD3 > JADZEA01. Next base: position 14,022 of record JADZEA010000087.1, read on the forward strand.
TTAGTTCTCATAAAGAACCCTTCCACTTGTTTGATGATTTTTTCTATTTTAAAAATATTCTCCATTACACTAATTCACTAATAAAACGGATAAAAATTTAACTTATGAATTGAATGGAAAAAAGCGAAAAAACCTTCAAGATTTTAATTTAATCCTGAAGGTTTCAGGTAAAAGATAAAACAAGTTTTTATGCTTCTGCAATTTTGGTGTTTTCTGTAGTTTTTGAAGAAATAAAAACATCGCTAAGCACAAAATAAAGCACGGGAACAACTACTAAAGTAAGAAGCGTCGCAACAAACAAACCAAAAATCACAACAACTCCCATGTTTACCCACCAGGCAGAACTTTCTGCTCCAAACTGAATAAACTTGCTGAAATCACCTTTGAAAAGCCCGATAAAATCAATGTTAATTCCGACAGTTAGTGGAATCAAACCAAGAATCGTCGTAATCGCAGTTAAAATTACAGGCCGCAAACGTGTTTTCCCTGCTTCAACGATTGCATTAAATTTATTCATTCCATTTTCACGAAGTTTTTGAATGTAATCAATTAGCACAATCGCATTGTTTACAACAACGCCTGCAAGCGAAATCACACCGATTCCTGTCATAATTATTCCAAAAGGCTGAAAAGTTACAAGCAAGCCCAAAAACACACCAAAAAACGACAAAACCACTGAAATCATAATCACAAACGGAATCGTTACAGAATTAAACTGCATTACCAAAACAAAGAAAATCAAAAACACGGCAACCAAAAAAGCATTGCTCAAAAATTCTTCCGCATCTTTTTGTTCCTGGTCCTGTCCTCCGTAAATTAATGAGTAACCTTCCGGCATTTTGAAGTTTTTCAATTTTTCCTTAACATCAATCACAACTTCTGCCGCACTTCTGCCAAAAGCATCAGCAGTAACAATCACAACTCTGTCTTTATCAAGGTGATTTAAGTTACTAAGACCCGAAGAAATTTCAACTTTAGCAAAATTTGTAAGCGGGTAATGCACACCCTCGTGAAAAATTGTAAGGTTAAGCAAATCATTGTAACTTTCCCTGAAATCCTTGCCAAACCTTACAGTGATGTCGTACTCATCCTGCCCGATTCTGTAAGTTGAGGCTTCAGTTCCGTTGATTGCTGTTCGGATTGTGTTTGCAATTTGCAAAGTGTTTAACTCAAACAAAGCCGCTTTTTCACGGTCAACACGAATCCTGAGTTCTGGTTTCCCCTTTTCGTAATTGTCTTTTAGCTTGGAAATTCCGTCAACATCTTGAATTTCCTTTTGGATTTGTTCAGAAATGCTTGAAAGAACCTTAAAATCGTTTCCTTTGATTTGAATTTCAACTGCACTTCCGGTTGGCGGACCTTCTTGAGGTTTTGTAACGTCAATCCTTGCTCCCGGAATGCCCTTTACTTTTTCAGCAACTTGCTCAAGCGTCAGAAAAGAACTTTGTTTCCGTAAATATTTTTCGTAAAAATCAATCGTAACTTGTGATTTATGAGAAGCTTCCGAAGAACCGCCAAAATCAAACCCGTCAGAAGAACTGCCAACGTTTGCAACATAATTTTCCATGTCCGGAGTGTCTTTAATTCTTTTTTCAATTTCAGCAACAATTTTATCCGAAGTTTCAATTCGTGTGCTGATTGGTGCTTCAACCTTGATTGTTGCTTGTCTTGGCTCGCCTTCAGGGAAAAACTCAATCCCGTGGTTGAAAAACACAAAAATAACAATCATTCCGATGTAACTAAAAATTGTCAGCCAAATCGTTGTTTTTCTGTGGCTCAAAACCCATCTCAAAGTCGCTTCGTAACGCACAACCAACCACTGCAAAAATTTATCTCCTGCGAGATGGCTTGATTTTTTATCAATTTTCATAAAAGTTGAAGCCATCACCGGATTAAAAACCAAAGCGATAAAAAGCGAGGAACTCAAAGTAATTATTAGAGTTATCGGCAGGTAAGACATAAATTCGCCAACAATTCCGGGCCAAAAAATCATCGGTGCGAAAGCTACAAGCGTTGTAATTGTAGAAGAAATCACAGCCATTGAAACTTCGTGTGAAGCGTCTTTTGCAGATTGCAGCAATGTTTTTCCTTCGCTAAAATGCCTGTAAATATTTTCAATCACCACGATTGAGTTATCCACAAGCATTCCAAGCGCTAAAATCAAGCTGAAAAGAACAACGTTGTTTAGAGTGTAGCCCAAAAGTTTTACAACGACAAACGAAATCAACATTGAAAGCGGAACCGCAAAACCAACAAGAAATCCGTTCCTTGCTCCCATAAAAAAGTAAAGAACACCAACAACCAAAATCAAACCTGCAATGATGTTGTTCTCCAGGTCGCTTACCATTGAACGGATGTCTTTTGAAAGGTCGTTTAAAATCACGTAGCTCGTTTTTGACGGAAAATTAGCTTTTTCTTTGTCAAGAATGTTTTTTACTTCGTCAGAAATTTTAATAATATTTTCACCACTTCGTTTTTGGATTGAAAGTGTAACGCTTGGATTTCCGCTTAAACGCGAGTAGCTCGTCTGCTCTTTAAAACCAAAAAACACGTCTGCAACATCACGCAAGTAAATCGGCGAACTTTCTTTTGCTTTGACAACAATGTTTTTGATTTCGCTGACTGACCCAAACTGACCGGGAACTCTGACTGTGTACTTCAGGTTTCCGCTTTCAACAGAACCGCCGGGAATCGTGATGTTTTCGTTTCGGATTGCATTAATCACGTCGTCAACTCCAACATTGTAGTAATGAAGTTTTGAAGGATTAACATTGATTTTTACTTCGTTTTCAACTCCTCCTGAAATCGTTACGTCAAGGACACCGGGAATTTGTTCAATTTTATCCTCAATTTCTTCAGCAATTTTTTTGAGCTTCACCAAAGATTGCTCGCCAACAATGCTGACAAGCATTATCGGAATGTTCTCAAAATTAATTTCCTGAATTATTGGTTCTTCAAGGTCAATTGGCAAGTCTGGTTTTGCCTGGCTAACTTTTTCACGAACTTTACGAACTGCTTCGTCAATATCAACGTCAGGCTCAAATTCAACTGTAATGTTTGAATAACCTTCAACCGTTGAAGAAGTCATTTTTTTTACTTTTGCAATTTCTTTCAGCTTCTTTTCAATCGGGTCAACAACAATTGTTTCCAAATCAGAAGGTGAAACTCCAACGTAAGGAACTGCAATAATTACAACAGGTTGTTTGATTTCAGGGAAAGCCTCAACAGGTAATTTTAAGTAAGCAAGCAAGCCAAAAACTATGCAAAGAACAAGTAAAACATAAACGCTTGCTTTTTGCTCAAGTGAGATTTTTGTAATTTTCATAAATTTTTTCTTTTAATTCTTAATTTAAACTGCTTAAACCATCTCCGTCAGTAAGTCCTCTTTGACCAACAACGATTAGTTTTTGGTTGGTTTCGAGTCCTGTTACTGAAGCACTGTCGCCATAAACTCCTAAAAGTTCAACATTAATTTTTTGTGCTTTATTTTGGTTTGCAACAAAAACATAACTTCCATTTTCGGAATTAATAATCGCGTCAAGTGGAATAACAATTTGATTTTGCATAGATTTACGCAAAATTTTTACGTTTGCAACCATTTGTGGAGCAAGTTTGTTGTCTTTGTTTGTGATTTCACTTTCAATCTCAAAAACTCTGTTTAGCTGGTCAATGCTTTTTGAAACGAAAGTAACTTTGCTTTCAATTTTTAAATCCTCATAAGCATCAAAAGTAATCTCAAGGTTCGTTCCTTTTTCAATGTCGCTCAAAAAACGTTCTGCAATTCCCGCCGAAAGTTTTACTGTCGAGTTGTCAATCAATTCAAAAAGTGGAGTCATCGGGTTTACGTACGAACCTAAATCGTAAAAACGGTTGTTCACAAACCCGCTAAAAGGTGCAACAATAAAAAGTTTGTTAAAACGTGCTTTTACAAGCTCGTAACTTGCTTCCATTCTTTCAAGCTCGTATTTTTTTGCTAAAAATTCATTTTCAGAAATTGCTTTTTTATCGTAGAGAACTTTGCTGCTGTTAAAAGCAAGCTCAACTTGTTGAAGCCCTGCTTTTGCTTCTTTGTAGCTTGCTTCAAGAATTTTTCCTTCCAAAATTGCTAAAGTATCGCCTTTTGAAACATTTGAACCTTTTTCTCTAATGATTCTTTTCAAGGTTCCACCTTCTTCTGCTACAAGCTGAATTTGGTTTTTTGCTTTGATTGTTCCCATAACTTCAAGAAATTCAGAAAAGTGAGAAGGGTTTAAATTTATTGTTTGAACCGAAACATTTTTTGTCTCTTCTGTTTTTTGCGTTTCGGCTGTCGTTTTTTCCGAGCAATTGGAAAATGCTAAGCTGATAGTTAAAACTATCAAAAAAAATTTTATCATTTTTGTTTTTCCTTATGTTTTAAAGTTCTGTTTTTCCTGTAATTAGTTCCCATTCAAAGTAAGCATCAAGGTAGTCATAAATTGCAGAATAATAATTCAACTTTGCCTGGTCTAAAAAAATACGGCTGTCTTTAAGCTCAAGCTGTGTTGAAAATCCATTTTTAGTACGGCTTTCGGCGATTTCAAAAGCACGTTTCGCTGTGCTGACGCTTTTGCTGCTTGCACTAATCCTTTTTTGTGCTTCGCTAAGTTTCAAGTAAGAATTACTTAACTGAATTTTAATTTGGTCAGTCAGCATCAAAATTCTTGTTTCTACTTTTCCGACTTCTATTTTCGCCTTTTGGACTTGTGAATTTGTTAACCCTCCTGAATAAACTGGAACTTTTAATGAAATTCCCGCAAAAAAATTCTTACTGTCGTTTTCAAGTTTAAAATCATCTGAACCAGCCTGGTAAGAGTAAGTCAAATTTCCGTCAATGCTTGGTAAGTGGTTCGCAAACTGAATTGAAAGTGCTTTTTCGTAAACCTTTTTCTCCCAAATCAAAGAGTTAAAATCATTTCGGTTTTCAAGAATTGATTCAAAATCTAACTTTTCAGGCATCGCCGGAAAAAGCTCAAAATCACCTTTCAAGTCAAGTTCTTCCGTTACTGAAAGCCCAACGAATGATTTCAGGTTGTTTGCTGAAAGTTTGTAATTTTTTTCTGCTTTGATTGTTTCAGGAATTGAATTTTGCCAGCGGACTTCTGATTGTAAAAGCTCAAACTCCGAAACAACATCGCTTTCATACTTTACTTTAATGTTTTCATAATTTTCTTTAGCACTTTGTTCTGAATCTTTTGCGACCTCAAAAACTTTTCTGAGAAGTAAAGTTTGATAAAAAGCCCTTTTTACGTTTGTAATCACGTTTTGTGTTTGAAAGTCAAATTGGTTTTTAGTTAGTTTTTTGTAGTAAGAAGCGGCAACAATCGCGTTACCAACTTTTCCAAAACTGTAAATCGTTTGGTTCAAAGTCGCTGCTGCTGAAAACTGGTTGTCAAAGGATGTTTTGAATTTTTGGGTGCTTGTGTTTCCGTTGCTGTCCGGAAAGCTCACGTAAAAAGCATTTTCCAAAAAATTCCGGTTGTAACCAAAATCTAAGTCTATTTTTGGTAAAGCATTTGAAAGTGCTTCGTTTTTATTTTCTGTAGCATTTTTAAGTTCAAACTCTGCAAGTTTAATTTCCTTGTTGTTCATTTTTGCAAGCGAAAGTATGCCTTGCAGGTCGTAGCTTTCAGCAAAAAGATTGTTTGAACAAAGTAAAACTGCAGACAAAATGAGTTTTTGTTTCATCTAATTTCTCCTTCTAAGCCCGTTAAGAATAATTTGAGTCATTGTTTTAACAACTTTATCGTTAATGGTTTCGGGATAACGACGTATCCAGTCAATGTGTAAAAAGTTGGTCATCAGCAAAAGAGTTTTTGCTGTAACTTCTTCATTTTCGAAATCTAACAAACCTTGCTTTCGCCCAACCTGAAGCAAAGTAAGTAGTTTGTGCAAAAAAATTTGGTTAATCTTCTCAATCACTGGTTTCCCGTGTGGAGAATGGTCACACATTATTTCAGGAACTTCTGCCATTTCTACAGCATATTTTTTCAGACCCTGATAAATTTTTTCAAAAAAAAGCATAATCTTTTCGTCTGCCGGCACATTCTCAGGCAAACTCTTTTCTACAAAATTCATAAAATTTGTCGCTTCGTCAACTAAAACTTCCTCAAAAATCGCTTCTTTGTTTACGTAGTAGTAGTAAAGCAACGCCTTGGAAATCCCGCATTGTTTCGCAATGTCTTCCATCGAAGTCTTGCTGAAACCAAACCGAACAAACAAATCGTAAGCGACCCGCTTGATGGCTTCTTTCTTTTCCGGCTCGTTACTCAGAATCATTTTTTTACCTTTATTTTTACTGATTTCGTTTGACTTTTTTCGTCAAAAGTCAAATTTAAAAAAATCAAAAAGAAAAGCAACAAAAAATTTTGCTGCCCTAAAAAAAATGCTTTCTTACGTTAAAACCCCGAAAAGTTCATCTTTTTTTAACGTTCACGTTTTTACTGAAGTAATATTTTTTCGCTTTAGGATTAAAATTATTCCGGACAGTCAGGCTAACTTTGAAATTTCCACCCTGAGAAAACAAATGCTTAACAACTTTCCCGCTTGCCTGAGTTCCATCTCCAAAATTCCACTCAAAATTAAAATTACTTGCAGGATTTTTCACAGCCGCACTAAAAATCGCTTCGTCTCTCGCTCCTCCACTAAAAATTTCCAAAGGCTCAACCTCAATTTCAACTTCCGGAACCGGATTGATAAAAACGTTCACTCCATAACTTTGTGAAACACAATCCTTTAATTCTTTGTGTTTGAGAACCAAACTTGCCTTGTAGTTACCAACTTTTTTGTAAGTAAAATCCACATTTTTTTGTCTGAAAATTGTCCCTTCTCCTAAATCCCATTCAAATTCCAAAGGTAATTTTTCCAAAAACAAAGGTCTGAAATTTACTGTCTCACCAACATCCGCAAAAATTTCCTGTGGTAATTCAACTTTTGGTAATTCAATAATTTTCACGTCTTTACTTGCACTGAAATTTTCGTTTTTTACAACAACCTGAAACTTCCCTTCACTGCTAAAAACTTTAGTTACCTGTTTTCCGCTTGCCTGAGTCCCATCACTAAAAAACCATTGAAAATTCCCTTCTGCTCCGTAAACTTCAAAACTCAACACCGAACCAACACAACCAAAATCACTGCCTTTAATTTTAAAATTTATTGGCTCTTTGATTTTAACCAAAACCTTTTCCAAACTCGTGTTACAATCGGTTTTGCTGTCGTCTGCAACTGTCAGTTTAACTTCGTAAGTCCCGGTTTTTGAGAAAGTTTGTTTAACAAAAATGCCTTCTTTCTGTGTCCCTTCTCCAAAATCCCAAAAATACCTGCTGATTTTTCCGTCAAAATCACGACTCTTTTCCCCGCTAAAATTAATTTCTGTGTTTACTAAAAACTCAAAAACCTGGTTGTCTAACGAGTAAAAATCAATTTTTGCTTGTGGACTTTCGTTAATCAAAACAGTTTTCTCCGTTTCAGAAGTGCTACAACCCGAAGCAGTGTTTGATTTTACTTTCAATTTTACTTTGTAAATTCCACTTTTTGTAAAAGAATGAGCTACTACTTTTTCCGCTGCCGTCGTTCCGTCACCAAAATCCCAATAAAATTCATCAATTTTTACCAAGTTTTCCTTTGCTTCAAAAATTAGTTTTTCATTGACGCAGGCTTGATTTTTTAGTTCAAAACTTGCAACGGGAGAACTTAAAACTGTTACAAGCAGCTCGTCTTCGGAAGTGTTTTCACAATCTCCTTCGTCAGGCACCGTGATTGTTAAATTAACTTTGTAAGTTCCTGCTTGCTTGTAAACATTGATTGGTTTTGCTCCAACTCCCTTGTTCCCATCACCAAAATCCCACTCGTAACTTTTGATTTCCCGTCCTGCACCCTTTGAAGCAGAACCATCAAAAGTTACAGGATTTCCCGCACAAACGGAAACATCGTTTCCCGCAAAAGCAAGCGGTGCGTCAGTAACCTGAAGTAAAATTTCCGCAAAAGATGAATTGCAGGAAAGGTTGCTGTTGTCTGAAACTGTTAGCCGAACAGAAAACGAACCTGCTTGCCTGAAAACGTGAACAGGATTTATTCCTTCTGCTGTTGTTCCATCTCTGAAATCCCAAAAATATTTTAATAAATCTTTGTCAGAATCACTACTTTTTGAAGCATCAAAAATCACACTTTCACCGACACAAACGTTTCTTTTTACTTCTGCAACCGCAATTGGAACGGAATTAATCTGCACTTTAAAAGTTGTTGTTGTTTTTGAGTTCGGAAGTCCCTGCCCGTCGTCAACTGTAAGATTTACAGGGTAAATTCCCGCCTTTTCGTAAAAATGAACTTGTTTTTTTCCTGAACCATTCTTTCCGTCGCCAAAATCCCAGTAAAAATTCAGGTTGTCGCCGTCTGCGTCAGAACTTTCAATAAAATCAAAATTCACAGTCTGCAAACAGGTAAAAACATCTTTTACCAAACTAATCGCTGGTGCGTAGTTCACTTCAACAGTTTGGCTTTCAACAGTTGTGTTGTTGGAAACGTTTTGGTTGTCTTTGATTGTTAAAATTACTTTGTAACGACCTGAACTCTCAAACTTATGGCTGACTTTCAATCCTTGTTTGGAAACTTCGCCAAAATTCCACTCCGAAAAAATAATTTTTCCATCAACATCGTAAGAAGCACTTGCGTCAAAAAATGTTTCCCGGTTTGGTGCAATCCTTCCAACTTTTGAAAAAACTGCAATTGGTTTTGCGTTTACAGTAACTTCTGTGTAGTGAATGTCTGTTGCTCCGTCGTTGTCCGTAACTTTCAGGCTAACCTGGTAAGTTCCTTCTTTTTTGAAATCAAAACTAACTTTTTCACCTGTCAGCTTCGTGTTGTTTCCAAGTTCCCACTCGTAACTTTTGATTTTTCCGTCAACGTCCTGCGAAAAACTTCCGTCAAAAAAAACCTTTTCGCCAAACGAAACCACCTGTTCTTTTCCAGCGTCTGCAATTGGCGGACTGTTCACAAAAACCGTGATTTCATCAGCGCTTTTAGAGTTTTTAACGTTAGAAGCGTCTGTAACTGTAAGTTTTACCGTGTAAGTTCCTGAAAACCTGTAAACGTGAGAAATTATTTTTCCCTGTGCTGTTGTTTTATCGCCAAAATCCCAAAAATAGCTTGTGATTTCGTCGTCTTTGTCTTGCGAAAAACTTCCGTCAAACTCAACTTTGCTGCTGTTGACAGTTTTGTTTGTTCCGGCGTCTGCAACCGGTTGAAAATTTACACGAACCTGAAAAGTTTTTTCGTCGGAATCGTTTGCAGCGTTTGAGTCGTCGGTTACTCTGAGAGTTACGTTGTAAGTTCCTGCTTTTTTGTAGGAATGTTTTGTTTCTTTACCATTTTTTGTTGTTCCGTCGCCAAAATCCCAAAAGTAATCCGTAATTTTTCCGTCTGTGTCGTAAGATTTTGAGGCATTAAAACTCACGTTTTCATCGGTTGCAACAACAGATTTTCCTTCCAAAAGTGCTTTCGGCTGAGCGTTAACGGTAATCCAGGTTTGCGTTTCACCAGAGTTGTTTTTCAGGTTTGAAGAGTCGTAAACTTTTAGTTTTACAAAATATTTTCCTGCTTTTTCAAAAGATTTTGTGGTTTTACTGCCTTCAGCGTTTGTTCCGTCGCCAAAATTCCACTCAAATTTTGAAATTTTTCCGTCAAAATCCTTTGACAAAGTTCCGTCAAAAACGATGTTTTCGTTAGTAGCTGCGATTTTTGGTGCGGTAATTTTTGCCGTTGGTGGTTCATTCACAAAAACGTTAACGGTTTCGGAATTTTGGTTGCAAGGCATTTCGCCGCTTTTGACAGTAAGTTTTACGTTGTAAGTTCCTGCTTTTTTGAAAGCGTGTTTCGTTAAAATCCCTTTTGCTGTTGTTCCGTCGCCAAAATCCCAAAGGTAAAAATTTATTTTCGGACCGTCAGAAACTGAAGCTGAGGCATTAAAAATCAATTCCTCGTTTGGAATTGTTTCTAAAAGGCAATCAATTTTTGGGATTGGTTTTTCGCTGACACGAACAATTTCGGCGTAGCGTGTTGTGTTTGCGACGAACTTTGAATCGTCAGAAACGATAATTTCAATCGGAAACTCGCCGACGTGGGGGAAAGTGTAGGAGACTTTGCTTTCACCTTTGAAATTCAAACCTTTGTGAAAAAACCACTCAAAATTTGTGATTTTTCCGTCTGTGTCAAAAGATTCTGAAGCGTCAAAGTTTAGAGAAAAACAATCGCTGTCTGAAGTAATTTTGAGTTTTACTACAGGAATTTTGTTTTGAACTGCAACAAGTGTTGGCAAAAGGAAAGGAATTTCCCTGCCTTTGTCGTCAAAAATCCAGAACTGAACGTTCTCGTCTGAACTTTCATTTTTTGTGAGAACCAAAGCTCCGTCAGTTCCTTTTTCAACATCAAAAAGTAAAACTTCCGTTTCCTTTGCCAAAGCATTGTCGGATTTCGGGATTACAAACCTGCTTCTGAAATGCGTTTCAAAGTAGATGTTTTCAATGGATTTAAGGTCAGCGTCGAAGTTTGTAATTTTCAGGTAGTTTGCGTCTTTTGGGATTTTGAATTTGAGCTGGTTAAGTAATTTTGTGTTTGTTGAAGGTCTTACAGTCAGGATTAGCGAAGTGATTTCGATGTTTGGAATCGGGACATTTTTGTTTTCTTCAGCAGAAATAAAAAATTGGTAAAGGTTCACGTCGGTTCCGGAAATTCCGTCTGCAAGAAACTGAAAAGTAGAAAAATCATTGTCTTGTTCACCTTGAAAAATGTCAAAAAAGCCAAGTGTTTTCCACTCGTTGTCGTAAGTTTTGTTTTCACCAAGCGTTAGTTCAATTAAAACCTTGTCATCTTTTAATTGTTCGTTTACGGAACGAAGTTTTGGTTGAATTTTTCCTTTTCCAAGCAATTTGTAAGAAACTTGCGAAGGTGAAAAATGCTCGTCAAACTTTCCGCCAAAATCAGCATCGAACACGCGTAAAAATGCTTTTCCCTGATAATTTTTAGGGATTTTAATCAGGAAATTGTTTCGGAAAAAGCTATCACCTTTTGAGACTGGTGCGTCTTTTCCGGCAACGACAAAAAAATTTTCATTTTGAATTTGTGCAAAGCCCAAAACAGAACACAAAAAAATAAAAATGATTGAAATAGCTTTAGACATTAAAATCCTAATAAACTTTCAGGTTAAAATCAAGAATTGAATCTTCAGCAAGTTCTTCTCCTGTATCCAAAATATCTTCGTCTTCTTCCTTGTAAAACCAATTGATTGTGTGGTTTTGTGAAGTTTCTTTTTTATGATTTTCAAGGATTTGCAAAACATTTAAAATGCACTTTACAGAACTTGTGTTCAGGTAATCAAACTTTAAGTTCATCACGATTTTTGCATTTTTAGTTGCGAGGAAATTTTTTAGCCATTTGTAAATTGGTTCAAAAAATTCTGCTGCAACTTCCGGGTAAGACGAGCCAAGCATTTCTAAAACTCCATTTTCTACATTGAAATTAACTCCAAGTGTGTACTTTGTTTGGACGATTGATAAATTTTCCAATTTTAATTCTCCTTGATAATATTTACAGATAAAACAAAAAACGAATAATTTTCATTAATTTTTATAATTTTAGTGTTTAGTTTGTTTCCGGATTTTCTTGCGATGTCAATCAAACCAACTCCGCCACCGTTTTGGCTCAATTCTTTTGGAGTGTTAAGTTTTTCTTTGTAAAATTCCTTGAGTTTATTTTTATCAAGTTGGTTGATAAATTCGCAATTTTGAACAATTTCCGTAGCTTTAGAATTTTCAATTTTGTTACCTGAAGAAATGGTATAAAATTTTTCGCATTCTTTGATTACAAGAATTCCCGAGCCTGCTTTTGTGTTTCCAAGATTAATTTTTTCGGCTGAGTAATAAAAAATATTTTGTGCAAGTTCAATAAAAATTGAAAATACTTTTTTTGAAACTACGTAATGCCTGGTATCAAACATTAATTTATCTTTAATCATTTCTCCAAGACCGACAAGGATGTTTTGGGAAATCGTGCCTTTAAAAGCTAAAAGTATGTTTTTAGCAACCATACTTTCGTAGTAATCAAACAAATCCATTTCTTCCATTTTTTCTCATTTTTTTAGTAAAAACAACTAATTTTTTATTCCTAAAACAATTCAGACAAAAAAACTAACTAACCTTAACGCCAACAATTGTGATGTCATCCCGTTGTTCTTCCACTTCCTGATGTTTTTTCAGTTCCAAAGCTAACAATTCATTTTGTTTTTTCAAGCCGTACTTTGAAATCTCAGCTAAAAATTCTTTCAGCCTTTTTGAACCAAACTTTTCACCATTTAGGTTCGACTGGTCAGCAAAACCATCAGAAGTTAAATAAATCGTTGCTTGCAAAGTGTAAAAAATTTCATTGTTTGTAAAAGTTCGTTTTTCCTCTTTTTGCAAACCGCCGATTGATTTTTTATCGCCTTTGATTTCCTCAAAAACTCCATCTCTAACGATGTAAAGTGGTCGTTTTGCACCTGCAAAAGTTAATTTTTTATTTTTTTTATCAATCACACAAAGGCAAACATCCATTCCGTCGGTTGCATCAATTTCTTTCCGTTCCTGTTTTAAGGCATTTCTAACGCTTTTGTGCAAATTTTCAAGAACCAAAGCAGGCTCAAAAACTTCTTTTTCATTAACGATGTGGTTCAAAAAAACGTTCCCCATCATTGACATAAAAGCTCCCGGAATTCCGTGTCCGGTGCAATCCACAACTGCAATAAAAGTTTTTTCTTCAACTTCGCTAAACCAATAAAAATCACCGGAAAGATTATCTTTTGGCTTAAAAATTATGAAATGTTCACCTAAAATATTTTCATTTTTTTCTTCAAGCGGCAAAATTGCATTCTGAATTCTTTGTGCGTAACGAATGCTTGCAATCATTTGTTCGCGTTGTTTGAGGCTGACAACCATTTGAGACAAGGAACTTGCCAACTGACCAATTTCATCTTTTGAAGTAACTTTTATTTCAACGTCAAGGTCGCCAACTCCGATTCTATGCGAAATCATTGAAAGGTAACGCATTGAACCTGAAAGCGAACGGGAAAAGAAAAATGAAAAAATCAGGCTGAAAAAAACTGCTGCCGTTATCCAAAAAACAATGTCTGACTTCATCTTTTGAACTAAAATGTAAGCAATTTCCAACTTGTCAACAACCAAAACTCCAAGATTTCCAAAATGGGTTAAAGAGTAAAAACCAACGTAATTTTCTCCTTTAAAATCAAAACTTTCCAACTGAAAAACTCTTATTTTACCTTTCAAACTTTCAATAATTTTTGCGGTTAAAGAATACTCAATCCTGCTTTTTTCCTCAAAAATCCCAAACTCATTTTTTAAAACAACTTTTCCGTCTTTTCCTGTGATGTAAACTTCGCTTCTTCCTGTTGAAAGCTCTCGCAAAATCTTTTCAAGAATCACTGAAACCTCAAAAACTCCCCTCAAAACAGCTTTTTGATTTTCTCTAAACTCAAAAGCCAGTTCAATCGGCAAAAACTTTTTGCTCGTTTTTTCTGATTGAAGCAGGTCTCCAACAACTATATTTTTTTCTGAAAAATTTGCTGAACTATCAAACAAAAGGAATTTTTGCACAATTTCAGAGTCTTCCTGAGCAATATTTTTTTCATTTTTAATAAAGTGTAAAGGGTTTTCATTGCCTTCCAATTTCACAGATAAAATAACAAGCTCGTTCAAATTTTCAAGGTGAACATCAATAATTGAATTTATTGAGTTTGCATCAAGCCCTTTTTTGTAATCAAGCGAAAAAGCTAAAAGTGAAAGATTTTCAATCCAGCTTTTTACGTAGGTTTCATCAAACTTATTAATAATTTGTCGTGTAATTAAATAATATTTTTCATTGAGCGAACTTTTTAGCTCGTTTTCTGCTTTACTAATGCTTCCGTAACTTGCTATCGTCAGTGGAATTAGTGTAACAATCAAAAAAATCAGAAAAAACTTTTTAAACAAAGTTGGTCGCAAAATTTTACTCTCTGTAATCATTTATTTTTATTTCTTTTAGCTTTAACTCACCTTTAGCCTGACTTGGAATTATCACGTTTCCTTCGTAAGTGTTTGAGCCCGTAACAAGTTTCAAAAGCCCTTTTACCTCAATTCCTTCCACCTGAAGAACAAAATTTCCCGTTCTTGCAAGTCCTGATTTTCTCTCCTTAATTTTGACAGTGATTTTCACGTTTTCACCTCCGCTAACATTTGTTTGGGAAAGAACGGAAGACAAAATTACTGTGTTTTCTTCACTAAAAACAACTATTTCTTTAGTCGTTACGTTTCCTGCAAAATCTTCTGCAATCAAACTAAAAATATTTTTTCCTGCGTTTAACAACACTCTTTGACTAAAATTTTTATCTGAAAGTTTAGTTTCTTTGTTGTTAATTTTCAGTTTCACCTCTTCTGAAATGCTTCCTGAAAGTTCAAATTCTCTTTCGTTTGTGTAAAAAACAACCTCTTTAGTTTCAATTTTTGGTAAAGTAAAATCGGCAACAATCATTAAATTTTCTTCTTCAGTTTGCCCGTTTTGGTTTTTTGCTGAAATTTTTAAATTGTTGCTACCTTCTCTCAAAGGGAATAAAAACTGTAGTTTATCCTGGTTAAGGTTTACTCTTTGATTGTTTACAAAAACCTCAGTTAATGGTTTTACCTTTGCCTTAAGTTCAAAAAAAGCAACGTTTACAATTAAATTTTTTTGTGCTTCAAGAGTGAAAAGTTTTTCGTCAAGATTACAATAAATTTCTGCTTCAATTTCACTTGTTTTTCCTGAAGAGTTCTTTGCGACGATTGTTACTGTTTGTTTACCTTCAACAAGTTTCAGAGGAAAACTAAAACTTCCGTTAGTTCCAACCTGTGCATTTTCTCCATTAATTTTAACGGTTGAGAAACCGTCCGTTTTCCCTTTAACTGTAATATTTTCAGTAATAAACACGTCTCCGTTTTGCAAATTTTCAACCAAAAGGAAAGGTGGATTTTCGTCTGTTGAAACGATAAAATCCACGCTGTTTGAGTAAGGACCAGGAAGTTTATCGCTGTCAACGGAACAAACTCTGAAGTAAAAAACTCCGCTTTCCTGTGGTTCCCAGGTGTAACTTGTCGCAAGAGTTGTTTCAGTTTTCAGGATTTCAGTAAAATTTCGTGTTGAGGAAATTTGTAAAAAATAGTTTAAGGCATCGTTCACACTTTTCCACTTAAAATCAATTTTATCAGCAACAATTTTTTCCTGATTTTGAGGGAAAAGAATTTCCGGAGCAGGCAGCAATTTTTGAGGTTCAGTTGGAGGTTTTCCGGGAAGAACCTTGCTGCCTTCGTTTTGCTTGACCAAAACCTCTTTTCCGTTTGCAAGCATTTGGATTTCTCCGTCGTAATTCGCAATTCGCACAACGTTTTCGCTGTCTCTTCCCGTCCAAAAGTTTTTGGAACGGCTTTTTGTTTCGACACCAGGTGCAGAAACATTAATTGTATTTTTTTTTGAAAGTGAAGCGAGGTAAGTTGAAACATCACCTTGCAAAACTACAACGTCAGTTAAATTTGTGTTTGTAACGAGGTCTTGTTTCATTGATTCTATCACGGCAAGAGCATTTTCGCCAAGTTGTAAACGGCTTCCGTCAACGAAAGCGATTTGTCCGTTTGAGTTTGTAAGAGTTCGCACACGTTGTTTTTCCCAAAGTTCCTGCATTTCTTTTGCTGAAAACCAGACAATTTCGTTTGTTTTTTTGGTTTCCACTGTTCCTTTTTTTTCTTTGAGAACTGCTGAAATTGATTGAAGTCTTTTTTCGTTTGTTTCCTGCAAGGCTTTTTTAGCAAAGTTTAATGCTTCTAAAGAAGATTTTTGAGCGAGTTCAAGTTGACCTTTTTTTTTAAAATTCATAGCTTTTTCGTAGTTTTCAAGAGCGGAACTGATTTTATTTTTAGAAAGGATTGCAGCACCATCTTTGTTAGCAAGGTTAATAATTTTTTGGTATTCGTTAAGGTTGTTTGTCAAAAGTTTGTAAAGGTTTGTTGGGATTGTAAGTTTAGTTCCTTCATTTACTTCGTTCACGGAGTGAAAGCCGTTAAAAAGAAGGATAATTTCCCACTCGTCAGGATTTTGGAAATATTTTTGAGCAAGAGTTCGTAGTGACTCGTTTGGTTTCAGAGTTACAATTTCCTGAGCAAAAACAAGGCTTTGCGTAAAAATAAGAATGCTAAGTAAGGTTAATTTTTTCATTTTTTACTATTTTTTGTGCTTTGAAACATCTTAAACACCGTTCTTCCGGCAACTAACAAACTTTTCTGCTAAAAAAATCGTTTCAGGGATTGGTTTTGCGTGTTAATTCTTCAAGGTCGTAAACACGGTCGTATTCTTTTTTGTGAATTTTTTTGCTTGTAAGGTCAATTTTTACTGTTGTGAGAAATTCTTTGAAATCGGAATTCATTGTAAGTTTATTGATGGTTTCCCAATCAAGGTCAGCACGAAATTTTGCGGAAAAAATAATTTCGGATGAGTGCGGGTCTTCAATGTTCAGTTTAATTACGCCAATCCCAAAAGAAATTGAAAGCCTTGAGAGTTCGTCTCTGAAATCCTGTTCCTCAGAAATTTCCACAGCAACCAAAAAACTTTCGTTTGCCCAGGATGAATTCGAAACTGTCTGAAAAAAACTTTCCCTCAGATTACCAAAATTAAGTTCACGTTTAAGCTCAAACGAAAAAAGCCTGATGGAAATGTTTCCAACTGCAGTACTCAGTTCAAAAACTTCCTGCTTCCAATCCTCAAGCGGAAAGTAACAACCAACAACATCAGGATGAACCCACTCACCAAATTCTTTTTTTGTGGATTGTGAATGGTTAATTGTTTTTGTGTAACAATGTAAATGATAGTGAGCGTAGTAAGTTAAGAAAGGATGGAGGTCTTTTTCAAAATAATCAAACTGTTTTTTCTTTGTTTGGGTTGTTTTTTTGGTGGTTTCTAATTCTGAAAAGTCAATTTGGTTAGTTTGAAATTTCAGGTAAAATTTTTTGGGTCTTGTGTCTGTCTGAGAAAAAAACGATTTGGGGTTGTCTCTTGTGTTAACGTAGATTTGTGCTGAAAGCGTTGCCCAAGGAGTTTTACCAATACTGTTAAGTTGTTTCTCGTAGCCTTTTTCGGTTGCCAAATCCCAAATTTCGTTGGTAGTTAATGGTATCTTTTTTTCACTTAATATTTTTTCGGCTAATTCCAGAAAAGTCATTTTTGTCGTCTGCCTTTGTTTTTTTGACTAAAGATAAGCAACTTTGCAAAAGAACTGCAACGATTAGTTTTAGTAATTTATTGTAAATTTTGGATGTTAGGTGAGTTTTGAGGAATGACTCAATACTTTCTTTATCAATATTTTTTTGAAATGCTTTTCAGGTATTGAGTGGTTTTTAAAAAATGACTAATCATTCTTGCAAATTTACTTACATTTTCCCTCTTTCTAAACAAAAAAAGCCAAATCAAAAACTTGACCTGGCTTTAATTTTTTCTAAGCTAAAAAGCGATTTACTTCAGCAGCACCATTTTTTTCGTTTCAGAGAAGCCGGTTTTTGTCTCTAACCGGTAAAAGTAAACGCCACTTGAAACTTGTTTTCCACTGAAATCCGTGCCGTTCCAAACAACTGAACCACTCTTTTTTGAAA
>JADZEA010000088.1 GCA_020850775.1 bacterium
CTTGCAGACGGACTTTACGGTTGGGGAATGATTGCTTCTGCAACTGACCTTTCAGGAACAACTTTACACGCAAGCAAACAATTTTTCAGTTTTTCAATCGGAAACCCGATTGCGGTCAGCGAAAAAACAAACCCACCAAAAGATTTTGTGTTAGAACAGAATCACCCGAACCCTTTCAACCCAAGCACGACAATTTCTTACGAGTTCAAAAACAGCGAAAAAGCTAAACTGTTAATTTTCAACGTTCTTGGCGAAAAAGTGATGGATTTTTCACTTGAAAAGCCAAAAGGTTCCGTTGTTTGGAACGGAAAAGACGCAAGCGGAAACGCCGTTTCGTCCGGAGTTTACTTTTACAAACTTGAAACCGGAAATTTTAGCGAAACTAAAAAAATGCTTTTTCTCAAGTAAATTTTACAGTGAGTGCCTCACCAAAAAAGTGTGAGGTTCTCACGTTTTTTGTAAAACTTAACAACTATTTTAAGGGCTTAAAAGCAATTGTCAAAAGACTTTAGCAAAATTCCATCTGTTTCTGTTTTACTTGAAGAAAGCAAAGCCAAAGAGTTAGAATTAACTCACAAAATCAAAACCAAACTTTTTCGTGAAGCAATTGAAGAAATCCGGAAACTAAAAAATTTTCCTGAAACTAAAGAAGAAGCTAAAAATTTAATCCTTGAGAGTTTCCGGCAAAAAGCTGAAATTTTACTCACAAATCCTTACAAAAAAATGATTAATGCAACAGGAATAATTCTTCACACAGGACTTGGAAGAGCTGTTTTTGGCGAAACTTCTAAAAAATTCCTTAACGAAACAACTGAAAATTATGCTTGTGTTGAGTTTGACCCCGCAAACGGAAACCGGGGCGACAGACAACAGCCAATCCAAACCTTACTAAAAACTCTGACGAATTGTGAGGCTTCACTTGTTGTAAACAACAATGCTGCTGCGGTAATGCTTGTTTTGAATACTTTTGCAAAAAACAAAGAGGCAATTGTTTCCCGCGGTGAGCTTGTTGAAATTGGTGGCTCGTTCAGAATGCCTGAAATTATGGAACTTAGTAACGCAAAAATGGTTGAAGTTGGTTCTACGAACAAAACACACCTAAAAGATTACGAAAAGGTAATTTCAAAAAAAACAGGACTTTTAGTCAAAGTTCACACGAGTAATTTTCGTGTGCTTGGTTTTACAAAGGAAGTCAGTTTAACTGAGCTTGTTTCACTTGGAAAGAGTAAAAAAATTCCTGTTTACTACGATCTTGGAAGTGGAATGATTTTTCCACCTGAGAATTTTGGGCTTGGCGACGAACCGACAATTGACGAAATTCTTGAGACAAAAACGGATTTAGTCAGTTTCAGTGGCGATAAAATTCTTGGAAGTTCGCAGTGTGGAATAATTTTAGGTAAAAAAGAGCTCATTGAAAAAATGTCCAAAAACCCGCTTTTACGAGCTTTCAGACCTGATAAAATGACTCTTTCAGTTCTTGCGGGAACTTTGAGCGATTTGATGAGTGAAAACGTTTTTTCAAAAATCCCGACTTTGAAAATGCTTTCTGAAGATTTTGAACAAACAAAACAAAAAACCGAAAAATTTTTGAGCCTTTTGGATAAAAAAATATTTACAAAACTTGAAATTTGCAAAGTAGAACTTGAAGCAGAAATTGGGAGCGGTGCTTTTCCAATTCAAAAAATCAAATCTTTTGGAGTAAGTTTGCAAAGTAATTTTTTTACTGATGAGGAAATTTCAAAGGTTTTGCTTAAAAATTTCATTGCTTCTTACAAAAATAATGGCAAAGTGATTTTGAATTTTAAGACGGTTAGTGAAGAAGAAACAAAAATTTTGGCAGTCAGATTAAGAAACTTTGTAGTTTAAGAAAATTTTTTGTTAATTTTAGATTGAGTTTTAAATTTTTAACTAAGGAGTAACAAATGAAAAGATTTATATTTTTAGCCTTAACATCAATTTTATTAATTGCTTGTGGCAATGATTTTATTGATTTCGCTCAGGAAAGAGCTGAAGTAAACGCAGAATACATCAAGAGGAACCTTGACAAACCTTTAAACGATCCACTTGCTTTACCTGAAGCAGTTCAGGAAACAGCACTTCTCAGAACCAAAATGAAAATTCAGGAAAGGGCTGAAATTAGCAAGGCTCACATTTTACAAGCAGAAAACGTTCACCAACTTGCATCAATTGAAACAGACAAAGAACTTGCAGGAAGATTGGAAGCTTACGCGAAAAAACTTGAAGATGAAGCACAGGAAATTTTGGAAAGGTAAGTAAAATTAATTTTTAAAGTTAAAACCTTTGCAAAGATTCCAGCTTTAGATAAATTTTATTGAAAGGAAAAGTTTATGCCTTCTTTTGACGTTGTCAATGAAATTGATATTCAGGAAGTTGATAATGCTGTCAACACAACAAACCGAACAATCCAAACTCGTTTTGATTTTCGTGATTCGAAAACAGAAATCACACTAAACAAAAAAGATAAACTCATTCAAATTACGACTGAAAGTGAAATGAGAATGAAATCAATTGAAGAAATGTTCATTGCAAACTTTCTGAAACGCCAACTTGACCCTAAGTGCCTTGTTTACAAAGAGATTAAGCCAACCTCAAATGGAATGGTTAAACGTGAAGTTTTAATCAAAGAAGGCATTGAAAAACTAATTGCACAAAAAATTGTTAAAATTATTAAAGAAAAAAACCTTAAAGTTCAAACTGCAATTCAAGACGAACAAGTTCGTGTTACAGGGAAAAAAATTGATGATTTGCAAGAAGTGATGAGAACTCTGAAAAGCTCAAACTTAGAAGTTCCTTTACAATTCACAAATCTAAAAAGCTAAATTTTGCGAGCCTTCAAGCCTAAAAAACTGAAGGCTTCAGTTTTCTGTGTAGTCAACTTTTTGGCTCATAAAAAACAGTTTGAAAAGTTCACCGGCGATTGGTGCAGCGTTTCTTCCGCCGCCTCCCCCATTTTCAATCAAAACACACATTGCAACTTCCGGATTTTCAAAAGGAGCAAAACCAATAAACCAGGCGTGATTTTCTCCGTGAGGGTTTTGGGCTGTTCCAGTTTTTCCGGCTGCTGTTTTTCCTTCAATTCTTGCTGATTTTGCCGTTCCTCTTTCTC
>JADZEA010000089.1 GCA_020850775.1 bacterium
CCATTTTATAGCTTGCAAGTTTAGGTTTTTGGTCGCCTGTTGGAATTAGATTTTGCAAAACGAGTGGAACTTTTTGTTCTTTCCCGTCAATTTTTATTTTTTCCTGAAGCGGAAAAAACAGAGTTTTAGTAAATGAATCACCTTTGGCAAGTAAGACAAAATCTTTTTCATTGGCAAGTTCAGTTTTTATTCCTGAAAAAGCAAGTTCCGGTTTGATTACAGAGCCTTTTTTCAGTTTTTCAATAAAATAAATACCTTTTTTATTGAACCAGATATTTTGGTCAGAAATGTTTTTTACCGTAATTTCCACTGCAAGTTTTTCGCCAATTTTCACTTTTGGATTAGTGATTTCAACCTTAAAATCCAAAGTGCTGTAATTAATTTGTGAGTTTGCAATTGTGGCTAAAATCGCTAAAAAACATACTGCTAAAACATTTTTCCTGAACATTTTTTACTCTAAAATTATTTAAACTTAGCTTTACGCATTAAAAAAAAGATTTGTCCTCTGTGGTGAACTTCGTGTTCAATCAGGTGGTAAAGAACCCAGCGAAAGGTGATTTCGTAAGTTTCGCCTTTGGAGTTTGTTCTTGAGAAACTTTTGGTCAGGTCGCTGTCAGTTAAAGCTAAGACGAATTTTTGTAGCAGGTTCCTGACGTTAGTTAGTGCTTTGACGTAATAAGCGGGTTCCAAAGGTTCTTTCGGAGGGTTTGGGTTTTCGCAATCAAACCAGGCATTGCAGAAGTGTTCCTGTTTAATTTTATCAGAGACCTGCAAGCCGGACATCATTTCCAACCAGTAGGTTTCAGCTTCAGCAATGTGCATCAGGTAAGCTCCAATCGGTGCTTCGTTTTCCATTGGAGGGATAAAAAGCTGTTCTTTGGTGAGTTTTTCAACGCCTTTCAGAGTTTCTTTTCTGATGTCTCTGAGAATTGCCCAAAGCAGAGAAACTTCTGCTTCCAGGCATAAATTTTCAACAACGTCTAACTTTTTTACCATTTTTAGCTTCGTGAATTTTAATCCACAAACTCCATTTTTATTTTTTTAGGAATTATTCCCTGCTCAAAACCCTTGTCAAGCAAAAGTTGGGCAGCTTTTCTTGCTTTTTCGCCGTAATCAAGGGTCAAATCATTCACGTACATTCCTACAAATTTGTCTGCCATTTTGGGATCCATTTCTCTTGCAAACTGCAAAGCGTAGTCCAAAGCGTCTTTCCGGTGGTCAAGAGCAAACTGAATACTTTCTTTGAGAAGCCTTGAAACTTCTTTAATTGTTTTTTCGCCGAGGTTTTTTCTGACTCCGTTGCAACCAAGTGGCAAAGGCAAACCTGTTTCTTCAAACCACCACTCACCTAAATCCACGATTTTTTTGAAACCCATTGACTTGTAGAGAACCTGTCCTTCGTGAATTATTAAACCTGCTTCAACTTCACCACTTTCAATTGCAGGCATAATTTTATCAAAATCAATCGTTACTGTTTTGCACTCAGGAAGGTAAAGTTTTAGAGCAAGGTAAGCAGTTGTCAGTTCGCCGGGAACAGCAATCACTAAATTTTTCAGGTCTTCTTTAGTTATATTTTTTTTTGAGACAATCATCGGACCGTAATTATCACCGACAGAACCTCCGGAAGGTAAGACTGCGTAAGTATCGGAAAGGTAAGCGTAAGCATGAAAAGAAAGTGCCGTTACTTCATAAAATGGTTTTTCCAAAGCGATTCTGTTCAGGCTTTCAATGTCCATTAACTTGTGGGAAAATTTTAAGTTTCCCGTATCTATTTTATCGTTTGCTAAAGCATAAAACATAAAAGCATCATCAGAATCAGGGCTGTGAGCTACTTTTATTTCAATTTCAGACATCATTTTTCCTTTATTAATTCATTTTTAAACGTTCAACAGGAATTCCACCAACAAGGTGATTTTCCACAATTTCTTCAACATCGTCAGGCGTAACTTTTTGATACCAAATTCCTTCAGGATAAACTACTAAAACGGGACCGTTTTCACAAAAATCAAAGCAACCAGCTTTGTTGGCACGAATTTTTAAACCAAGCCCGCGTTTTTGCAGTTCGGATTTCAGTTTTAGCTGGATTGCTTCCGAGTTCTTTGTTGCGCAGCAGCCTCTTTTATCGTTTGTTTCCCGTTTGTTCGTGCAAATGAAAACGTGTTTTTCGTATTTTGACACCAAAAAATTCCCTCTCTAATCACCTTTAAAATATAAACTAAAAAATTATTTTTAGCACTTTACTTTTTTTAAAAAGTCTGTCAATAAAAATTTCAGGTTCTAAAATTCGCTTTTTTCCTGAAAAGTTTTTCTTAAATTCTTTGCTGACATTAATTAAGGAGGAAAAAATGTCCTTGCTTTTCAATATTTTTCTTGCAATTGAACTTTTCTTTGTCATTTTTGTTCACTTCGCCAAAAGCTCAGTTGAATTTTACTTTGTTTTTTCATTTTTTCACGTCGTTTCAGGGCTGGCGCTAACTTTTTTCCTTTTAAAAAACAAGCAAAAAATTCCTTTTTGGTTTGCTCTCGTTTCAACAATTTCAGGCTTAGCTTTGTTCTTTACTGGAAAAATTGAAAAATTTACTTACCTCGCAAACTTCCACGAAATCGCTTCAGTTCTGTTTTTTGTTCTGGTAGCTGTTTTGTTTTTTAACAAGACTTTTGAACTCCAAACCAAAGCACTTCTGGTAACTTTTACCGTGCTTTTGGTGTGTACTTTGGCAGACCATTTTTTTGAAAACAAGCCTAAAGTTCTCCAAAAAAACCTCTACTTTCCTTCGCCGGTTGCGATTTTAACAGAAAACGGCAGAAAAATTGAACCTGAAGAAATAAACCAAACCGATTACTGTAAAAAATGCCATCAGGATTTTGCAACTGATTTTGAGGCTTCTGTTCACAAACTTTCTTCCTTCAACAACCTTTTTTACAAAAGAAGCTTTGTTCCAATTGAAAAAGACGGAATCCTGCCGAAAGGTCTTTGGTGTGCAGGTTGCCACGACCCTGCTTTGATGATTCCCGGAAATTTTAAAGATGGCTTTGATAAAAATTCTTCAGACGCTCAGGCGGGAATTTCCTGCACACTTTGCCACTCAATTTCAGGCGTGGTTGACGCAACGGCAAACTCAAACTACATTTTTGAACCGCCAAAACACTACCCTTTTGCTTTCTCGGAAAACCCGGTTTTACAAAAATTTTCTGATTACCTGATTGAACTTGACCCACAAAAACACAGGGAAACTTTTGCAAAACCTTTTTTAAAAGACCAAAGGCTCTGTGGAAATTGCCATAAAGTTTCTTTTTTCAAAGAGATAAACGATTACAAGTGGAAACGCGGACACAACGAGTTTGATGATTGGCACAACAGCGGAGTCAGCCAAAACAATCCTGAAAGTTTTTACTTCCCTGATTCCCCTCAAAATTGTTCCGATTGCCACATGCCTTACAGAAAATCTGACGACGTCGCAGCAAAAGACGGAAAAATCCGCAACCACAGAATGCCTGCAGCAAACTCTGACGTTCCGTTTCTGAACGGAGATTCAACTCAGCTTGAGGCAGTTAAAGAATTTTTGCGTGGCGGAAAACTGAAAGTAGAAATCATTGCAGCACGGGAATCCTCCGAAATCGCAGACGTTTCAACCGACAACTCAAAAATCTCAATCCCGCTTGACGCAAAACTCTCTGAAGTTCCCGCAAACACAAGCCTGATTTTTGACGTTGTCATCCGAAACAAAGGCGTTGGGCACAAGTTCGTAACTGGAACAATTGACGGTTCTTACGATTGGGTTGAGTTCTCCGTTTTTTCAAAAAATAAAAAAATACTTTCCGAAGGAGAAATCAAAGGTAACGAAGTTGACTCAATGGCTCACTTTTTCAGAGGCGTTTTGTTGGATAAAAACCAGGAACCTTTACGAAAACGCGACGGCTTGAACTGGCAGACAACTCTCTACGCAAACGAAATTGCACCTTCAAAATCCACCGTGATTCACTACAAGGTTACGATTCCTGACACGCTTTCAGAAGTAACTCTGGTTGCGAGCCTGAACCACAAAAAATTTAACAACGATTTTCTGAAGTTCGTTTACGAGGATTCCAGTGAAGTCCCTGTTTTTCCGAATTTTTGGATTGCAACGGACACTGTAACGGTCAAAGTCGGCAAAAATTTCAGCGGATTTATCAAAGACGAAGCCAATTGGGAAAACCTGAATGATTACGGAATTTCTCTTCTTGAGGAAGACGATTTTCTGGGAGCGGAAAAGATTTTTACTTACTTGACAGAAATTAAGCCCGATTACGCAAACGGCTTTGTGAACCTTGCAATTTCGCTTCAAAAAAACAACAAACTGAAAGAGGCGTTTTCACTTTGCCAAAAGGCGATGGAAACCGATAAAAACTGTGTTCGTGCAAAGATTGTCAGTGCGAGAATTTTACAGGTTGAGGGCAAGTTAGCTGAAGCAGAACAACTTTTCAGTGAAGTTTTAGCGGATTTTCCGAGGGCAAGAAACTTGTGGCTGGACCTTGGCAGAACTCAGTACCTTGCAGGAAAGTTTCAGGTTGCGACGGAGAGTTTTGGCAGAGTTTTAGAGTTTGACCCGGAAAGCATTGCGAGCCATTTTAATTTAATGCTTTGTTACAAGGCGTTGAAAAATGAAGAACTTACGAAGTTGCATGAGGCAAAATTTGAAAAATTCAAAGACGATGAAATTGAGGAACGTTACCTTCTGACAATTTTTGCGAAACGCCCGACGATGACACGTGAATCGCAAAAAATTCACGTTCACGAGCCGAAACCGGTGAATAATTTTTAATTTTTTTTTAAGGGAAAAAATGCAAATCAAAACTATCATTGAACCGTTTAAGATTAAAACGGTTGAACCAATTTTTATGACAACTGAGGAAGAACGAAAAGTTTTTTTGAAAAATGCTCACTACAATCCTTTTTTGCTTACTTCTGAACAAGTTTTAATTGATTTTCTCACGGACAGCGGCACTTCTGCGATGAGTGCAAATCAATGGTCAGGAATTATGAACGGTGATGAATCCTACGCTGGTGCGAAAAGTTGGAAAAGGTTTGAAAAAACAATTAACGACTTAACGAATTACCCTTTTATTCTTCCAACTCATCAGGGAAGAGCTGCTGAAAGGATTTTGTACGGTCATCTTGGTGGAAAAGGTAAAATTTTTCTTAGTAACACACACTTTGACACAACACGTGCAAACATTGAGTTTTCTGGTGCAACAGCGATAGATTGTTTGACGCCGGAAGCAACCGACACAAGTTTAGAACTTCCCTTCAAGGGGAATCTTGACACAAAAAAATTAGTGCAAAACATTGAAAAATTTGGCAAAGAAAACATTGCGTCAGTGATTTTAACGGTTACAAACAACAGCGGTGGCGGACAACCTGTAAGTATGGAAAATGCAAAAGAAGTGAGTAAAATCTGTAAAAATTACGGAATTTTGTTCATTCTTGATGCTTGCCGGATTGCTGAAAATTCCTTTTTTATTCACGAAAGAGAAAAAGGTTTTGGAGACAAAACTTACAAGCAAATTGTTCAGGAGATGTTTTCACTTGCAGATGGTTGTGTGATGAGTGCAAAAAAAGACGGGCTTGCAAACATTGGTGGATTTATAGCTCTAAGAGACAAAGAACTTGCAGACGCTTGCACAAACTTACTGATAATTACTGAAGGTTACACAACTTACGGCGGACTTGCCGGAAGAGACATGGAAGCAATTGCGATTGGTTTGGAAGAAGTAACTGAGCCAGATTATTTAAAGTACAGAATTCGTAGCACTGCTTACCTTGGCGAAAAAATCAACAAACTTGGCGTCCCGATAATGCTTCCTGTTGGTGGACACGCAGTTTACGTTGATGCAAAAAAACTTTACCCTCAAATTCCTGTTGACGAGTATCCGGGACAAGCTTTAGTTTGTGAACTTTACCTGAAAGGTGGAATTCGTTGTGTGGAAATTGGTTCTGTAATGTTTGGAAAATACGATGAAAACGGAAAACTAATTCCTGCTCCGATGGAACTTGTCAGGCTTGCGATTCCGCGAAGAGTTTACACTCAAAGCCACATTGACTACGTGATTGAAGTTTTTGAGGAGATTTTACGAACAAAAAACAAAGCGAGAGGATTGAAAATTATTCAGGAGCCAAAGTTTCTAAGGCACTTTACTTCTTACTTTGAACAAAATTAGAGTTTGTTAAAAAGCATTAAATTAATGCGTTTTAATGCTTTTGACATTCTTTAAAGAGTTGTTTCTTTTAAAACATTGTATTTTAAACAGTAAAATAAGAAAAAACGTTTTACTTAAAGGATTTTAATTAATAAATTTAGAAAGATAAATTTCTACTAATAACTTTAACCAAAGAGGTAAAAATGAAAAAATCAATAAAACTTTTATTCGCAAGTGCTTTATTATTTTGCACTTTACAGGCAGCAAACGCTCAGGTTTTTTTAACAATGTCTGTTTTTTTTACAGGCTCTCCAACTCCTTTGCACCCTGCTTCAAACCAACTCTCACTTTCTTGTGAAGCAAACACATTCCCCGGTTTCCCTTTTAATGTTGTTTTTAATGCCGGTCCCGTTCTGGCTTCAGAACCTTCTACAATAACTGGTTTTGCTTACAATCCGCAAAACGGCCAACTTGTTTACAACTTGGCAAGTTTTGGTCCTGCTTTTACAATGACTACCGGAGTTACAACTTTCAGGTACGATGCCATTCTTACCGATCCAACTTTACCTGGTTCTCCTTTTAATTTAACAACAGGAAACGTTGTGATACCAAACGGAGTAACATCAGGACAACCTTTCCCATTTGAAATGGGAGTTCTGAATTATCCGGTAACTGTTGCATCTCCAATAATTTCTACAAACAGCCCGGTAGCTTTTGGACAAATTGCAGTTGGCTCTGCGGGAAACTCTATTTTAAAAGTTAAAAACACGGGAAGTAGCTTACTAACAGTTTCCGGCTTCACTTTTACAAACCCAATTTTTTCTACAACAAATCCTGTAACTTTTCCTTTCGACGTTGCTGCAGGAGACTCTGCTTTAATTTCTCTTTCAGTTGTTCCAACTCTTAATGGAAATGCGAGTGGAGTTCTTCAAATTGCTAACAACTCGTCTGTGAACCCTCACCTTACAAACTTAACTGTTCAAGGTGTTGTTCCACAAATCACCGCTAACGACGTAAATTTTGGACAATCTCCAATTAATCAACAAACTATTGCTTCGCTAAAAATTAAAAATCCGGGTGGTGTTTCACTTACTGTTTCCGGTTTTACTTTCTCAAGCCCTGTTTTTGCAACTCTTAACCCCGTAACCTTTCCATTTACAATCTCAAGCGGCGACTCCGTTGAAATCAACTTAACTTGCACTCCAACTACAGTTGGTGCAATTTCAGGAACTGTTCAAATCGCTAACAACTCTACAAACAACCCTAAAGTTGTAACTTTAACTGCTGACGCTGTCAGTTCTCAAATCGTCGTTAACGTTGTAGATTTTGGTTCAATAAATGTCGGTTCAACCGGAACTGCTAACTTAAAAATTAAAAATGATGGCGCCATTGCTTTAGCTGTTTCTGGTTTTACTTTCTCAAACCCGGTTTTTGCCACAACAAATCCTGTAACTTTCCCATTTAATATTGCTTCCGGAGACTCTGTTGAAATTTCCCTTTCTTGTACACCAACTGCTAACGGATCTTTGAACGGAACACTTCAAATTGCTAACAACTCAACTACAAACCCGGCTAACGTTTCTTTGGTTGCTCAGGGACTTGCTCCTGTGATTGCTGCTCCTGCTGTTAGTTTTGGTTCTATCCTCGTTGGAGGAAATGGAACTGCTGATTTGGTGATTTCCAACACCGGCGGAGCTGATTTAAGTGTAACAGGACTTACTTTTTCAAACCCTGCTTTCACAACTACAAGCACGGTAACTTTCCCAATCACTGTCGTTCCAAACGGCTCAGCAACAATTTCGCTTACCTGCTCTCCAACTGCTACCGGAAACCTTAGCGGAAACGTTCAGATTGCCAACAATTCTGCCGTAAATCCTCTGACTGTAAACTTAAGTGCTGTCGGAACTGCTCCGGTAATTGTTACTGCAAACACACTTGATTTCGGAAACGTTCTTGTTGGTGCGCCTGGCTCAACAAAACTTTTGGTAATTCACAACACAGGAACAGGACTTCTGACCGTTTCGGCGATGAACTTTAGCACAAGTGTTTTTTCAAGCATTTTCCCAACTCCTTTTAACGTTGCTCCCGGAGATTCTGTCGGAATCCCAATCACTGCTCTTTTTTCTGCTGACAGTTCGATTACAGGAAGCGTTGACCTTGTAAACACTTCAGCAACAAGCCCAAAAACTGTAAACTTAGCTGCTAATTTTGTTCTTTCTGCCTGGGACGGCTCAAATGCAATTCCAACTGTTTTTAGTTTGGAAAACAATTTCCCTAATCCATTCAACCCAACAACAACTTTAAGGTTTGCCCTTCCTGAAAAAGCATTCACTAAACTTGTTGTTTACAACGTTCTTGGACAAGCAATTAAAACAATCGTTAGCGAGCAACTTCCTGCTGGTTACCATTCCTTCAAATGGAATGGAACTGATGAAAACGGAAAACAAGTTTCATCCGGAATTTATTTTTACAGAATCGTGGCTAACAACTTTGTTCAAACTAAAAAAATGACCTTCCTGAAGTAAAATTTTTAAAACTTCACAAAAGCCTTGCTAAGTTTTTAGTAAGGCTTTTTTTTTGGGAAGAAAACTTTGTGAAAAAAACGCGCTCTAAAACTTTTACACAAAAAACTAACTCTAAAATCCTGCTTTTTATTAACTTTGGAAAATTCTGTTTTTAACAAAAAGGAAAAATAATGAAACTCAGGCTAACTCTGACTTTTTTGGCACTAAACTTTACAACAAGTTTTGCTCTAACTCCACGAAACACAATTTATTCACCAAACCAAAAACTCGTAACCGAAGGCGTTTACCTTGATAAAATTGAAATTAAACTTAAGGAAAACAACGGCTTTTCCTTTTCAGAAGAGGCTTTTTCCTGCACGAACCAAAACAACTTGCTAAACCTGAACTTTGTCCTGCAAAAGCACAGCGTAACAAAAATTGAAAAAACCTTCACTTCACCGGCAAACGTTCTTGACAGCCTGAAAACTGTTGCCGAAAACAAACTCGGAAAGGAACTGCCAGACTACAACCTTTTTTTTGTTCTTAACTTCCCGCAAAAAACAAAAACCACACTGCAAAACCTGCTTGACGAACTGAACCGACTAACTTTTGTGGAAATTGCTTTTCCTTCCGCAATCCCGCAACTTCCCGTTTGCAACCTTGCTGACCTTGCACCAACAACTTCAAATTTTCAAAATTCACAAGGTTACTTAAATCCGGCACCTTTGGGAGTTGACGCTTACTTTGCCTGGACACAAGCAGGCGGAAACGGTTTAGGAGTAAAAATCATTGACCTTGAAAATGCGTGGAACAACACTCACGAAGATTTTTGCATTGAACCAAATTTAATTTTAAACGGAACAAACGTTGGAACTGGCGACACAGACCACGGAACAGCAGTTCTTGGAGAAATGGTTGGACAAAGCAACGGCTACGGAGTTACCGGAATTGCAAACGGTGCAAGTGCCGGAGTTCATTCCTGGGCTGCCGGCGGAAACTACGGAAACACAATAAATTTTTCTTCGCTTTCAATCAACGAAGGCGATTTTATCCTTTTAGAAGTTCACATTCCCGGACCAAACTACAGTGGAAGTGGTCAGTTTGGGCTTGTTCCCTGTGAGTGGAGCGCAAGTGCTTACTTTGCAATCCAACTTGCAACAGGAAACGGAAGGATTGTTGTTGAAGCTGCAGGAAACGGTGAACAAAACCTTGACGCTCCCGAGTACAACGGATGGTTTGCAAATTCACAAAGCAGCGGTGCAATCATTGTTGGTGCGGGAACTTCTGCCGGCGTTCCGGAATGGTACACAAACTACGGAGAAACTGTTGACCTGAACGGTTGGGGTTCACAAGTTTACACAACTGGCTACGGAGATATTTTTGACCCTGACCAAAATCAACTCTACACCGCAACTTTTAGTGGAACTTCGTCTGCTTCGCCAATCGTTACAGGAGCTTTGGCTTGTTTGCAGGGAATTTACAAAAACCTTACAAACAATGTTTTCACACTTTCAGCGGAAGAACTCAGACAACTTTTTGTAACTTCAGGCTCACCACAAGACACGACAAGCTACAAAAAAATCGGACCGAGACCAAACATTCAAGGTGCTTTTAATCTTTTGGGCGGAACTTTGAGCGGAGTTCTCAGGGATTCTTTTGGTAACCCGGTTGAAAACGCAAAAGTTACTTCTCAAACTCAAAGTGTTTACACTGATTTTTCGGGAAACTACTCAATCCTTGCTCCACAAGGTTTGCAAACTGTTTCTTTTTACAAGTTTGGTTACGAACCTTTGATTTTGAGCAAGAATTTTTTACTTGGTCAAGTTGTTCAGGAAGACACAGCTTTAGTTGTTTCTCAAAAGATTGATTTTTCGGGGAACGTGCTTTCCCAAAACACACTTTTGCCGGTCAAATCAAAAATTGAACTTTTCGCAAACTACGGAACTTTGGACGAAATCAAGCTGACAACTCTGACTGACAACAACGGAAACTTTACTTTTTCACAACTTCCCGTTAGCCAAACAAACTTTTTGAATTACACAAAAATTAAAATTGTGCCTTTTTTGAACTACGAAGTGAAAGCTTTTTACGATACTTTGCAAGTTATTTTTGGGATGCCCGGCAAAACTTACGAATTGAAAGAAACTC
The DNA here is from genome assembly GCA_020850775.1 of bacterium. Lineage (GTDB taxonomy): Bacteria > CLD3 > CLD3 > CLD3 > CLD3 > JADZEA01. Next base: position 10,830 of record JADZEA010000089.1, read on the forward strand.
AGGTTTTGCTTGTTGACGACGATTTTGGTGATGTTTACGAGCAAAATTATTTGTTGGCTTTTGACGAACTTGGTGTTTCTTACTACGTTTGGGACGTTTCAGAACGCGGTGAAATTTTGCCTGACACTTTAAACCTTTTGTTGAACAGGAACGTTGTTTGGGAAACCGGTTCAATTGGAAACGGTTTGACAACACAAAATAAAACTAACCTTGAAAATTTTTTGCTTTCGGGTGGAAACTTGTTTTTAGCTGGCGAGAACGTGGCGAACACGGTAACAAACTCAAACCTTGCGAACAATTTTTTGGGTGCAAGCCTTAGCACTGGTACGGCAGTTTCAACAAGTTTTGTGAAGGGAAACGTTAACGACCAAATCGGAGGCGGGAAACTTTTTTCGCTTTCGGTTTTTACGCAAAATCTTAAAGATGCTTTAAGTGTAAGCAGTGGAACGGTTGCCTGCAAGTACGGAACCGGTGGAGCAAACGGAAACGCAATTGTTTACAATTTTGGAGCGAACTGGAAGACTTTGATTAGTGGTTTTTCGCTTTCAGCAATCGGAAGTTCTGCGAACCCGAACCTTTCCAAACTTTCGGTTTTACTTGGGAACACCTTTGTCTGGTGGGGAATTTTGGCAGAAATTGAAGAAGATTTTTTAGGATTACCAAAAATTTTTGAGTTAAAGCAGAATTTTCCAAATCCTTTTAACCCAACGACAACAATCAGTTACGAACTGGCGAACAGCGTGAAAGGAAGGCTGACGATTTTTAACGTTCTTGGTGAAGTTGTGCGTGAGTTTGAGCTTGTAAACACTAAAGGTGAAGTGATTTGGGAAAGTTTGGATTTCAGTGGCAAACAGGTTTCAAGCGGAGTTTATTTTTACAAACTTGAAAGCGGGAACTTTAGCCAAACAAAAAAAATGCTTTTACTGAAGTAGGATTTTAAAGGGTAAAGAGTGGAAAACAAAGAACTTACACTGAAAGAATTTCGCAAAATTCCCGGCGTTGGAAAAAGCATTTCAGAAGATTTTTGGAACATTGGTTTGCGTTCAGTCAGTGACCTGAAAGATAAAAACCCTGAAGAGCTTTACCAAAAAATCTGCGATTTTCAAAAGGCAAAAGTTGACAGGTGTATGCTTTACGTTTGCCGTTCTTCGGTTTACTTTGCAAGCGAAACAAATCATAAACCTGAACTTTTAAAATGGTGGAACTGGAAGGATTAGAGTTTCAGAACTTGAAAGAGAGTAAATTTTTGTTAAAACTTTTAGGAAAAATCCTTATTTTCCTAAAAATGTTTTATGGAGAAAATTTTGAATTACTTAAAAACTTTTGGGAAATTCCTTTTTTACATTCCACAAAAGTATCGTTTTGCGACTGTTAATAATTATTTCAGATTTCAATCACTTTTTTTTAAAGGCGATAAAGTTTTTTGTTCGTGTTGCAGCAACTCTTTTAGAAAATTTTTACCTTACGGTGCAAAACTCAGACAAAATGCTTTGTGTCCGCGCTGCGGTTCACTTGAAAGGCATCGTTTACTGTGGCTTTTTCTGCTAAACGAAACGAACCTTTTTAACTCCGAACTGAAAGTTATCCACTTCGCTCCTGAGTACGTTTTTCAAAATGCTTTTCTGAAAATGAAAAATCTTGATTACCTGAGTGTTGACCTTAGTTCACCACTTGCAAAAATGAACGGAGTTGACGTTACAAAAATCCCTTTTCCCGAAAAATCTTTTGACGTCGTGTTCTGCAACCACGTTTTAGAACACGTTGAAGACGACCACAAAGCGATGAGCGAGCTTTTTCGGATTTTGAAACCAAACGGTTGGGCAGTTTTTCAAATTCCGCTCAGCAAACGTGAAACAACTTACGAGGATTTTACAATCACTTCGCCAAAAGGAAGGTTTGAGGCTTTTGGACAGGATGACCACGTAAGAATTTATGGAAGTAAAGACTACCCTGAAAGGCTTGAGAAAGCAGGTTTTAAGGTAAAAATAGTTGATTACGTCAGCACTTTTGATGAAAGCGGAATAAAAAAATTTGGCTTGATGAAAGGCGAAAAAATTTACTTTTGCAGCAGAGACATCACTTTGGCAGAAAAAGTTTAATGCTTCGTACCGGAAAAAGTAGTTTTAATTTTAAAAAAGAATTAATAAAATGCACGATGAAAATTTGATTAAAAAAATTGCTCTTGAAGCAAAACAAAAACTTGGCGAAAAAGCGACTCCGGAACTCGTTAGCAAAGTTGTGCGAAGGACTTTGGAATTACTGCAAAAAAACGATTCGTTTAGTGGAATTTTGGCGGTTGCCGGAACGAAAGACAAGTTTTGTTTGGTAGAAAACCTGCTGAAGGTTTCTGTTTGCACGGTTTTGGAAAGCAAGACCTTTTGTTTTTCGGAAAAAAGTGTTTGTAACTACAAGATTGATTTTTCAAAAAGTTTGGCAAAACCTTCTGAAATTGTTAGCCAAATCAACCAAATTCAAGGAATTGAGGCTTATTTTTTTTGCCTTTAGAAATCAGATAAAATTTTAAATTAAGGATAGAAATTATGTGTGGAATTGTTGGATTTATTGGCAAAATACCTTGTTTACCAATAATCATCAATGGTTTAAAAAGGCTTGAGTACAGAGGTTACGACTCAGCTGGAGTTGCGATTTTAAATGGAAAAAATGAAATCCTAATCAAAAAAGCAAAAGGTAAAATTATAGAAGTTGAGAAAATTCTTGATGAAAGCCTTGATGAATTAAAAGTCGGAATTGGGCACACACGTTGGGCGACTCACGGAGTTCCTTCAACGGTTAACGCTCATCCGCACCTTTCAGCAAATGCAAAAATTGCACTTGTCCACAACGGAATTATTGAAAATTATTCTGCCTTAAAAGAATACTTGTTACGAAAAGGTTTTACTTTTCAATCACAAACTGACACTGAAGTTTTTACAAATTTGGTTGAAAGTAACTTTCACGGGAACCTTGAAGAAGCTGTAATAAAATCACTTCAAGAAGTTGTCGGAACGTTTGGGATTGCTGTAATTTGTTCTTTGGATCCACAAAAAATTGTTGTGGCACGCAGAGGAAGCCCAATAGTTTTAGGAGTTAGCGGGCAAGGAACTTTTGTTGCTTCTGACCCTTCAGCGATTGTTGCTCACACGAGAGACGTAGTTTACCTGAAAGACAACGAAATCGCGGTTCTCACTGAAAATTCCGTTGAAGTAAAAAACATTAATTCCGAGCCTGTAACTCACGATATTTTACGAATTGAAATGACTTTGGAAGCAATTGAAAAAGGTGGTTTTAACCACTTTATGAAAAAAGAAATTTTTGAGCAACC
>JADZEA010000090.1 GCA_020850775.1 bacterium
GAATCACGGACTAAATGGATGACACGGATGACACGGATTTTTTTAAATTGCACGGGAACTTAAATTCTGCGAAATCTGTTAATCCGTTAAATCAGCGATTTTGAATCACGGATTAAATGGATGACACGGAACTGCGTTCCGTTGTGGGAATTTCTCTATAAATTCACGGTTGCAATCGTTTTAACTTCGCTGCTTTACATTGTTCACGGAATAACGGATAATTAACGGAACGCAGTTTCATTTGGGGAAAGAGCTTGCCGGAAAAATGATGGTTGAAGCAATGAACGAGGATTAGTTTTCAAATCAAAACGAATAACGTAGCCTTAAACTCAAATTGGAATTGTTTTCATTTTGTCCAAACATCGTGTAATTTTCTTTTCCGCCAAAAATACTTGCCAAAGCTGAAAGTTTTAAATTGTCGTTAAAGCTGTAATTTACTTCAGGTCTAAGGTAAAAATCTTTATCACTTTGACCGTAAAACACAAAAAGCGAAAGGGTTAATGTTTCGTAAAAAAGCCTTTGTGTTAGCCTTGTTGTTATCAGATTACGAGTTTTTTTTCTGCCTGAAGCCTGAGTTTTTTTATCAAAGTCTTTAATAATTTCCGAATAAAACTGAACGTTTCCTGTCAAATCTGCAATTATTTCTTTTTCAAAATTTACCAAGTAGCGGTAAGAAGAATTTTCAATTAAGGGATTGTTTCCGTTTTTATCTTGTTTGGAGTTGTAAAATCCAAACTCACCTGCAAAAATTCCACTAAAAAGCTGTCCCCTGAAACTTGTTCCGTAAACGTCTGATTTTGGAAAGTAAAAATTAGCTGTGCCGTCAAAAGCCTTTGGTGTTTTCCAAAAGCCTTTGTAAAAATAGAAATTTGTTTGGTAGTTGAAAAAGTTTTTACTAAGTCTTGTTGAAAGTTCGCAGTTTTCAAAGGTTTTTGCGGGTCTTTGGGTTTGCAACGGAGTTGTTGAAAGCTCTTTTCCGTTCCAAAAGGTAAACCGTTCAACTTCCGGAAGTTTGTCTGGTTCAAAAACAGGAATCAGGACAAAATCAAGGTCGGCAAAGCCACTAAAGGCAGAGAATTTGATTGCGTCGTCAGGGTTTTTCAGGTATTCAATGTCTCTTCCTGCGAAAAATGAGTTCCAGTCTTTAGGGAAAACATCGTTTACAAAAAGGAGGTCGCCGACTCCGTAAGTTAAGATTTGTCTTCCGGCTTTTACGTCAAGGAACGGAAGCGGTGAAAATTTGACAAAGGCTTCACGAATGGAACTGCGTTCCGTTGGACTGCGTTCCGTTTTTTTAAGTTGGTCGCTTACAAAATCAATTTTAAAAAAACTTTCGGTATTTTCGCCAAAGTGATTGTAAGAAAGCTGTAGCCTTGTTTCGGCAGTAACAAAATCGCTGTTTTTCAGAAGGTCATTTTTAGTTAGCCTTGGAGAAAAGCCACTTTCAACAAAACCGTTTAAACCTTCTGCAAAAACGGTTGTTGTTAAGGCTAAAAAAAATACAGAAATTGAATTTTTCATTTTTATCCTTTTATTTTTGTTGTCATCAACCCGAATCGCTGATTTAACGGATTAACAGATTTCGCAGATTTGAAGAGTTCCGTGCAAATTAAAAAATCCGTGTCATCCGTGTAATCCATTTAATCCGTGATTCAAAATTAAAGATTAACGGATTAACAGATTTCGCAGATTTGAAGAGTTCCGTGCAATTTAAAAAATCCGTGTCATCCGCGTAATCAGTTTAATCCGTGATTCAAAATTAAGTTCCCGTGTAATTCCATTACAGAATTTCGGGTTCTAAACTAACCTTACAAGCCATTGAATTAGAAATTAAACAATACTTTTCAGATTTTTCCAAAACTTGTAAAGCCTTGTTTTTGTCCTCTAAGTTTTTAATCTTTAGTTTTGGTTTCAAAATAATTTCAGTGAAAAGCAAACCTTTACCTTCAACTTTTTCGAGTTTTCCTGTTCCTTCCGAAGAAAATGTTTCAAACTCTAATTTAAATTTTTCCGCGAAAGATAAAAAAGTACTCATTAAACAAACGTTTGCAGAAGCTACAAAAAGATGTTCAGGAGACCAAAGACCAGCGTGTCCGTTAAATTCGGGAGGAGTTGCAACTTCAATTTCGCTGAAGGGTAAATTTCCGGAATCGTTGGCAGAAATTTTACCTTTTTTTTCACCAAGCCAGTTAATGCTTGTTGTGTAGAAGTGAGTATCCATTTTTTTTAATCCTTTTAATTTAATTTGATAAAAACTGTAATCAGAATCGCTGATTTAACGGATTAACAGATTTCGGAAACTGCGTTTCGCCGAAACTGCGTTTTGCCGAAACTGTGTTTCTTTTGCAAGAGTTCCGTGCAAGTAAAAAAAGGAACGAAGTTCCGGCGGAACGAAGTTCCCGTGTAATCCGTTATTTTAGTTGTTAATTATTTCAGGGGCTTTTCTCAAGTATCTTTCCGTAAAAATATCTTCTGTCAGTCCGGTGTTGTAAAAGATTTTTTCAAAAATGATACTTGTTGTGTGCCCATTTTTTGCGTCTTCCATTTTTCTGTGAGTGATTGTTTTTGTTCCTTGAATTTCCTCAATTTTTTCAGCTGTAAAAGTTTTTTGCAGTTTGTCTTTTTTGTCGTAAAATTCAATTTTTACTGGTAAAAAATCGTTTTTGTCAACCCAGGTAATTGTGTTTGCAAAAGCAGGTTTACTTTCTTTTGGAACGGATTTAATGACAAAACAATCTTTACCGTTAATTTTTTCGTCTTTAATCAAAGTGTGAACGTCAGAAGTCCAGTGTCTTCCGGAAACATCTTCGTAAGAAAAATCTGAGCCGACAAAACTCGCACCTTTATCGGCAGCTGCAATTTCTTTTACAAGGTCAATTGCAGGAATGTAAATCCAACGTTTGTCATCTTCACCAATATTTTTCAAAACGAGAAAAGTTGTTCGTTTGACGTCGCCTGGATTTTCAAAGTAAGTGTAATAAAATTGTTTTCCACCTTCTTCTTTATCAAGGCGAAGCATCGTAAATTGTCGGACACGTTCTTTTCCGTCGTTTGCAAGAACCATTTTAACTTTTGCTTTCCCGTCATTTTGTGCGTAGTAATAATTCAGGTGGTTTTTTTTCATAATTTCTGTTGCGTCCTGTGCAAAACCAATGTTTAGCAGAAGCAAAAAAATAATTAGTTTCATTGTTTTCTCCTTTTGGGAACTGCGTTCC
>JADZEA010000091.1 GCA_020850775.1 bacterium
TGTATTTTCTACGCATTAATTTTAAAATTTCATCGTCTCCGCTTTGTAAAGGAATGTGAAAATGGTCGCAGGTTTTTGTTGAATTTGCAAGAACTTCAAGTAATTCTTCGGTGATTGTGTTTGACTCGACAGACGACATTCTTAGCCTTTCCAAGCCATCAATTTTAAGCAGTTCTTTGACTAATTTTGATAGTTTTTCGCCGCTTGAATTTTCGTATTCACCGATGTTCACGCCGGTCAGAACGATTTCTTTAAAACCATTTCCTACGATTTCTTTAGCTTTTGCAATTGCTTCTGAAACAGAAATTGCTTTTGAACGCCCGCGTGCAAAAGGGATAACACAAAACGAACAAACGTAGTTGCAACCATCCTGAATTTTCAAAAATGCTCTTGTGTGCGAACCTGAAAGGCTTGTTGAGGCTTCCCAGAACTCGTTAGTCTGGTCAATTTTTATGATTTGTTCTTCTTCGGAAGTCAGGTAATCAAAAACTTTGTATTTTTCAGAAGTTCCAAGTATCAAATCAACACCTTGCATTTTAGAAATTGCTTCTGCTTCCATTTGTGCGTAGCAGCCTGCAACAACGATTTTACCTTCGGGAGAATTTTTTTGTGCTTTGCGAATCAGGTTTCGGCAACTTGTGTCTGCACCGTCAGTAACAGTGCAGGTGTTTAAAAAACTTACGTCGGCAGTTTCTCCAAACTCAACGATTTTGTAGCCAAATTCTGTGAATTTTTGTGCAATTTCGCTTGTCTCTGAAAAATTCAGGCGGCAACCAAGAGTGTGAAAGGTAACGGTTTTAGTCATTAAAATTCCTTTTAACTTTTCAAAAAATTAAAGGTTAAATTTAAACATAAACTTATTTTAATTCAAGGTTTTAAATGGAAAAATACTTTATCACTTACTACAAGTCAGAAATTGGCTTACTTGAAATCACTGGTAGCAAAGAGGAAATTTTTGCGGTTGATTTTGTTGAAAAAGCATTGGAAAAGGAGAAAAGCAATGCCTTGCTTGAAGATTGCAAAAAGCAGCTTGACGAGTACTTTCGCGGAAAACGGAAAGAATTTTCTTTAAATTTGAACCCAAAAGGCACAGATTTCCAGAAAAAAGTTTGGGCAGAGCTTCTGAAAATTCCTTTTGGTAAAGTTGTTTCTTACCTTGAAATTGCAAAAAATATTGGTGATAAAAATTTAACACGAGCAGTCGGAAACGCAAACGGGAAAAACCCGGTTGCAATAATTATTCCCTGCCATCGTGTCGTTGGAAACAGTGGAAAATTAGTAGGTTACGCAGGAGGTTTGTGGCGAAAAAAGTGGCTTTTGGAGAAAGAAAACCAGCAATTGTTTTTGGAGTTTAAGTAAAAAAAATCTAATTCTCAGCTTTTTTAAACCACTCTTCGGCTAAAATTCCCATCAAAAATTCATCGTGGTAAGTTCCGCCGTAAAAGACTTCCTGCCGTAAAATTCCTTCAAGTTTGAAACCGACTTTTTCGTAAGTCTTTTTCCCGCGCGGGTTGTAAGCGTAAACACGAAGCGAAACTTTGTTCAGGTTGAGTTTCTCAAAAGCGTAACCAACCAGCAGTTCGGTTGCTTCCGTTCCGTAGCCTTTGTTCCACTCAGCTTTTTCGCCGATTGAAATCCCAAAAACTGCGTTTCTGTTGATTGTGTTAATCCCGTGAAGTCCGGCAGTTCCGATTGGTTTGTCGTTTTCGGTGAGACAGATTTTTAGCAGAACGTCCTTTTCGGAAGTTGTGATTTTTTTCAAAAGTTCTTCTTCCTTAAACAGATTCAGTGGAAAACGCATCTGCAGAAATTTTGTTACTTCAAAATCGTTAAACCACTTGCAGGCAAGTTTTGCATCGTCAAGTTCAAAGGGAGCAAGGTAAACTTTTTTTCCAACGAGAAAGCGGTTCATTTTTTTATCCTTTCTAAAAAACTTTCGGGAATTTTTGCGGGTTAGCCTCATTCATCAGTTCGTAAGCAATGTCAAAAAGGTTTTCTGCGTTTGGTTTTGTGAAGTAATCGCCGTCAGTTCCGTAAGCAGGACGATTTGGCTTTGCACTCAAAGTTTTTGGCTCTGAATCCAAATAAAAATAACCTTTTTGTTCTTCCAAAACCTTTTGAAGCATAAAAGCTGTTGTTCCGCCGGGCATGTCTTCGTCAAAGAAAATCACTTTGTTTGTTTTTTGGATTGATTTGACAATTAAATGGTTGAGGTCAAAAGGCGATAAAGTTTGAACATCAATAATTTCAAGAGAAATCCCAATTTTTTCAAGCATTAAAGCTGTTTCAAAAGCAACTTTGCAACAAGCTCCGTAAGTTACAACCGTGATGTCTTTTCCTTCCAGCAAAGTTTCAGGAACTCCAAGCGGAATTGTAAATTCACCAATATTTTCAGGCAGCGTTTCTTTGGTTCTGTAGCCATTCAGGACTTCAATCAAAATTGCCGGGTCATCGCTCCTGAAAAGTGTGTTGTAAAATCCGGAAGCCTGCAGCATGTTTCGCGGGACAAGCACGTGAACGCCTCTAACTCCGTTCAAAATCATCGCCAAAGGTGAGCCGGAATGCCAGATTCCTTCAAGTCTGTGTCCTTTTGTCCTGACAATTACAGGAGCTTTTTGCCCGCCACAAGTTCGCCAGTGCAAGGTTGCGAGGTCGTCAGAAATCAGTTGCAGTGCGTAAAGCAGGTAATCAATGTATTGAATGTCAACAATTGGTCTAAGCCCGCGGATTGCACAACCAATTCCTTGTCCTAAAATTGAAGCCTCACGGATTCCGGTGTCCGTGATTCGTAAATCACCAAATTTTTTCTGTAAATTTTCAAAAGCTAAGTTAACTCCACCCATTTGACCAATGTCTTCTCCAATCGCAAAAAGTTTCGGATTTTTAGTAAAATTCCTGTCAAAACACTCTCTGAGTAAAATTCTTGCATCAACTTTTTCTATTTTTTCAGGATAAACCGGCGCAGAAAATTCTACGTTTAAGGGTGATTTTTCAGATTGGCTGAAGCGGAAAGTATTGTAACTTTCATCGGCTTTTTCATAAAAATCCTTTGAAAATTCCAAAAGTTTTTCACGTGCAGAGTTGCTGTAATCTTTTGTTTCAACCAAAACCTTTTTTGCTGTGCGATAAATTTCTTTTTTGTTCGGTGAAGGAAGAGTTTGCAAAGTTTTAATTTCATTTTCTACAAACTTCACAAGTTTTTCGGGTAAGTTTGAGTTTACTGTAAAATTCTTTAACTCAAAAGCTAATTTTTCTGCTTCTTGTTTGATGGGTCTGATAAAATCATTCCACGATTTCCCGCGAATGGCAAGAATAAAATCATTGTCCTCTTTTTCAATTGCCTTGAGTTCCTCATCGTTTAAAATCTTGCTTGCAATCAACCATTCACGCATTTTTAAATTGCAATCGTGAGTTTTTTCCCAATCAAGCCTGCCAACTGATTTGTACCTTTCGTGGCTTCCGCTTGTTGAGTGTCCTTGTGGTTGAGTTAGTTCGCAAACGTGAAAAATTGCAGGGACGTGAGTTTTTCTCACTTCTTCAATTCCTTTTTGATAAATTTCACAGAGGCTTGGGTAATCCCAGCCAATCAAAGTATAAATTTGGAAACCTGTTGAATCTTTGGTTTTTTGGAAACCGGAAAGTGCGGCAGAAATTGAGCTTTTTGTTGTTTGGTAAGTGTTACTGACGCTGATTCCGTACTCATCGTCCCAAATTGAAATTGCCATCGGAACTTGCAAAACACCGGCAGCATTGATGCACTCGTAAAAAATTCCTTCGCTTGTGCTTGCGTTTCCGATTGTTCCAAAAGCTACTTCGTTTCCGTTTTTAGAAAAATTTTCAGCATTTTTCAGTGCTTCATTGTTTCTGTAGAGTTTGCTTGCGTAAGCCAAACCTAAAAGTCTTCCCATTTGTGAACCTGTCGGGCTGATGTCAGAAGTGCAATTTTTCAGTTTTGTCAGGTCAAGAAATTCTCCACTTTCGTCAAGCATTCTTGTTGCAAAGTGTCCGTTCATTTGTCTTCCACCGGAAGCAGGGTCAAAATTAATGTCTGTGTGTGCGTAGAGTTGAGCGAAAAACTGTTCGTAAGTCATCATTCCTGTTGCAAACATAAAAGTTTGGTCGCGGTAGTAACCGGAACGAAAATCACCTTCTTTAAAAGCGTGAGCCATTGCAATTTGCGGAACTTCCTTTCCGTCGCCGAAGATTCCAAACTTAGCTTTTCCGCTAAAAACTTCTTTTCTGCCGAGCAAACTGATAATTCTGCTTCTGTTAGCAATTCTGTAATCGTTAATAATTATTTTTTTCTCAAAAGGTAATTTCATTTTTTCCTCTAATTTTTTAGTTCTTCAATGTTTTTTCTTAAAATTAGTTCAACCTCAAAAAATTTTTTAAACTTTTCAAGCAAAACAACCTCAACTTCTTCTCGTGTCAGTTTTTTTTCAAGCAATTTTTCCATTGAAGTAACAGATTTTCCTGTAATTCCACAAGGTATAATTTTATCGAAAAAATCAAGGTTACAAAAAATGTTTAGTGCAAATCCGTGCATTGTAACCCATTTTTTAGTGTTAATTCCCATCGCACAAACTTTCGCATTGTTTACCCAAACTCCTGTCAGACCTTCAATTTTTTCTCCAAAAATCCCAAAAAAAGCAAGCGTTTGAATGATTACTTCTTCAAGGTTTCGCAGGTAAAAATGCAAGTCTGCTTTGTAAAAATTCAGGTCAAGAATCGGATAACCAACAAGTTGTCCTGGTCCGTGGTAAGTTATGTCTCCGCCACGTTCAATTCTAAAAAATTTAACATTATTTTTTTGGAGACCTTTTTCGTTTAGCAGCAAGTTAGTTTCAGAACCACTTTTCCCGAGTGTAAAAGTGTGTGGATGCTCAAGTAAAAGAAGCAAATCTCCAATTTTTCCATCAATTCGTTTAGCTTGCAGTTTTTTTTGCAGTTCCCAGGTTTTTTCGTAATCCTCAATCCCAAGTGAGTAAACAGAAACTGTTTTCATTAGTTTTTCAAGCTGTTTTTGAGGTAAGAAATTACTTCGCTTGTAGAAGTGCCGGGAGTAAAAATTTTTCCGACGCCGATTTTAGTTAGTTTTTCAATGTCGTCTTCAGGAATAATTCCACCACCAAAAACGAGGATTTCCTGAGCTTCTTCTTTTTTTAACAGTTCCATAACTTTAGAAAAAATAACTAAGTGTGCGCCTGAAAGGATAGAAAGTCCGATTGCGTCAACGTCTTCCTGAACTGCTGCCTCAACAATCATTTCGGGAGTTTGGTGAAGTCCTGTGTAAATCACTTCCATTCCTGCATCCCTCAAAGCATTAGCAATGATTTTTGCACCTCTGTCGTGTCCGTCAAGTCCAGGTTTTGCGACTAAAATTCTAAATTTTTTTTCCATTTTTTTACCACCAAAAATTTTGCGTAAGAATTTAATCAATTTTCAGGATTATTCAAGGCACTTTTAAAATTGGCTTTGCTTTTTAATGTTTTTTGAAACAGGGTTAAAATGTTTGGTAAAAAAACTTGTTTAGCATTTGTTTTTTTAGTATTTTAACTTAAAATTAATAAGATAAAATTTGCGGGAATTCTTTAGTTTGTAGCTTACGACTTAAACGGGCAGCTTGTAGAGGCTTTGCTTTCAAAAGTTGTTGCCCAAGGAATGCAAAGTGTTCTTTGGAACGGATAAAAACGGAAAACCGGTTTCGTCAGGAATTTATTTTTACCGTTTGGAAAGTGGCAGTTTTCACAAGACCAAAAAGATGGTTTTGATGAAGTAGGTTTAGAAAACAGATTTTTTAGAAAGGGCAGGCTGAAAGATTTGTTCTTTTTTGGTGTTTTAAAAGCGTAAACCTGCTAAGAAGCGTGGGTTTCGCAAGTCTGGTTTTACGCTGTAAGCAGAATTCACGCTGGTTGTTTCACTCTGAGGTTTACTGTTTTTTTTTGAGTGTTTTTTTTTAAAAAAGCTCTTTGTTTTTTAGAATGTTTTATCTTAATTTATTAGAAATTATTTGTTTAATAACCTTAATTTAAGGAGACTTAAAATGAAAACTAAACTTAATGCACTTGTTTTTCTGCTTGTTGCAGGAACTTCTTCTGCCCAGTACAACGTTACTGTTGGGATGTTTTTAACGGGAAGTTTTTACGGATTTCATCCACCTGAAAGCTCAATAATTATTACTAACATTGATTCTGACACATTTCCTGGCTTTCCTTTCAACGTACATTATGATTTTGATGCAACTGGTGTAAATGGTACCACAGGTGTTAGTTATACTGAGGCTGATGGGCATGTAACCTGGAATTTTGCTAACCTTGGTCCTGCTTATACAGCAATAGCAGGTTTTACCACTTGGCAATTTACTTTTACATTACTTGGGGGAACACAAAATCAAATTGTTACCACAGGATTACAAACAATTCCGTCAGGAACTGTTTCAGGTCAACCAAATTTACTCTGGGAAGGTACCATTGCCTTTAATGATACTGGAAATTACCCTTTCCCACTTTTTCAATGTGGAACTCCATTACCATCTGGCTGTGGAACTGGAGGAGGCTGTCCCTGTCCACCTTTCACGTGTATTCCTTTTGACGTTCCTAACATTCCATCCTTAGGATTGGGTAATCTTTATTATTCAGCAGCAATGGTTTTTACTTCAATCAATGAAGTCGGTAAAATTTTAGGAGGATACTATGAAGATTTTGGGAATGCTTCCGGAAATGAAAGCTTTGAATTAGCTGAACTTAGCGGAAATAAAAATGGAATTCAAGTTCCTGCAAGAATCAAATTCAAATTCAATAGCCTTGCTCCTGCCCAAAAAAATAACCCTCAAATTTCTTGTGTGCCAACACTATTTTCTATGCATCATTTTTTTATAAATATTCCTGCTGCAGCTTTGGTTGGGATTCAACAACCAAGGGTTGCTTTTAAAAAAGGTATTTGTAGTTCTGGTGGATTTTCATACAATGGTAATGGTGATTCACAGTTAAAATTTATTGTTGAATCATATTTTTATTCTTTTCTGTCAAATGAAAATGAGTTTTTTATTGTTGGAAGTTTAATAGATTCTTTGGTAAATGCACCAAACATTGCCTGCACGTCAACTTCGTTGAATGTTTGGAACTCTGATAATTTAGAAAAAATCTATTATCTCTCAGGCGATTTCTTAACCGGCAAAATTGAGAATCCGACACCTTCATATTTTCAATACCCTGATTCAATTGTTTTAACAAACGTAGGCGGTCAGGTTAATGGCTACAATGTTGGCGGAGTTGTAAATTTTGATTACTGCAGCGGGCAAGGTTCTTTCCCGTTTACGCTTTACTTAGATAATTCTTCTCTTACCGGGATTAATCCGATTGCAGTTTCAGATGGCGGAGGTTTCATAAACTCTACAGTTACTACTGAAACAAACTACACCAAAATTGAATTTGTGGCTGACGATTGCTCCAATTTTTACGTTCAGGACGCAAACGACCCACCAATTCAGGATAATCCGTTGTCAGTTTTCCTTTCCGATTTTTCGGGAAAATTTTCTGAAAATGAAATTCTGATTTCCTGGGTAACTCAGTCTGAAATCGAAAATCAGGGTTTCATTTTGCAAAGAAAAGAACAAAATGATTCCATCTGGTTTGAAATTGCCAACTACAAAACAGACAAAGAGTTAATTGGCAAAGGCAATTCAACTTCAGAGCAAACTTACTTTTTTTCAGACAAAAACATTGAAGCAAATAAAATTTATTCTTACAGGCTTTTTGATGTGGATTTAGATTTAAAGAAAACGCTTTTTGAAAAAGTTGTTACCATTTCAACTGAAAATCCGGAAATGCAAAAATTGCACTTCAGACTCTTCCAAAACTATCCAAATCCATTCAATCCAAGCACAAAAATTGATTACAAAATTAAGGAGACA
>JADZEA010000092.1 GCA_020850775.1 bacterium
CACTTTTGCCCCGTAATTTTTTGCAAGCTCGTAAAAAGTTTGGTCAAGTCTCCCCTTCTCTTTTCCACGCTGAATCAAGTAGTAAAAATTCCGTTTTGAAGTAAAAGAATAAATTTTACCTTTTGGAGAAACAACGTTCAGTTCGTTTGTCGGGAAAAAATTAAAACTTGTTGGAATGCCTAAATCTTTAAACTGCTCAATCACGTCAATGTTTTTTGTCCAATTTTCAATTCCTTGAAAATCGTCTCCAAAACGGTTTCCAATTGAGTTTGTAAGTTCGTGAAGTTCAACTTCTTTTCCAGCTTTTGCAAGAAACAAAGCAGCAGTCAAACCTGAAATTCCGGCACCTGCAATTTTTATCATTTTTGCTCTTCATTTTTAACTTGTTTTTTAAGCAAAGCAGATTTGGCAATCACAATAATTGCCCAAATTTCAAATGCAATCATAAATGCGTAAAGTGAGTATTTCCAAGTGTTATCAAGTTGTTCATTGACAATTTTGAAAGCTGGAGTCAGACAAAATAAAACTGGAAAAAGAACCATTATCCGTAAAATTAACATCTTAACTTTCTTTTAGTTTGTTGTTTGTAAAATAACTTAGAGAAAATTTTTTGCAAAGAAATTTTAAGGAAAAATAGTAAGTTTAAAAAACTAAGTTTTTTGAGGCTGAAAGAATGTCTAAAATTATCCTTTTTCTCCTGATTTTTTGTGTAGGTTGTGCGTCAAACCCAAGATTTAAAGCTGAAAAAGACACGCAAAAACCTAACTCAAGAACTCAAACAAACAAAATGCAAACAGAAATTGAAAGATTGCTTGGAACTCCTTACTCAAAAATTGATTGTTCAGGTTTCGTTGCTGAAGTTTACCAAAATTCAATGAACTACAAATTGCCCCACAGTTCACAAAAAATGTTTAAAATTGGTAAGAAAATTTCTGAAAAAAGCCTTAGATTTGGAGACCTTGTTTTCTTCAAAGGTAGATTTGGCAAAGAAATTTCTCACGTTGGAATTTACATTGGAAGCTCAAAATTTGCCCATTCAAGCACAAGCGAAGGTGTAACTTACAATTACCTTCACGAAGATTACTACAAAAAACGCTACGTTGGGGCAAAACGAGTTCTTAAAAATTAAAGGCTTTAGAAAAATGCAAGTTGACGTTTTAGCAATTGCACCTCATCCTGACGACATTGAAACTACTTGTGCGGGAACAGTAATAAAAATGATTGAACAAGGCTACAAAGCAGCGATTGTTGACCTCACACAAGGTGAAACGGGAAGTCGCGGAAGCAAAGAAATTCGTAAAAATGAGCTTTCTGAAGCATCAAAAATTATGGGTTTGAGTTCAAGGGAAAACCTTGAAATTCCTGATGGCTGGGTTGAAATTAACAAAGAAAACAAGCTCAAAGTTATTGAAGTAATCCGAAAATTTCGTCCGTGTTTAGTGCTTGCTCCTTATTGGTTTGACAGACATCCGGACCATCAGGAAGCAAGTAAATTAATTGAACAGGCAGTTTTTTTGGCAGGGCTTAAAAATATCAAAACTGAAAGTGAACCGTACAGACCAAAACGAGTTCTTTACTCAATGTTCAGAACGGAATTTCCACCTTCTTTTGTTGTTGACGTTAGCACTACTTTTGAGAAAAAAATGGAAGCAATCAGGGCTTACAAATCACAATTTTACGTTGAAGGTGCAAACTCAAACGAACCTGTTTCTTACATTTCTTCACCTGCTTTTTTGGAACTCATTGAAGCACGGGCAAAATATTACGGCTCTTTGATTGGCAGAAAGTACGGCGAACCGTTTTTAATTCGTGAAGCAATTGAGTTAAACGACCCAATTCATTTTTTTAAAAACATTGCAAACGAAGGTTTAATTTACGTAAACAAGTAATTTTTTTAAAATTTTGAGTTTGAAAAACTACTTAGTCTTTGCTTGACAAAATTATTGTTTTCATTTAAATTGCTAATTATTTCTTTAAGGAATTGAGATGTTATCGGCTACACTTGAAAAACTTGAAAATGTTTTTGAAAAAGAACAAGTTTACATTTTACTTCGTTTAGTAGAAGAGCAAGTAGAAAAACAAAATTTAGCAACAAAACAAGATTTAGAACTTGAAACCGCTAAAATTTATGAAGGAATTGCCATTTCACGAAATGAAACTAACCTGAAAATTTCAGGTGTTGAAGCAAAAATCGCCGAAACTAACAAAGAAATTGCTCTTTTACGAAAAGAAGTTGACGTAAAAACTTCTGAAATCAAAAGAGAAATCGAAACTAAAATCGCTGAAACTAACAAAGAAATTGCCATTTCACGAAAAGAAGTTGACCTTAAAATTTCAGGTGTTGAAGCAAAAATCGCTGAAACTAACAAAGAAATTGCCATTTCACGAAAAGAAGTTGACCTTAAAATTTCAGGTGTTGAAGCAAAAATCGCTGAAACTAACAAAGAAATCGCTCTTGTACGAAAAGAAGTTGACGTAAAAACTTCTGAAATCAAAAGAGAAATCGAAACTAAAATCGCTGAAACTAACAAAGAAATCGCTCTTGTACGAAAAGAAGTTGACGTAAAAACTTCTGAAATCAAAAGAGAAATCGAAACTAAAATCGCTGAAAC
>JADZEA010000093.1 GCA_020850775.1 bacterium
AAGCTCTTCCAAAATCCGAAGCAAAATCTCTCGTTCTTGTGTAAAGGTGAGGCTGGAAAACTGCGACGATTCTTTTTTCTTGCCAACCAGTTCTTGCACCTTTCAAAGTTGCTTCAATTTCAGTTGGATGGTGAGCGTAATCGTCAACGACTGTAATTCCATTCTCAGTTCCTTTAATTTCAAAACGTCTCATCACTCCGTTAAATTCTGTTAAAGACCGGCTGACTTCTTCAAAAGTTAAACCCATTTCAATTCCAACTGCGATGCTTGCAAGTGAGTTCTTAACGTTGTGCAAACCAGGAACATTAAGGTTTACTTTTCCCAAAATTTTCCCGTCAAATTTCACGTCAAAACTTGTTTGGCTTTGGTTAAAACTCACGTTCAAACACTGATAATCGGCTTGAGCAGAAACTCCGTAAGTGATTTTCCTTTTTTTGATTTTTGGCAAAATGTCTTGAACAGAAACTTCGTCAAGGCAAGCAATCACTGCTCCGTAAAAAGGAACTTTGTTTGCAAACTCTGTAAAAGCACCTTTGATGTCTTCAAGGTCTGTGTAACAATCCAGGTGTTCGGCTTCTAAAGTTGTAATTACTGCAATTGAAGGAGTTAGCGATAAAAAAGTCCTGTCAAATTCATCAGCTTCAACAACAAGGTATTGGCTGTCTCCTGCTTTTTGGTTCGTTCCAAGATTTTTGAAAATTCCACCAACAATAATTGTCGGGTCAAAATTACCTTTAGAAAGAACAAGTCCTGTCATTGAAGTTGTTGTAGTTTTTCCGTGAGTTCCCGCAATCCCGATTCCAAATTTCATTCTCATCAGTTCTCCAAGCATTTCCGCTCTTTTAATCGTCGGAACAAACTTTTCCCTTGCCAAAACGAGTTCAGGATTTTCCTCACTAACCGCTGAAGAATAAACAACAACTTCAGCATCTTTTACGTTTTCAGAGTTGTGTCCTTCGTAAATTTTTGCTCCAAGACTTGCCAATCTTTCAGTGATTGGTGAAAGTTTTGCGTCTGAACCGCTAATTTTGTAACCTCTAATCAAAAGTAATTCAGCAATTCCACTCATTCCAATTCCGCCAATTCCTACAAAATGGATTTTTCGTATTTTTCCAAACATTTTTTTGTCCTTTTTTAAATCCTGACTAAAAAACTCAAAACGTGCCAAACATTATTTTCAATTTTATTTTTTTCAAAAACAAGTGCGTAATTTAAAGCATAATTTCTGTGTTCAAAATTTCCCCAATGAGTTTTCCACTGATTTTGGTCTAAAATTCCTAAACCAAAAGTCCAGACTAACGAATTAGGGTTTTCACCAATTTCCTTGTAAAAACCACTTCGTAAAGTTAAGTGGGTTACAAGATTGTACTCTGCTCCAAAATGAAATTCTCTTGCAGCATTTCCACCTTCTGAAGTCAGGTTTTTTATTTCACCTGCTAAAATCAAATTTTCAATTTTTGTAAAAGCACAGGAAAAATTTACTGAAGAATCGGAAAGCCTTAAAACTCTTTCTTCAACTGTGTCAACAGAATCAGACATTGAATTTAAGTAAATTCCAAGCCGATAGTTGTTGTTTGGTTTGAAATAAACTCCGTAAGAAAAAGCTAAGCCATCTTTTTTTTCAATTTCCTTGTCAGTTTTTGTGCTTACTTGCGAAAAAGTTATGCCTAAACGAACCCTTTCAGCAATAAAAAAATTCACAAAAGCCGTTTGTTTGTTTGTAACGTCAAAGTGAGAAGCATTAAAAAGTTCTTTTTTACCTGATTTTTCTTTTGCGGAAAAACTTTCTTCGTTAAAAATAAATCCACCTTTTACGTAAGTTGTTGAAAAAATCAGGCTTTTTACTCCAAAAGCAAGAACTCTGATTCCATCTTCAGCACCAAGTTTTGGTCTCCCAAAAGTCTTGTAATCTTTCCCGACCACAAAAGGAGCAATCAGATTTCCGACAAAAATGAAACCTTGTTTCTGAGAAAAATCTTGTTCTTTTCTGTAAGTGTTAAAGGTTGCAGGATTGTAAAAAACCGAAGCCAAATCATCTTCAATTGCTCCGAAAGTTCCACCCATTCCAAGTGGTCTTGCAATTGACGTTGAAATATTTACAAATCTTGTTTCTGCTTGTAACAAGCTGAAAAAACAAAAAATTACAAGAATTGTCAGGGTTTTTTCTTTTGAAAAATACACGCTACTCCAATGAAAAGTGTTACAAAAAGGTAAGCAAAGTTAAGGTATTTTCCAAACTTTGTAAAGATTGTAAAATTTTCCTTTGTGCAAATTGGAACTTCAACAACAACGTTAGTTTTTTCGCCAAGTTCTGATTTGTAAAGGACTTCACCTTTCGGGGAAACTAACATTGAAATTCCGCTGTTCCCAACTCTTACAATGCTTCTGCGGTTTTCAATTGCACGGAAAATTTTAACTTGTGAGTGTTGCCATTGTTCGTGGCTTGTTGAAAACCAGGCGTCGTTTGTAATGTTTATTAAAAAACTACTTCCTTTAGAAACTGATTCGGCAATAAAATTTTCAAAAATTGATTCAAAACAGATTGAAGCAGAAAACTTAATTTCTTTGTTTCTAAAGTTTTTTACAGAAAAAATTTTAACTTCAGTTCCTCTGGAAAAATGACCTTCACCAATTCCAAGTTCTATATTTTTCAGGTTTGGAAAATAATCTGCAAAAGGCATTCGCTCACCAAAAGGAACAAGTTTAACTTTGTTGTAAACTTCTGTTTTTTCAGGTTTAATAAACAGAACAGAATTGTAGTGTTCTTTTGAATTTTTTAATGGAGCATCAGGAGCGCCAACGATAAAAGGTGTTTTGTAAAAATTTACAAACTCTTTGATTTGCCCAAAAACTAACTCGTTAGAACGAACATAAAAAGGCATTGCAGTTTCAGGAGTTATCACAACGTCGCATTTTGGAGCTAATTCTTTGTAGCTTTTCAGGATTTCTGTAAGTTGCTCGTAACGGTTTTCATACCATTTTTCAAAAGGGTCAACGTTAGTTTGTAAAATCCCAACCCTGATTGTTTCATCACATTTTTCAAGTGTCAAAGGTCGCAAAAAACCATAAAAAACCGGAAACAGAAGCAAGCCTGAGTAAAGTTTAAATTTTTGTGAAAGTTTTGTTCCCTCAAGGTAATTTTTTAAAACCTCAAAAATAAAAACATTAACAAGCAAAAGCCAAAAAGTAATTCCATTAATTCCAATTAAATCAGCAGTTTGAACGATTGCAGGATAGTAACTCATTGAGTAACCAAACCTTACCCAAGGAAAAGCAAGATGACCGTAATCAAAAAGTGCATCAACAGTACACCACAAAAACGGGAAAAAATAGTAGCGAATTTTTGGTAGTTTTTCACGGATAATTTTTGAGAAACTAAAAATTGCTCCCCAATAAATTCCAAGATAAGGAAAAGCAGCAATTGCACCAAACCCAACAGTCAAATAAAACCAGTAAAGCAGGAAAAGTGTTGCTACAAAACCGCACCAAAAACCATCTTTAAAAGGCTTTTCAGGTTTTCCCTCAAGGTAAAAGAACAAAGGAACAAAAGTAAAAAAACTCAAAAAGCCCGTAGCTTGCGGAGGGAAAGACGAAGCAAACAGCAAAGCAACAGTTGTTAGAAGCACTTTATTTTTCATTACTTACAAGAACTCACAAGTTTAAAATTTTCACTTTGCTACAAAATTATTTCTTTTCCTGTTAAGCCGGATTCGTAAATTGCTTCAATAATTTTCATCCTTTTGATTGCGTCTTCAGGTTTTGAATAAGTTTCTTGTTTCTTTAAAATTACCTGAATAAAATGACCAAGTTCGTATTGGTAAGACTTTTTGAATAAATTTTGAGAAGTAATTGTTTTGTTTTCAGTTGCAGGAGTTACGTTTACAAGTTTTCCGTGAAGCCTTTTAAAAATTCTTAAAGGATTTAGCAAAGCACTTCCTTCAGTTCCAAAAAGGCTCGTGTAAATCAGGTCATTTTCAATATTAAAAGTCCAGCCAGTTTCAAGGTTTAGAGTTGAACCATTCTCAAAGCGAAGAAAAGCCGAAACAGAATCTTCAATCTCATTTTTTTTTGCAGGTCTCCCATTTTTCCAAATAGAAGCAGAAACAGTTTTAGGAATTGGATTTCCCATCAACCACCAACTCAAGTCAAGGATGTGAATTCCGGTATCCATAAAAACTCCACCACCTGCACTTGATTTTGATGATTGCCATTTAAGAGCCAGTCCTTCAGGTTTTGGTTTTAACCAGCCGGCTTTAGCAAAAAAAATATCTCCAATTTCTTTACCTTTAATAAAATTTTTTAAAATCATTGAGTCGGGTCTGAAACGATGGTTCATCGCAACAAGTAGTTCTTTGTTTTGTTTTTTAGCAAGGTTACAAAGGATTTCAGCGTCTTTTGAAGTTGTAGCCATCGGTTTTTCAATAATTACGTGTTTTCCTGCCAAAAGCGACGCTTGGGCAATTGGAAAATGTAGGTTTGTAGGCGTGCAAATGTCCACTGTTTCAACTTCGGGCATTTTTTCAAGCAATTCTAAAATATCAATAAAAACATTTTTAATTCCATATTTTTGAGCAACTCCGGTAGCTTTACCTTCATCAACATCCACAATTGCAACAACTTCTACTTCATCAAGTTGTTTCCAGGTTGGAAGGTGAGCAAGTTGTGCAATCCAACCTGAACCAACAACTGCAAGCTTTAACTTAGACATTTTTCCTAACTCCTTTAATTTTAAAATCAACACTTGCAATTTAGCTAAAAACTAAAAATTCTAAAAATAAAAATATTGATTTTTTACGCTTGAAAACCTGCGAGTAAAAATAATTCTTTGCCCTTTTGTAAGGTTTCAGAAATATTTAAAGGCTTACAAAATATTTCAAACTGAAATTTTCATAACAACACAAAATGCCTGTGCAAAATCTTTGGTGTGAGAAATTGAAATTTCTACTTGGAAACTATCAAAATTTTGGGGTAAAATTACGAAAGGCGAACCATCTTCCTTGTTCAGGATTTTAATACTCTTCCACTCCAAATTTTTTCTGCTTGTTTTAAATGCTTTGAAAACAGCCTCTTTCCCTGCAAACTTGCCTGCTAAAGTTTCAAAAAAATTATTTTTACTTTTGCAGTAAAGAATTTCTTCTTCTGAAAAAATTTTTTGCAAGAAATTTTCTCCAAACTTTTCTAACGATTGTTTAATTCTTGCAATTTCTACAAGGTCTGTTCCAATGCCAATTAAGTTTTGCATTTTTAAGGAATAATTTAGTGAAAGATTTTAAGGTAAGAAATAAAAGAACAGTGCCTAGGGGAATTGAACCCCTGTTGCAGGGATGAAAACCCTGAGTCCTGACCACTAGACGAAGGCACCAAAAAAAATATAAAAGAACAGTGCCTAGGGGAATTGAACCCCTGTTGCAGGGATGAAAACCCTGAGTCCTGACCACTAGACGAAGGCACCAAAAAAAATAATTTTAGGGGTGGTTGACGGGACTTGAACCCGCGACGACCAGAACCACAATCTGGGACTCTACCAACTGAGCTACAACCACCGTAAGATACACCGAGAAGGACTTGAACCTTCAACCTACAACTTAGAAGGCTGTTGCTCTATCCAGTTGAGCTATCGGTGCTCAAAAGAAAAAATCGGGACAGCAGGATTTGAACCTGCGGCCTCCTGCTCCCAAGGCAGGCGCGCTAACCGAACTGCGCTATGTCCCGTTTCAAAATGAGCCACAAATTTAATTGATAGAGCTAATCAGGTCAAGCATTTTTTTTGTTTTTTTCTAATGTAAATTCAGCTGATTATTTTAACTTCGTGAATTTTATTGTTTTAGTTAATTTCTTTGTGCACAAAGAAATGTCAGACACAAAAACTACCGATTGTTTTCCGGTAGCTTGTTATTAAGTTTATCTGAATTTGGGATTGTTCCTTTTTCATAAATTACGTTTTGTGTTGAATCAATTTTTAATGTCTCAAACTCTTTTTTAAGGTTCTCAATTTCAGTTTTTGTCTCATCAATTTCTTGCTTTCTCTTTCCAATGGTTTCTTTTACTTCAGAAGGTTTTTGCCAAACACCTTCGAACAAAACGTAACCTTTAGCCTGCATAATTTCATCTTCAGTCATCCATTTTCCCTTGTAAATTTGGTAGCCAAGTGCAAGACGAGAATTTGTGTGCGAAGGGTTGATTTCAATAGATTTACGGTAAGCGTTTTTCTCTTCAACCGCAAGTTTGACGGAACGTTTTTTACACCAAAGCCCAAGTTTGTACCAAGCGTCAGCAGAGTTTTTTTCAACTTGTGTTAATTGTTTTTTGTAATCTGAAAGAATTTCATCGTTTGAAGTGGAAATTGTATAAATAATTTTTTTAACAGAGGATTGAGGTAAAGTCATTTCACCCTTACGAGTTCCGTTTGCAAACTCAAACCTTACAGAATTTTCTGTTTTTTCTAAGATTTTTCCTTCAAGTTCGTTGCCATTTTTCAAGATTATTTTGTCAGCAAAAACAATACTGGTAAAACTAAAAAGTGCAATTACAACACCTAAAGGCACTTTTTTCATCTAAGGAGCCTTCCAAAACTTACCATTAAAGCAAAATTTGAATAAGATTTATCCTGATTAAAAAGTGGCTTTTGAAACTCAATGAAACTGTAACGTAAAGTCATTCCAAAATAAGAATAATTTGAGTAAAGGTAATCAAAACCAACGTTTCCAAAGACGGTAAAAGCGTAAGAAAAATTGTTTTTTGTTTCAGGAATTGCATCTCTTTGCGGAAAACTCCAACCTAAAACTGGTCCGGCACCAAGTCCAAGGTAAGGTCTGACACTTCTGTCCAAAGCATCAAAATCTGGGTACCAACGCATTTCAGCAACTAAGGGAAGCATCAAAATTGTGCTTTGATTATTGACTGAATTTCCAAAATTATCTTCCGGAATATCGCCGTCTTCCTGAATTACATCAAGCCTTACAGAGCTGTTAAGCCAAATATTTCCAGTAAGTTGTTTACCCCAAATTCCACCAAAACCAAGCCCAATCGTTGAAAGTTGGAAACTAAAACCACGGTTTTGGTCAAGCGAACTCATTGGAATTTTATCAACCATTGAATGCTGTGCTTTTACCGGGGGAAAACACACAAGTAACACAATTAAAATTTTTAGAAGTTGCATTTGTTACCCTTTTTATTTTACTCTACTTTTTTTGTTAAAACCATTGTTGTGCCTTTTCCATTAAACTCGTAACTCACGGAATCAACAAGTGAGCGAATGATTAAAATTCCTCTTCCATTTTCAGAATAAATATTTTCAGGTGCTAAAGGGTTAGGTATATTTTTTACATCAAAACCTTTTCCTTCATCAGAAATTTTTGCAATAATTTTTTTGTGTTCAATTAAAAATTCAACCGTAACATTTTTATTGCCATCACTTTTATTTCCGTGAAGAATTGCATTGTTTGCACTTTCGGTCAAAGCTATTGAAAAATCATCCGTTTGGTCTTCTGTAAAACCTGCTTTTTGGCAGGCTTTACAGCATAATTTTTCAATCTGGTTAATATTTTTTGGTTCGCTTTTAACCTGAATTTTTAGTTCCATAATTTTTTAACTTAGATTTTTTAAAAGTTAAAAGGAAAAGTTGTAGAGTTTTCAAGAAAAAGTTAATTTCGTTTATTTTGTCTTAAAAAAGTTGGGATTTCAATATCAGTAGAATTTTTATCTACTTTTACAGGTCCTGTGTAAGGAATCCCTTCACGTTTTGATTTTTCCAAACTACTAAACACTTCAATTCTATCAGGAATTTGCCTTTCAACAAGTTTTATCGGTTGTTTTTGAGGTTCTTGATGGAGAAAACCTTTTTCTTCTTTAACATTTTCACTTTCAAAAGTATCAATTTCTTGTATTTTTTTTCTGTTAAAACCGGTTGCAATCACAGTTATTTGAATTTCATCTGTAAAACTTTCATCAAGCACGACACCAAAAATGACATTTGCATCGTCTGCACTTGTTGCTTGCCTAATGTATTCTGTTGCCTGGTCAACTTCTGACATTAAAAAGTTTGAACCAGCAGTAATGTTAATCAGAACGCCTAAAGCACCTTTTAGAGAAACATCGTCAAGCAGTGGACTTGTGATTGCGTGCTGTGCCGCTTCAATTGCACGTTTTTCGCCTTTTCCAGTTCCGATTCCCATAATTGCATCGCCCATATTTGTCATAATTGCTCTAACATCAGCAAAGTCAACATTAATGTAACCGGTACCTTTAATAATGTCTGAAATTCCTTTTGTTGCTCTGTAAAGAACTCTGTCAGCTTCTCTGAAAGCGTCTTTAATTGTTAAAGAGCCTTTATTTATTTCCATTAATTTTTGGTTAGGAATGACAATCAAAGTATCAACTTGATTTCTCAAATTTTCAATTCCTTTATCAGCAATGGAGATTCTACGGCTTCCCTCAAACTTAAAAGGCTTTGTAACAATCCCAACAGTTAAAGCTCCTGTTTCTTTGGCAATTTTTGCAACAACCGGCGCTGCTCCGGTTCCTGTTCCGCCTCCCATTCCAGCAGTGATAAAAACCATGTGAGAGCCTTTAATTGCATCTTTGACTGAATCAGAATCTTCCTGAACTGATTTTTCACCAACGTTTGGATCTGCTCCTGCTCCAAGTCCTTCAGTGATTTTTTTACCAATTTGAATGTGGGTTTTTGCTTTGTTAGAGCTTAATGCCTGAATATCAGTATTAACGGAAATAAATTCAACTCCTGAAAGTTCAAGGTCAATCATTGTGTTAACTGCGTTGCTACCTGCTCCACCAACGCCAACAACTTTTATCATTGCTCCTTGCGATGGTGTAAAACTATCATCTATTGTTATGGGCATATTTTCATGTCTCCTTCTCTAAAAGAAATTGTGTTTGAAGTAAAGTCGTATTCTTAGCAACTAATTTAAAACCATTTTCTTTAAAATTCTTCTCAAAAATTAGAGGATTGCGTAAAAATATTTTTTCACCCAAAAAAAACCTGAAAAAGTTTAATTTTCTTGTGTGTGAAATCGTAATTAAGAGAAATCCATTTTTTATCAGAACACGATTTAGTTCTTTTAAAAGGGCTTCAACGTCAAAAACATACTCAACTAATCCGACACAAGTTAATAAATTAAAACTTGAACTACTAAAAGGCAATCTTAAAGTATCACAATTTACAAAAGTTTTTTCTGTGTTTTTTGCCTTTTTTAGCATTGAAAAACTTTTGTCAATCCCAACTGCAAAATAATTTTTCGGAAGTAATTTCAGAACATTTCCTGTTCCGGTTGCAACATCAAGTACTTTAAAATCAGGTCGTTCAGGTAGAAAAAATAATAAATTTTTTATCGCCTGATTTTCTTCTCCAAGTATCCAGCCAATCACCAAAGTGTTTCTTGCAAAGTCATAAAATTTTGATTTAAAATCCCAAAACATTTTAGAAAAAATATTTTAAGTATCGGATAATTTTATCAATAAAACTTTCATCGCTAATTTTTTCAAAGCTTTCCCCGTCTTCTGTTTTTGTTTCCCCCTCTGGTTTTGGAGGAACTGGTTTTTGTGTTTCCGTAACGGTTTTTTCTTTCTCAGGTGTTATGGCAACAGGTTTTTTTTCTTCTTCCTGTTCCCAAAAAGAAATTCCATTCCTTTCAAGTTCTGAACCGTAAAGCACTAAACCAACTCCTGTTGCAAAAACAGGGCTTTTAGCAACGTCAGAAAGCCCAACGAATTTTTGTGGAAGTCCTTTAACTACTTCCATTTCAAAAACTTCTCTTGCAACGTTTTCAATTCCGGGCAAAATTGAGCCTCCACCAGTCAGAACCAAACCTGCGTGTAAATGGTCAAAGTCCGGAGAACGTTGCATTTGTTCAAGTGAATGTTGGAAA
The DNA here is from genome assembly GCA_020850775.1 of bacterium. GTDB lineage: Bacteria > CLD3 > CLD3 > CLD3 > CLD3 > JADZEA01. The sequence continues at coordinate 9,885 of JADZEA010000093.1, forward strand.
AGTTCTTTTATTCTTGCTTCAATCACAGAACTTAACTCATAGAGACTGATTTTTTTAGTTGGACGGTTGTTTAAACCAGGAATTTCAATAAAATCTTTTTCACTAACTGTCGTTTTATCCGCAACTCCGTGTTTCCTTTTGGCAATTTCAGCTTGTTCGTAGGAAATTCCAAAAACCTTTGAAATATCTTGGGTTACCATTTCTCCGGCAATTGCAACACTTCCCGTAAATCTAATGGATTCATCAGTAAAAATTGCAATGTCAGTTGTTCCACCGCCAATATCAAGTACGACAACTCCAAGTTTTTTTTCATCTTCTGAAAGAGTTGCATAACTTGAAGCAAGTGGTTGTAAAATAAAACCTTTAACATTCAAACCTGCTTTTTCAACACCTTTTGCGAGGTTTTTCACATAAGTTATTGCTCCTGTAACAAGATGAACTTCAGCTTCAAGTCTTGAACCACTCATTCCAATGGGGTCCTTTATCCCTTTTTGTTCATCAACGATGTATTTTTGGGGAATTGCATGAATTATTTGTCTGTCAGTCGGTAGCTTAATGGCTTTCGCTGAATCAATTACTCGTTCAACATCAATTTTCGTAATTTCACCATCAGAATTTGAAATTGCAACAACTCCCTTTGAATTAAGGCTCTTAATGTGTTCACCTGCTATTCCGAGATAAACATCCGTAACAGTTGTGGCTGACATTAATTGTGCCTCTTCAACTGCTTTTCTAACCGATTTGATTGTTGATTCAAGGTTGACAACAACTCCTTGAAACAAGCCTTCGGATGTTGCGTTTCCAATTCCCACAATTTTTGGCGGACCTTCCGCTGAAATTTCTGCAATTATTGCACAAACTTTTGTCGTACCAATATCTAAACCTACAATTCTATTAATTTTTTTCATTGCTTACTCTATTTTTGTTTACTTTTTTCTTTACAACAATTTGATTTTCATACCTTAAATCTATGTGTTCCAACAAATCAAATTTACTTTTACTTTCGTTTTCCATTTCTTTCAGGAATGTACTTAATTTTTCAATTTTCACATCAAAATTATCACTGCCAATAATTACTGGAGTGTTGAAACTCGTAAGGAAAATCGTCATCCCTTCGTTAACAGAAACAACAATTTGCGAAATCTTAGTTTTCAGGTCATTCTTAACAAAATTTTCGTCTTCTCTCCTGTCAAAAGCAAGCAAAAAATCCTTTGCCAAAATCAAATCTTTGTTTTTGCTTACTTCACCAATTTTTGTAGAATCGGGCTTAACTCCTGAAATTAATGGCAAGTTACGAACTCCTGTTGGTGGAAGATGAGGCAGTAAAATTCCTTCGTTACTCAAAAGTAAATTTTCATTTTCCCAGTCAACCCAAGCAACCAACACTTTTTCTTTGATAATTACACTAATCGTTGAAGGTAAACTCCTCAAAATTGCAACTTCATCAAAAAATAAATTTTTCTCAAGTTTGTGCCGTGGCTTTTCAAGGTTAACTCCAAAAATTCTGCTTCCAATTCCAATTTGTAAGGAATCAATAA
>JADZEA010000094.1 GCA_020850775.1 bacterium
AGGCGAAACACCGTTTGCTGTGTAAGTCCCGATTTGAACGGAACCAGTTAAATCAGGTTTTACACTTCTGTAAATTTTGTAGTTTACAGCGTTCAGTTTGCCAAGCCAACTCAAAACAACGTCGTTTCCAACTACTTCAACTTCCAAACTCGTAATCCTGTCAAAAGGTGGCAAACCCTCGTTTCCGTTCTCGTCAAGGCTTCCGACAAAGTAAGCAAAAGCGTTTGGAACTGCGCTGAAAGTGTAGCTTTGAACCGCACTGCCTGACGGAACAACCTGCGAAACCAAACTGTAACTTTCGTCGCTAAACTGAACGTAAATTGTGTAAAATGCCAAATCGCTTGCGTAAACCGTGTTCCAGTTTGCTGTAATTGTGCCGTTTCCGTTGTTTGTAAAACTTGGATTTACAGGAACCGGAGGCGATAAATTATCCTTTGAGTAGCCCGTTACAACGCCTGAAACTGAATTTATCGTCGGCGAAACAATGCTCACTGCCCTGACTAAAAACTCAAACTCGTGTGTTCCGGTTGAGTTGGAATCCGCTAAAGTCGGAACTACTGTCGTGTAGCTTGTTTCTCCAAAAGCTGGAATGCTTCCAACAACTTCCCAGTTTCCGCTCGGCAAACTTTCAAGCGTTTGGTTCGTGTAAACTTTGCCTGAAGGTGCGTAAAGCGGATTAACTTTTCTTAAAATTGCGTACTGATTTGTGTTCAAACCTGTTCCAATCGTGTAATCATTAAAATTTCCGTTAAAAACAATTCTCACCGCTTTACCGTTGTCGTTGTTAACATCCGTGATTGAAGTGATTTCTGCCCTGCCAAAACTCGTTGCCGTTGAAAGAGGACTTGTGTTGCCGGCGTTGTCAATTGCTTTGATTCCAAAGTAGTACTGCGTGCCACTTGTAAGTCCGCTGACCGTTACGCTGTCAGTTGTTCCGCTTGCTGAAGGCGTTGGCAGGTTTGAAACTAAAGTTCCGCTGCTAAAATTTGCTTCAGTGATTTCGCTTGTGCTTCTGCGGAGTTCGTAACTTGTTGCTGTGCCGCTTGACAAGTCGTCGCCGGTTGCTGTCCACTTAAGTTTCAAACTCGTTCCGCTGTGTGAGGCTAACCGAAAATCCAAAATCTGACTTGGTGCAATCCCGTCAATTCCTGTTCCGCTGAGTGAAACTGTGTAACTTGCCGTGTTCCAGTCGTTTGTGAAAATTTCAAGGTTGCCTTGTGAAACACCTTCAAACTCAGGCTTGAATTTTACGCTAAAATTTGCAGAGCCTCCCGAAGCAACTGAAATTCCGGTCAGGTCAGTTGAAAAACCTGTGCCTGAAATCGTTAAGGAACTTACGGTTAAGGTTGCTGTGCCGCTTGAGTAAAGTGTAACGCTGATTTCTGACGAATCCGAAAGAGCAACGTTTCCGAAATTTAAAGTTGCAACCGACAAAGAGCCGTCAGCAAGCTGTGAAAGGCAGGAAGAAGCACTTCCGGGAGTTCCCTTGTTGTTTTCTGTTCCGAAAACTGTCGTTCCCTTGCACCAGGAAAGTGCGTTAAGCGGGTCAAGTTTTACGTTTTTTCTTTCAAAGGCTTCGCCCTGAACTGTGTTCCAGCTTCCGTCGTAAAAAACTGAATCCACTAAAATTCCGCCTGCGTCTTTCACAACGATAAAATCTGTTGCGTCTCCAAGCGTGAAACTTGTCGGGTTGAAAGCGTAGTCAAAAGGTAAACCGCCGTTTAGTAAGTTTGAGTACTTTGTGAAAACAAAAAAATCGTTTGCAGGAATCGTTGTTCCGCTTGCAACTGTGATTGTTTGGTTTGCTGAGTTTCGGATTTGCCAGCCTGAAATGTTCAAAGCATTGTTTGTGGCGTTTGCAATTTCAAAAAACTCCGTGAAAGTCGGGTCAAACTGTGAGTTTCCAAAAGGCAAAAACTCGTTGAGTGCAACGTCTCCCAAAACTTCAAAACTTGTTGTCAGTGTGTCGTTTTGCGGGTTTGCATCCCCGACAAGTTCAGTGTAAACAAGCACTTCGTAAGTTCCGCTTCTGTAAGGTGTGAGAGGTGCAAAACTGAAATTTTGGCTTGAAGCAGGTAAAATTGCAGGGATGTTTTGAGTGTTTGTGTAAATCAGGTTTCCGCCAAAAGAGATTTCCATAGTTGCAGTTGTGGGAGGTGAAGAGGTCAGACTTATTTCGAGGTTGCTGATTTGAATTTGTGGTGTGTAGCTTTGTGTGGCATTTGTTGATGAAGTTGAAACAAGTGAAGTTGGAACCAAATCGCCAGTAGCAGGTATAGCATCGTCAAAATATACGTTGCTGCCAGTACACCACAACAATTCTTGTTGACCAGAAGTTGTTCCTGCTGGAAGTGTTTGTACACCTGTTGTAACAACTTGGTTTGGTGTTGCCCAATCAGCTTGGCTTAGGGTATGAATAAATTCGTAAGTGCTAAAACCTGCATTTCCTGAAAAAGCAGGACCTAAGCTGGCAAAATTCCATGCTATTAGTCCACCACCATATACTGTTCCAGCATTCGGATTATAAGCAACACCTGTGCTACCATTTACACCAGTTACATCATAATCATAATGTACGTTGAAAGGAAAGCCAGGAAATGTGTCAATATTAATCTCTGTAGCAATTACTGAAGCTTCTAATGGGTGAGTTCCATTAACACTTCCTGTTATGTAATGAGCAGTGGTAACAAAGTATTGGGCAGAAGAAACTCCAGCCATACCAACAACTAATGCACCTGATAAAAGTGCCTTTGTAAGATTTTTCATTTTAAGTTCCTTAAATTAAATATTAAAATTTTTTTAAAATTAAAATAAAATATTTTGAAAAACAAAGATTTTTTTTTGACCAGCGTGAATTCCGCTAAGAAGCGTAAAACCCGCGAAAAGTTGCGGAATCCACGCTTCTTAGCGGGGTTTACGCTAAACCAAAAATCCCGTTAATCCTGAAAATCCTAAAAATCCGTGTTCAGACAAAAGTTACGCTTTCAGAACAACCAGCGTGAATTCCGCTAAGAAGCGTAAAACCCGCTTAAAAGAAGAAGTTGCGGAAAAAACTTGCGGAATCCACGCTTCTTAGCGGGGTTTACGCTAAAAAAACTAAAAACTGTAACTCACCAATAAAACACTTTGTTTTTCAGAGAGAAAAGGGGTAAAAGAAAATTTTGGGTCTTTGTTTATTTTTACAACCATTTTACCAATAAAGTATCCCAAAAATGAGCCTGCAACAACATCTGACAACCAATGTTTGTTCTGATAAATTCTGCTTAGTGAAACAGTAGCGGCAATTCCGTAAGAAGTAATTTTTACAACAGTATTTTTGTAGTAGCGTTCTGCAACAACAGTCAAAACCGACCAACTTGCCGCTGAATGCCCTGAAAGAAAAGAGGTGTTTTTGTGATTGTGAAAACCAATTCCTTTAAAATTATAGTTATCGTTTGTTTTTGTTGGTCGTTCCCTTCCAAAAGCACTTTTAAAACTAAAAACAAGAACCGAAGTTCCCGCAAGTGCTTGAAAACTTTGAATTCCCGTGTTTGTTTGGTAGTTATCCTTTCGTAAAAATCCCGCAAAAACCAAACCTAAAGAAATTCCGGTTGTTCCGTAAGCATTCCCAAAACTTTCCGCAAAATCTGAAACGTGATTTAAAAACGGGCTTTTATTTTTTTGGCTGAAAGTCTTGATTGGTCTGTCTAAAAACGAAGAAACAACGACAGTTCCTGAAACTAAACTTGTTTTTAGCCAAAAATTTTTATCGGTTGTGAACGGTTTTTTTATTGCTTCAATTGAAGTGCTTACAAATTTTTCAGGTGTAATTATTTTTTCCTGTGCGAACACTTTACCGAAACTCAGTAAAAAAATAAGCAGAAAAAACATTACAATAATTTAGATAAGATATTAATTAAATTAGAATACTGCCAATAATTTTCTATTTTTTCTTTTGGAATTCTAAAAAATGAAACGGTAGTTGATTTAATAGTTTCAGCAAGGTAATCAATAAACAAATCAGGGTTTTCACCTGTTCTGATATTTTCGTTAAGCAGATTTTTATCAACATTTTCAGTAAATCGCAAAATCTTTTCAACAATCAAACTTGCAAAACACTGTTCGCTAACAAAAAACGAAAAGTTTGCCCTTGTAGTGTAAAACTGCTCAGCTTGTTGGAAAATTTGTTGGAAAATGAACCTTTGAGCGTAAAAAAATGATTTCTTTTCAAACTCGTTAAACTCGCATTTTTTTAGCTTTTCATCAATTTGGCGAATCCTGAAAACAGCTAATTCTGACGTCTTTTCAAGGAAAAAGTAAAAATCCTCAATACAAACTTCGGCATTTTCAAGTATGGAAACCACAGTAAAAAAACCATTTTCATTTTTTGAAATCACTTTATTTTTATAAAGAATTTTTAGTTCTTCGTTTGAAAAACCTCTTTTTGAACCGTTTACTAACATTCTCTTCTTCCAAATAATTTAAAAATCAATTTATTACTTTCATTACAACTTTTCAAGAGACAAAAATCACAATTACAATTTTTTTGGGGAACAGTTTTTCCTGTTAAAATTTTTACTTGTAATTCATTTCAACTTTGACAGTTTTGTCAATTGAAAAAACAAAAATCAACGAAGCCTTGACGCTTACTTCCATTGATTTTACGATTGTAGCTCCCTGAAAATCTCCAAAAACAATTCTATTTTGCATTTTATCTACAAAACTTGGGTTTTTGTCCAGCTCAAGTTCTGCCCGTAAAAACTTAAACGGAGATTTCAAAAAATAAAAGTAACCCTTAAAATTCTCCTCACTTTTTTGCTTTGGAATTACTTCCAAAGTAATTTCCTGGTCATTTTTACTCTTTACAAGTTTGTAATTATTGTTTTTCTCATTAAAAATTTCGTAAAAATCAAAGCCAATACTTTCTTTTTTTTCGTTCTTTTTTGGCTCTTTGGTTCCCTTAATTTTTTGATTCACCTGAATTCCGTTCTCAAACTTTTGGATTTCCGTGTAGCTCGTATCAAATTTTACCTTGCCTTTTTCATTCGTAAATTCGGTAGTTTTCATCTCAATCTCGTAGTTTTGTAAAATTTCATCTTGTTTTTTGATTTGTTCTTTAGCTTTTTCCAAAACTTGTTGCAAAGTCATTTCCTGTGCAAAACTAACTTGTAACAGAAGCACAAAAATTACTAAAATGATTTTTCTCATAAAAATTTCTTTCTAATTTTTTCTAACTAAAATTTTTGCCCATTTTGGCTCAAGTTCAAATTTTTGCTGACCTTTTTTGTAGCTTGCTTTTTCGTTTAAAACGTCTTGAAAGTTTCCTTCAAGTTTGAAATTACAAGTTTGTTTTTCCAAACTGTTGTTCAGTAAAACAATCACTTGCTCATTTTTGTAACTTCGTGAAAAAGCGTAAAGTTCCTTTTGGTCGTCAATCAAAACAGTTTTAAAATCGCCAAGTTGCAAAGCATTTTGTGAGTTGCGAATTGAAATCAGCTTTTTGTAGTGTTCAAAAAGGTCTCCGTCAAATTTTACTTCGTTTTGCACAAGCCGCATTGAACCTTCAGGAAGGTAAGTTTCATCTTTGTAACGTAAGTCTTCCCAAATCATTGGTTTACGGCAGCAAGGATCGTTTGCTCCCCAAATTCCTGCTTCGTCTCCGTAATAAATCATTGGCGAACCAACGTAAGTCATTTGGAAAATCACAAAAAGTTTTTGCTTTTTAATTTGCTCTTCGTTCGGTTTTCTAACATCGTAGTTTTGGTTTTCGCCCTTGGATTTTCCAAAAAAATCACCCCAATTTCTGTATTTTCCGATGTCCGGATTCGCAACTGCAGAGCCGATTCTGTGCGTGTCGTGGCTTCCGAAAAGGTTTTGCATTCCGTAAGCAACTGAACTTGTGAAAGCATTCCGTAAATCTACCAGAAGTTTATCAAATTCCGTTACAGAAATTCTCGTTTTTTCATCAATAAAAAATTCAGAACTTGCAAAAGCAAAATTGTAGTTCATCACTGCGTCAAACTCATCACCTTGAAGGTAAGGTTTTAGCTCAGAAACTGGCTCAATTACTTCTGCTGTCAGGTAAGCCTCTGTGTTGATTGATTTTACGTGTTTCCGCCAATCCTTCCAAAAATCGTGTGGAACGCAAAAAGCTACGTCAAGCCGCCAACCGTCAATTCCGTTTTCAACTTTTCCGTTTGGTTTCATCCAACGTTCTGTGATTGCCCAAACGTAGTCGCGAAAACTTTGCGTGTTTTCCTGAATTTCAGGAAGTTCACGAACTCCGTACCAACCGTTGTAATCAAACTTGCTTTCAGGTTTTTTTTCGTCTTTCCAGCTTCGCACAACAAACCAATCCTTAAACCGTGAGTTTTGCTGTTTTTTTTCAACATCGCGAAAAGCCCAGCTGTTAATTCCAAAATGATTAAAAACGCCGTCAAAAATTATCCGCATTTTTCGTTTGTGAAGTTCCTCAATCAGCTTTAAAGCGAGTTTGTCCGCAGAAGTCCAAACCCAGGTTTTTGGGTCGTCAGGCACTTCCGTTGCAATCAATTTCCTGTCTTCTTCAGGATTTGGTCCAAAATTCGGGTCAACGTGGTGGTAAGTTGCTCCGTCGTACTTGTGGCTTGAAGGTGCTTCAAAAATTGGATTCAGGTAAACCGCTGTGATTCCAAGCTCCTGCAAGTAGTCAAGTTTATCAAGAATTCCTTGTAAATCGCCACCAAAACGCCTTCTTTGGATGTTGAACCAAATGCCTTTTCCGTTCTTTTGCTCGTAAGGCTCAAGCTCGTACCAATCACAGTTCCAGGGATGAACTTGCCAGATTGAATTTACGTCGTGAGGGTAAGCACCTTCAAGATTTTCAATTTTCGGGTCATTGTTTTTGTCTCCGTTACGGAAACGTTCAGGAAAAATCTGATACCAAACAACTTTTTTTGACCACTCGGGAACAAAATTTTCACTCATCTTTTGATTTCCTTTAGTTTGACAAAACAAAACTGTAAAATTTACTAAAACAACCAGCAAACTTAGCGACTTAAACATTTTCTACCTCTTACAAAAATTGATTTTCAAAAGGTAATTTTTCTGTTTCACCAAACAAACACAAAATTTTTTTGCAACAGTTTCAGGCATTTTAAGTAAGGTAATTTTTAATTTTAATTTTGGAGAAGAACAATGAAAACAGTTTTATTTTTAAGCCTGACAATTTTAGCTTTTTCTACAGCTTTTGGGCAGGAAAGCTACAGACAAAGCTACATCAAAAAAAACGAATTTATTTCTGTGATTGACGATGCGAGAAGCGGGATTTTAAATCCTGCAGGGCTTGCTTACGACAGAGATTTTAATCTTTTTTTCTCACTTGGTTCAAACGTCAGAGATGTTGAACAAGGTGGAATTGGGATTCAGGCAGGAAAATTTGGCTTTGCCTGGGAAAGAAATTCAGACTTACCTTTTTACACAAATTCAAACACAAAAATTAACAACAAATTTTTTAACTCTAACAAGTGGACCTTCTCGCAAGGTTTCGGAAACAAGATTTTTTCCTGGGGTTACTCGGTTGACTGGATTCGTTCAACTTACGACAATGACACAAATTACAGTTTAGGCTGGCTTTACAGACCCTGGAGATTTCTTTCTGCCGCTGCAAAATGGGAAAACATCAACAACAAAAGGCTTAATTTTCTTGAGCTTGACGAAAATTTAATTGTGGGAATTTCAACTCGTCCTTACAAAGAATTTGTAACAGTTTCGGCAGAAGTTACGCGAAACATTGACAAGAAAAAAAACAACTGGAAAGCCGGAACAGAATTCAATTTACCTTACGGAATTTCAGTTTCCGGAAATTATGCTTCAGAAGGAAAAACCGTTACAGCAGGTTTGACTTACAGTGGTGGATTTTTAACACGAAAAATTAATGTTTCAGGAGCAGACAAAAGTTTTGGTTCTCCTGCTTACAACCTTCAGCTTTTGACTCATCAGGATTTTAAAAACAGTGCAAAAACAATCCCTTTTATTGATGATTACGCATTAATCAAACTAAGTGGAAATTATTCAGACGAAGGCTCTTCCTCACTTTTTGGTGGAAAATCTAAAAGTGTTTCAGAAGTGATTAAGACTTTTAAAAATGCAAAAAAGGATAAAGAAATTAAAGGAATTGTAATAAAAATTGAAGGTCTTTCAGGTGGTTTTATCGGTCCGATTAGTGCAAATCTTGAGGAAATTCGTGAAGCAATCGTGGATTTTGGAGAGTCCGGGAAAAAAGTCGTAGCCTACCTTCCGGAAGGAATAAGTGCTTCAGAAATGTACGTAGCTTCTGCTGCAAGTAAAATTGTGATTCCAAGGTCAACCGGTGGTGGAAATTTTGGTGTCTCTTTAGAAATGAACAGATTAAAATCATTTTTTGAAAAATTTGGAATTGAGTGGGACGCAACAACGGCAGGCGATTACAAATCAACTTTTCACACACAGTACACAGACTCAACCACTTCAAAACAAAAAGAACTGATTGACGGGCTGGTAAAAACAAGCTACAACGTGCTTACAAGAGCGATTGCAGAAGGCAGAAACATTCCGCTTCAGGAAGTTGAAAAGATTTGTGATGGCAGGCTTTTCAGTGCGGAAGAAATGCTAAGGCTTCACCTGATTGACAGGATTGGTTGGTACGACGAAGCTGTTGAAGAACTTACAGGCGACAAAGAAGTAAAATTGATTGATGTTTCAGACCGAACTTACTGGAAAGAACAATGGTCAGTTCCACCAACGATTGCTGTTGTAAGTGTTTCTGGTGGAATTAATACCGGAGAAAGCAGTAACGATTTTATTTTTGGCGGAAAAACTATGGGTTCTGAAACTGTTGTCAGGCAAATCAAAAAAGCCGCAAAACAGCAAAACCTTGCTGCAATTGTTTTAAGAGTTGATTCCGGTGGTGGAAGTGGAATCGCTTCTGACGAAATTTTAAATGCTGTTGAAGAAGCAAAAGAAAAAACAAAAGTTCCAATCGTTGTTTCAATGGGAAACGCAGCTGCTTCCGGTGGTTACTGGATTTCGGCAAAGGCAGACACAATCGTTGCAAACAGTTTGACCGTTACGGGAAGCATCGGAGTTGTTGCAAGTAAACCTGTTGTTGCAAAACTCTACGAAAAACTAAAAATTCACAACGAAATTTTCAAAGAAGGCGAACATTCAGACATGTTTTCGGCGAGCAGAAAAATGACTGCCGAAGAGAAAAAAATGCTTGATGATTTGATTGATGATTTTTACCAAAAATTTGTTAAACTTGTTTCAGAAGGTAGAAATTTGAGTGAAGAGGAAGTCCGAAAAGTTGCTGGTGGACGTGTTTGGTTTGGTGAGCAAGCCTTAAAAGTAAAATTAATTGACCAAATCGGTGGCTTGCAAACTTCAATCGAAACTGCAGCAAAAATGGCTGAAGTTACTGATAATTATCAAGTTGTAACTTACTCGGGAAGAGGCTCAAAAATTTTTAACAAAGTTAGTCAGGAAGTAGTTTTTGAGACGCTTTTGAAACTTTTTGACATTGATTTGAGTGAAAAACCTGTTGACTTAGAACTTCAAATGCTCAAGTAAAGTTCCGCTTTCAGAACAACCAGCGTGAGTTCCGCTAAGAAGCGTAAAACCCGCTTAAAGAAGTGAGAGTCTGACTGCAAGTGAGACCCTCACGTTTAGGTTTGTGAGTGTCTCACTTCTGGGTGAGGCTCTCACTGAAAACTTCGCGGAATCCACGCTTCTTAGCGGGGCTTACGCTAAATCCCAAAAATCCGTGTTCAGACAACCAGCGTGAGTTCCGCTAAGAAGCGTAAAACCCGCTTTAAAAAAACCTTGCGGAAAAAAGTTGCGGAATCCACGCTTCTTGGCGGGGTTTACGCTTTCAGAACAACCAGCGTGAGTTCCGCTAAGAAGCGGTAAAACCCGCTGAAAAAAAGTTGCGGAATCCACGCTTCTTAGCGGGGTTTACGCTTTCAGAAAAATCCTGTCCTTAAAATCCCAAAAATCCGTGTTCAGACAAAAGTTACGCTTTCCAGAACAAAAAAAAGGACAAACCTTTCAGCTTGTCCTTTTCAAAAAATCTGTTTTCTAAAAATTCTACTTCAACAAAATCATTTTTTTAGTGTCCGTAAAGTCAGTAGTTTTGAGTTGGTAAAAGTAAACTCCTGAAGAAACTGTGTTTCCGCGTTCGTCTTTTCCATCCCAAACAATTTCACCTTTTGGCTTTTCAAGTGCAAACTCACGAACTTTTTCACCAATAATATTGTAGATTGTTAGTCTCGCTTTATTATTAATTTTTAATTCATAATTAATCTTAGTTGTCGGATTGAAAGGATTTGGGAAATTTTGCGAAAGTTTAAAAGTTTGTGGTTCGTTTGAAGCATCGTTCAAACTCGTAAAAATTATTGTAACAGTGTCTGAGTAAGAAATGTTTTGTGCCTGTGCCAAATCCTGTGCTACAAAATAATAATTAATGACGTCGCCGGAAACTAAACTGATTGTTGCGTTTGAGTAAAAATTATCGTTTCCACTGCTTGCAACAGCAAAACTTTGTTCAGTTCCGCCGTTCACTGTAAATTTCAGGAAAGTGTTTGCAACGTCAACTTCAAGATTATCAAAAATGTGTGCACTGAAAACAGAAGGAACTCCCAAAACAGCGTTCAGGTTTGAAATCACTGGCGGAAGCGTATCCAAACCAACGTAAAAAGTTACGTCAGGAGTAACTGTTGTGGTTCCAACAACGTCTGAAGCTGTAATTTTGTAGGTTACTGTTGTTCCGTAATTTTGAACGGGAATTTCACCGAAGTAAGTAACTGCTCCCTGAACCAAAAGCACGTCGGTAAAGTTTGTTCCGTCAGTCGTGTAGGAAAGCAGCGGAGAGTTTGCGGTAAGTTGGTTTGCTGAGTTGACCTGACAAGCAACTAAGTAGGAAACTGAGTCGTTTTCAGTGTCTTTCAGTGGAGTGTGAAAAATTTCAACAAGCCCGCCAAAACCAAAAACCGTGATGTCGTCAACCGCTGCTTCAACTAAAGAACCTGAGTTTTCATCTTTTGCGATGAATTTCAGCTGGCAAAAAGCGGTCGGTGTTACGTAGTCAGAAATCAAAAATCTGAACCTTTCCCAGGTGTGGTTAGGAACCTGAGTGTTTTCAAGAGTTGTCCAGTTTGCTCCTGAATCGTTTGAGATTTGGACAGTGAAAAAATCTGTTCCCGGATTTGCTCCCTGGTCGTTTGTGTACCAGCGGTAGTAAGAAACAACAGGAAAAATAATACTTGTTGCGTCAAAAACAGGGGAAAGCAGAGTAGTGATTCCGCCGTCAACGTCGTTTGCACCAGGACTTCCGCCGGCAGTTCCGTTTCCTGTTACGAAACAATCTGTTCCTAAAGTTGTTTGGTCGTCTTCAGGCTGAACCTGTTCGCCGTTTGTTTGTGTCCCGACAGGATTTGCACGAACCCAGATTCCGCTTGTTGCGTTGTCGCCGGGAATTCCTAAACTCCATCCGTTGTCCGTTTCGGCAAAGTCTTCAAAAGAATTTACTGTTGTACCGACAAAAAACAGGTAACCACCTGTTGAAGTGTCAGCCGGAGCAGTGTTTACTCCGCCGGCTAAAGAGATGAAATATTTTACCACAGTTCCGGCAGGTTGAGCGGGAATCGTAGCCTGAATTTGGTTTGTTCCAAACAAGGTCATCGGAACAGAGTTGGTTTGTCCGTTGTTGATTGAGTATTTTAGAACAGGATTAATGATTACACCGGTTGAGACTTCGGCAGTAACGATAAAAGGCGTAGTTGTTGGGGTAGTGTTTTCAAGTGGAGTGTGGATAATTGAAGTTGGCAAACCAATTCCGTGCTGAGTAGAGAAAGCATTAAAAATTTGGTTGATGTGTGGAGTTCCGTTGTTTATGTTGTTGTCTCCGCCGAACATTAAAGTTGGGTTGTCGTCAGCCAAAACTAAATCCATCAGGTAATCTTCAAAATTATCAGCGTAACCGTACCTTGCCCAGTGAAAAAGTGTGTCGGTTGCAGTTTGTCCAATCAAAACCCGGAGTTCCCACAAAGCGCCGGCGATGATTTCGCCGTCATCGTGGACTTCGCCGGTCAAATCCTGCGGATACATTTTTGTGTTATCGGAAGTTCTCAGGTAAGAGTTTGGGTCGTTTGAGTAAAATCCAAGCCCGACTAAAGGATTGTTACGAATCGTGTTTGCGTAGTAATCCGAAAAACCTTCGTGCATTGCACCGGAAGGAGAAAAACTTCCGTACTGTTTTTCTGTGATTCCGTGTCCGTACTCGTGATAAATCACGTCAGCGATTCTTGAAGTGTTGTTACAGCCTCCGCCGGCAAGGAAAAAATTGATTGAAGAACCGTCCCAGTAAGCGTTACAGTTGTCGTTAATGTTTACGTTGCAGTTCATTTGGTAATCAACACCTGTAAAATTATTTTGGAGTGCTTTGACGTAATCGTGAGCAAGGTTTGCGTGGTAGTAAGCGTCAGTTTGTTCAAGTGTGCTGTTTGAACTTGTCCAGGCTAAGTTGTAAGGGCTGTTTGCGGTGATGAAACCTGAAAAGCTTGCGTTTGTTCCGCTTTCGTTGAGAACTTTAATCCAGGTTCCCTGAAGCGACGAAGTAATCGGAAGCGAACCTGAATTTGAAATCGTTGTTGAAAAATTTCCGTTTGCGTCTGTTGTGAGTTGAGAAGTTGAGTTAATTGTAAGTTTTGCGTTTTTAAGCGGAAAAACCTGTGTTTGGTTGTTTGGAACTTCGGGTTCAACGAGAGCGTTGACGTTTCCGCTGAAAGTTTCGTTTCTCAGTGTGTTGAACCGCCAGAGGATTTCGCCAGTTTGAGCGTCAACGAAACTCAGCCAGTTTCCGAGCGGGTTTTTGGTTTTTAACCTTACTTCGTGAACAAATTTAAAGTTTGTGTTTCCATTTTTTTCAACGAGTGGAAGTAGCCAGGTTTTATTTTGAGTTAAGTTTTCATCCGTGTTTTCGTTAAAGTTAATGGAATTTTTAGCAAAGGAAACGGCAGTTGAGAGGTCAAGTGCAAGCGAGTTTGAAGGTTCA
>JADZEA010000095.1 GCA_020850775.1 bacterium
CCAGGTAACTGAAGACGTTGCGAGACCACTTGAGAGAGGACCTACAAAACGTTGGTGGATTGCATTTTTGGTTTCATTTTCGGTGGTCATGGTTGGATTTGTGTCTGTTGTTTACCAAATCAAAACAGGAATTGGAACCTGGGGACTTAACAAGACTGTAGGTTGGGCTTTTGACATCACAAATTTCGTGTTTTGGGTTGGAATTGGGCACGCAGGAACTTTGATTTCTGCAATTCTGTTCCTTTTCCGCCAACGTTGGAGAACTTCGATTAACCGTTCCGCAGAAGCGATGACAATTTTTGCGGTAATGTGTGCTGGAGTTTTCCCGATAATTCACATGGGAAGACCCTGGCTTTTTTACTGGATTGCTCCTTACGCTAACTTTCGTGGTCCTTTGTGGGTAAATTTTCGTTCGCCGCTGCTTTGGGATTTTTTTGCGATTAGCACTTACTTCACAATTTCTTTTGTTTTTTGGTACATCGGATTAATTCCTGATTTGGCAACAATGCGGGACAGAGCGAAATCAAAAATCAAAAAAGCAATTTATCGTTTCACAAGTTTTGGCTGGAATGGTTCAGTCCGCACCTGGAATCGCTACGAAACTGTTTACATGCTTTTGGCAGCTTTGGCAACTCCTTTGGTTGTTTCTGTTCACACGATTGTAAGTATGGATTTTGCAACTTCAGTAATTCCTGGCTGGCACACGACAATTTTCCCACCTTATTTTGTTGCGGGAGCTATTTTTAGTGGTTTTGCGATGGTTTTGACTTTGATGATTATTGCCCGAAAAGTTTTGAATTACGAAGAATACATCACGGTTGACCACATTGAAAAAATGTGTAAAGTGATTGTTGCAACAGGTGGAATTGTTGGCTTAGCTTACGGAACTGAAATGTTTATGGCTTGGTATTCAGTAAACCACTACGAAAGATTTGCTTTTATGAACCGTGCTTTAGGTCCTTTTTCGTGGGCTTACTGGACGATGGTAACTTGTAACGTGATTTTGCCGCAATTACTTTGGTTCAAAAAATTGCGACGAACGGTTTGGTTTGTATTTTTAATGACAATCGTTGTAAACATTGGAATGTGGTTTGAGCGTTTTGTAATTATTGTTACTTCAATTCACAGAGATTTTCTTCCTTCAAGTTGGGCTGATTATTCACCTTCAATCATTGAAATTTCAACTTTTATCGGAAGTTTTGGTTTGTTTTTTACAGCTTTTTTACTCTTTGCCCGTTTCGTTCCGTTTATTGCAATTGGTGAGGTAAAAGGTGTTTTGAGCTATGGAAAACAAGCTGAGAAAGAAATTGAACCTAACCAAAAAAACAAACTTGAAACGATGGAGGCATAGATGGATTCACAATTGTTTTTGGGTGTTTTTTCAAATGAACACGATATTCTTGAGGCTACAAAAGCGACAAAAAATGCAGGTTACACAATTTACGATGTTTACACTCCTTACGCAGTTCACGGATTAGAGAATGCGATGGGTTTGAAGCCAAGCAGATTGACTTACGTTTGTTTACTTTTTGGAGTTTTGGGTTTGAGCCTTGGTGTTTTCATTCAATTTTGGGTTGGCTCAATTGATTGGCCAATAAATGTTGGTGGAAAACCTTTCAATTCTTTACCTGCTTACTTGCCTGTAATTTTTGAACTGACAGTTTTAATTGCAGGATTAGGAGTTGTTTTTACAATGTTTGTTCGCACCAAACTTCGTCCCGGCAGGAAAAATTTTATGCCTGATTTAAGAATTACAAACGATAAATTTGTGATTGTTTTGGAGAAAAAAGATACCTCGTTTAATTTTGATTCAGTGCAAAACCTTTGGGGAAATTTTAATGTTCTTGAAACGAGAAAAGTTGAGGAGGTAACAAATTGAAAAAAATAATTTTTTTAGCAATAATTTTAATTGGAACTCTTTTTATTCTTGAGCAAATTCTCGGAAAAGACCCAAACAAAAAAAGTTTAGAATTTATGCCTGACATGGTTTATTCTGTAGCTTACAGGTCTGAATCTCCAAATCCTCATTTTGAGAATGGACAAACTCAACAAAATCCTGTAGTTGGGACAATTGCTCACGGCTACAAACCTTACCATTACGAAAATTCCGTTGAAGAATCAATTCGTGCCGGGGAAGAACTTTTTAGTCCGTTCAACGAGCAAAATCCTCCTGATTTGAAACGTGGAAAAAAAATGTTTCAGGTTTACTGCCAGGTTTGCCACGGAGCAGGTGGAGAAGGCAACGGAATCGTAACAAAACGCGGTTATCCTCCGCCACCTTCTTTGCTTTTGGAAAATGCAAAAAATATGAAAAACGGACAGATTTATCACATCATCACAAAAGGTTATAAAAATATGCCTTCGTACAGTTCACAAGTAGAACGCCAGGACCGTTGGCAAATTGTCTCCTACATCAGAACATTGCAGGAGGTAAAAAATGATTAGCACAATCAGTACAATTCCGAATTTTAAAATTTCACCTAAAATCACCCGTTTTGTAGCAATTGTCAGTGCTTTAGGGTTGATTACTTTTATTTGCGGTCTTTTTCTTGCACCGGAAAGGATTTGGACAAATTTTCTGATTTGTTTTTACTACCTGACAGGGCTTGGAGTTGGAGCAGGAATTTTGATTTCAATTCAGTACGTTTCCAACGCAGGTTGGGGAACTGCAATCCGCAGAGTTCCTGAAGCAATTATGGGAACTTTGCCATTTGCTGCTGTTGGCGGGCTTGTTTTGATTTTTGGAATTCACACGCTTTACGAATGGAGCCACGAAACTGTTCTTACCAATGATTTTATTTTAAGAGAAAAAAGCGTCTGGCTAAACGAACCTTTGTTCATTGGAAGAATGGTTGGTTACTTTGTGATTTGGATTTTACTCAGCAAATTTCTTGTAACAAATTCCATAAAACAAGACAAAGACGGTGATGTCAAATACACAAAAAAGAATGTTAGAAATTCAGTATTTTTCATCATTCTTGGAATTTACACTTTTTGTTTGGCGAGCATTGACTGGATAATGTCTTTACATCCGCATTGGTACAGCACTATTTTTGGTTGGATGAATTTGGCAAGTATTTTTGAAAGTTCAATAGCTGCAACTGTTGTTGTTGTTGTAATCTTGAGACACATCGGATACAAACACATTTTCAAAACTGAACACTTGCACGAGCTTGGAAAATTGATGATGGCATTTTGTTTTTTTTGGGTTTATACGTGGGTTTCGCAGCACATGCTGATTTGGTATTCCAATATTCCTGAGGAAACTTCTTACTACATTTTCAGGCATTTTGGTGGTTGGGGTTCGGTTTCATTTATGAATTTAGTGTTGAACTGGTTGGTACCATTTTTAATGCTTTTGCCAAAAGCGTCAAAACAAAACGACAAAGTAATGTTTCAAGCGGCTGTAATTTTATTAATTGGTCATTGGGTTGATTTGTACATAATGGTTATGCCAGCGCATTTTGGTGCTGAACCTGTTTTAGGAATTTGGGAAATTGGTACTTTTGCGGGGATGATTTTTGGCTTTTTTTGGTTAGTTTTCAAATCGCTTTCAAAAAATAATTTGATTCCAATAAAAGACCCTTACTTAGTTGAAAGTTTGCCTGAATTTGAAATTTCAAAAAGTTGATTCTTTTTACTGCCATACTTAAGAAGAAAGCCATAAAAAATCTCCATTGATTATTTTATGGCTTTTTTTTGTTACTCAATTTTTAAATCTTTAGAAAAAAAATGAGAAAATAACTAATTTTGTAGTTTATTTAGCATTGCTTCCAAAATTTGTATTTGAGCATTTGAAATATCTTCTGAGGCTTTTGCACAAATTAAAAGGTCAATCGTGATTTCTTTTGAGAGTTTACAAAATATTTCAACTTTTCCTCCAAGTTTTGCATTGAAGAATTCTACAAAACTTAATTCTCTAAAATCTTCAAGTTGAACCCAAGAATCTTTGCTTAGTTTACATTGACCTTTTGGAATACAAAAACTTTGATACCGAATCAGGTTTTGGCAGCCATAACTTAGTTCTCTCATTTTTTGTTTTGATGTAATAATCAAAACTATGTAAGGATAATTTTCCCCATCATTCAATAATACTAAATATTTATCTTTAAATACTTTTTCTTCCAATGGAAAGCTTTTAAAATATAAAATCGTTCCCGCTATCATCTATTTTTGCCCAAAATTGTTCTCTCTCTTTTATCTCTTCCATTAATTCAGGATTATCTTTTTTTAAGTAAAAATCTAATGGAATTTCACCATTTGGGTTCTTGTCTATTTCCCAAACTTTATACCAAGGACTATCTTGCTCATGAGTTTTTTCAACAATTTCATTTGCATTAACACTTTTGAACTCTTCTGAAATTTCTTTTAAAATTCTAAGTTCTCTTCTTGAGAAATGAGAATCATCAAATTCTTTCTTCGAATCAAATAACAATTCATCAACCCCATCTTCTCTCGGTATAAAGAAAAAATTAAAATAGTGGTTTAGTTCTGTTTCTTCTTTTTTATTTGCAGTTTTAGTCACCTCATCAAAAAGTTCTTTTGAACAAGGACCAAACTTCCACGCTTGATATTTTAAACCTGTTACACTTTTTCCAATTTCTGTGTAATGTCTAATATCCAATAAATAAAGAAGTTTGAATAATTTTGTTTTTTTGCAACATTCTGTATTGTTCACAAAAAAAACCATTGCATTTAAGAGTTTCTCTCTTGAATGTGAAACTAACATTATTGCCTCTTTATAAAATATTTTAAAATCATTACCAAGATAAAAAAGAGCTATGACAACAGTATGTCTTATCTTATACTATACTTTAAGTTATGTAAAATAGTTGTTTATATCAATACCAAAACTTCAATTTACAAATGACTTTACCCCCCAAAAAAAAATTTTGACGTGTTTTTTTTAGAGTTTTACCCAAAATAAATTGTCATCGAATTTTGTATCCAAACAGAAAGTGGATTAAAATAAATCCCAAGTAAAATTGTAAATCCTGCAAGAACCGAAGCAAGTAAACCACTACCAAGTTCAAACTCAACTTTTTCCCCGGTCAGTGCATCTTCAAGGTACATTGCCCGTGCAATTCGCCAGTAGTAAAAAAGCGAAACAACACTGTTAAGAAGCCCTAAAACCGCAAGCAGGTAAAGTTTTGCATCAGCTAAAGCACTGAAAAGATAAAATTTTCCAACAAATCCTGCCATCGGTGGAAGACCTGTCAGTGAAGCAAGAAAAACGGTCATCGTGAAAGCTAAAAACGGAGCACGGGTTTTTAAACCTTTAAAAGCATAAATTTCTTCGCTTTTAACTTTTTTAGAAATGTAGTCAACCACAAAAAAAGCACCAAAATTCATAAAAAGATAAGTCGTAAGGTAAAAAACAATCGCTTCTGCACCGCGAAGCGAAAGTGCTGAAATTCCCATAAGCATGTAACCTGCGTGTGCAATGCTTGAGTAAGCCAAAAGCCTCTTTACATTCGTTTGGCTTAAAGCTGAAAGATTACCAATTGTCATTGTCAGCACTGAAACCACAATGAAAATTTCACGAAGCCCAATTTCTTCAAGTGCCGGAATCCAGTTTGCAAGCGTTACATCGTTTGTAAAAGTCAGAGAAATAAATCTTAGTAAAAGCGAAAAACCAGCCGCTTTCGGAGCAACTGAAAAGAAAGCTGCAACCGGAGTCGGTGAACCCTGATAAACATCAGGACACCAAAAATGAAAAGGAGCAAAAGCAATCTTGTAACCAATTCCACCCAAAATCATCAAAACCGAAAAGGTTAAAGCATAAGTACTAACTGAATTGTTGGCTAAGAAAATGTAAATTTCGTGTAAATTTAGTTTTCCCGTAAGCCCGTAAAGAATTGAAGCTCCGTAAAGCATAATTCCCGAAGACATCGCACCGTAAAGAACGTATTTCAGCGAGGCTTCACTTGATTCCATATTTTCTTTGTTGTAACCCGCAAGAACGTAGGAAACAATGCTAACAATTTCAATTGACATCGCAATCGTCAGCAGGTTTGAAGAGCCGGACATCAAAAGTGTTCCAAGCGTTGCCGTCAAAATCAAAGCATAATATTCGCCTGAATTTATTTTTCGGCTCGTAAAAGTTGACATTGAAATCAAAGTTGCAATCGCACCACTTGTCAGAAAAATATACTTGAAATACGTGTTTAAACTATCTGAAACCAACATTCCTGAAAACAAAAATGCAGGAGGATTTGAGCTGACGGTTAGCGAAACAAAAGCAGCAAGAAAAAACGCAAAAGCAGTTATCCCAACCGTTTCTTTGTTCTCGCCTTTGATAAAAAGGTCAACTAAAAAAACTACACAAATTCCAACTGCCAAAATGATTTCAGGCAAAATGTACGGAACGCTTTGTAAAGCTGTTAAAGTATTCATAATTTTTCTACTAAATTTTACTTACTTAATTACTTGTGAAACTTGTTCAGCAACTGCCGGATTGACAACCTCAAGAAGCCTTCCAACAGAAGCATTGATTAAATCAAGCATTGGTTTTGGGTAAATTCCAAGTGCAAGAACAATTATTCCAATTGGAATTAAGGTAAGTTTTTCACGCCCGCTAATCTCAACAATGTCTTTAAAATGCTTCATTTCCGTGTTTAATTTTCCCATAAAAACCCTTTGCATTGTCCAAAGAAGGTAAGCAGCACCAAGCAAAATTCCAAAAACTGACCAAAGAGTGATTGTTGGATAAGTTGACCAGGAACCAACAAAAATTAAAGCTTCAGAAATGAAACCACTAAGTCCCGGAAGCCCTAAAGCCGCAAAAAATGCAAAAGTTGTGAAGCCTGCGTAAACGGGAACGTGTGAAGCAAGTCCGCCAAAACCTTCAATTTCTCTGTGATGAGCACGGTCATAAATTACACCAACAAGTAAGAACAGCATCGCAGTAATCGTTCCGTGATTAAACATTTGCATTACCGCACCCGTCATTCCTGCCGGATTGTTTACACTCAAAACTGACATTCCAAGCAAAACGTAACCCATGTGGCTGACGGAAGAGTAAGCAACCATTTTTTTCAGGTCTTTCTGAGCCATCGCACAACAAGCGCCGTAAAGAATGTTAATCGCTCCGAAAACTGCGACAGTCGTTGCAAAATATTGAGTTGCTTCAGGTAAAATCGGGTAAATTATTCTCAAAATTCCGTAAGTTCCCATTTTCAAAAGAACACCTGCAAGAATTACTGAAATTGAAGTCGGAGCTTCAACGTGAGCATCCGGCAACCAGGTGTGAAACGGAAACATCGGAACTTTGATTGCAAAACCAATAAACAAACCGAGGTAAGCCCAAAACTGAAAACCACCGACTTCAAAAGTTCCAAAAACACCTTCTTTTGATTTTGCCATCAGTTCAAAGAAATCAAAAGTTCCTGTTTTAATGTAGAAAGCAGCCATCACGAGAAGCATAAAAACCGAGCCAAAAAGCGTGTAAAGGAAAAACTTAATTGCTGCGTACTCTTTCCTTGGTCCGCCCCAAATCCCGATTAAAAAATACATCGGAAGAAGCATAACTTCCCAAAAAACAAAGAAAAGGAAAAAATCTGTTGCCGCAAAAGTTCCTGCCATTCCGGTATCAAGCAGTAAAAAAAGCGAGAAAAAACCTTTCGGCATTTTGTCAATTTTCCAGGCTGCAAGCACACAAATCGGACACAGCAAAGTCGTCAAAAATATCAGCGGGTAACTAAGTCCGTCAATTCCCATTGAGTAATGAATGTTAAACTTTTCAATCCAGGGAAAGTTAATCACGTACTGCATTGAGTTTGCGTCGTTTATTCCAGCAAGTGCAATATCGTAGTTTAAGTACATCATTATTGCCACAAAAAACGGTGGAATTGTTGTGAAAAGTGCAATCCATTTTGCGTGTTCTTTAGCAATAAATGGAAGCAAAATAATTAATGCCCCGACAATCGGAAAAAATGTGATAAAGTTTAATTCCCAATGGTACATAAAACCTCTTATTTTTATTTTTTTACATTACAATCATTGTTAAAAGTGCTAAAATTCCAAGCACCGTAAAAGCAAAGTAATTTTGTGCTTTTCCCGTTTGGAAAAATGTCAGAACCATTCCGGCTGCACGCATGGAAAAACCCGAAGCGTTAACGAGTAAATCAACAACGTACTTGTCAAACAAACCTGAAATTTTAGAAACAAAAACCGTCAGCGAAGCAGTTAAATTGACGATTCCGTCAACGATTACACGGTCAGTCCAGGCAAGCAGATTGTTCAGGTTCAGTAAAAATCCTTTGACGAGAACGTTCACGTAAAACTCATCAACGTAATATTTATTGAAGGAAAGCGTGTACAAAATTCCCATTCTTTTTGCCCAGTCATCGGCACTGAGACTTTTCTTTTGGTACATTAAGTAAGAGGCTAAAATTCCTGTCCCGGCAACAATCAAAGAAATCACAGTAGCCGGAATGTGTGCTGCGTGAGTGTAGTGTTCAAGGTGTTCAAGAAGTTCGTGAGTTTCTGCGACTGCAATTTTTGGAAGTGCAATCAGGTGCAAAAACCAGGAATTTTCAGCGTTTGCTCCAACAATAAAACTTAAAATATCTTTTGGCGCCCACCAAATCCAAAAACTCAGACCTGCTAAAATCATTAACGGCAAAGTAATCTGAATTGGGTTTTCGTGATGAATTTCATCGTAGATTTCTTTCTTTTGTGGCTCGCCGTGGAAGGTCATCCAAATTATTCTGAACATGTAAAAAGCGGTCATCAAAGCTGCTCCAAAACCAAAAACAGGCAAAATAAAATGACTCGTGTGGCTCATTGAAAATGCTAAAGAACCAGCTAAAATTGCATCTTTACTCAAAAATCCTGAGAAAAACGGAACTCCGGCAATCGCACAGGTTGCAATTAAAAAAGTCCCGTAAGTTATCGGAAGTTTGTTTTTCAATCCGCCCATGTTTCGCATGTCTTGCGGGTCTGTGTGATGGTCGTGCAAGTGATGAAGTGCGTGGTGCATTGCGTGAATTACGGAGCCGGAGCCAAGAAACAAACAAGCCTTAAACATTGCGTGAGTTACAAGGTGAAAAAATGCGGCACTGTAAGCACCAACACCTAATCCCATAATCATGTAACCGAGTTGTGAGATTGTTGAGTAAGCTAAAACTTTTTTGATGTCATTTTGGGTGATTGCGATTGTCGCTGCAAAAAATGCCGTAAACCCGCCAATGTAAGCAATCACGAGCATTGAGTCCGGAGTCAGGATTGGGAAAATCCGTGCAACCAAGTAAACTCCGGCAGCAACCATCGTCGCAGCGTGAATCAGTGCGGAAACAGGAGTTGGACCTTCCATCGCGTCAGGAAGCCAAACGTGAAGCGGAAATTGTGCCGATTTCCCGATTGCACCGCAAAACAAACCGATTCCCGCAAGCGTCAGCATTGTTCCGGCAAGTTCGCCTTTTTCAACCAAAGCGTAAACACCTTCGCTTTCGCCGATGCTTGGCAAAACCAAAGTTCCAACCGTGATAAAAACAATCAAAATCCCTAAAAACATTCCGATGTCGCCGATTCTGTTCGTGAGAAAAGCCTTTTTACAAGCATCAGCGGCAGTATCTTTTTCAAACCAAAATCCAATCAAAAGGAAGGATGAAAGCCCGACAAGTTCCCAGAAAATGTAAAGCCCGAACAAAGAATGCGAAAGTACAAGCCCAAGCATTGAGAACGAAAACACGGAAAGGAAAGCATAAAACCTTGAAAATCTTGGGTCACCTTTCATGTATTCAAACGAAAAAAGATGCACAAGCGAAGAAATCAGCGTAACAACCATCAGCATAATCGCCGTCATGTTGTCAATCATAATTCCCATTGAAATTTTCATTTGCGGGATTGCAAAAAATACCCAGCTAAAATCCCAAACCTCAAGATGATTCGGGTCGTACCTGTTCACAACCAAATCGGTAAAAATCACCGTTGACATCGCCAAGCCCGAAAAAATGGCGGCAAACGGCAAAATTGTCGCAAAGGCAGGATTAACTGCCTGCATCTTTTTACCAAAAATAATTTGAATTAAAAACGAAAAAAGTGGCAAAAGAAGTATCCAAATTGATAGTTGGATATTCCTTGAAAGTTCAGAAGTAATTGCTTGAGTAATTGTTTCTGGCATTACATCCTCAAAAATAAATCAAACACACTCATAAAATTAAGGCTTGAATATAGAAACTTAAAAAAGCAAATCAAAGAAATTTTACCTTACTTTTTTTAAACTTTTATTTTTACATTCCTACCGAATAAAATGAAAAAAACAAGCTGACTGTTAAATTAAAGATTTGGAACTCTTTAATTTGAGAGAACCAATTTTAGATTTTTCTTAAAAATCAATAACTTAAATAAATGAAACTAATGGCATAATTTTTATTAAAGGAAGACAAGTTTTAAAACTGCAAAAAAATTCAAGAGGTTTTTTTATGGATAGTTCTAAAAAAGATGACGTTTCCCGCAGAAATTTCCTTTCCACAACTTTAATGGGAGTCGGCTTGGTTGCAAGTTATGGTGTAACTACTTTTTACGCTGCAAATTTTATTGCTCCTGAAGATAAAAAGAAAATTTACCGTTCATTGTACGTTGCTCCTGAAAAATCTGTTCCTGTCGGCAAAAGTATTGATTTTGAAGACTTAAAAGGTCGCAAAATTGCAATTACCAACACAGGAGACGGATTTAAAGCACTTTCTACAAGCTGCACTCATCTTGGTTGCCAGGTTCATTGGGAAAACGAAAAAAATGCGTTTTACTGCCCTTGCCACGAAGGCTACTTTGATTCTGACGGAAACGTGACGAAAGGTCCTCCGCCAGCTCCGCTTGCAAAGTACGATGTTGAAATCATTGACGGGAATATTTTTGTAAAAGTTGAGGAGGTTTACAATGCAATCAGTTGATAAAAAAAATTGGTTTGCTGAAAGAATTCCTGTTGATTGGAATTCTCTAAAGCATTTTACGAATGAACCCGTTCCAAATCACCTGAAACGTTGGTGGTTTGCACTTGGCGGAACTCCTGCTTACCTTTTTATGGTTCAATTAATTACAGGAATTTTCCTGACTTTTTACTACGTCCCAACTCCTGAACAAGCTTTTGAAAGCATTACAAGGATTACTTATGAAATCCGTTTTGGCTGGTTTATTCGCGGGCTTCACATGTGGAGTGCAAATTTAATGGTTATCGCCGTTATTCTACACATGCTCAGAGTGTTTTTCACGGGTTCGTACAGAAAACCGCGAGAACTGAACTGGATTGTTGGAGTTTGTATTTTGCTTGTAACGGTAAGTTTCGGGTTTACAGGCTATTCCTTAATTTATGAACAACTTTCTTACTGGGCTGCAACTGTCGGAACAAACATTGCCCAAAGTGTTCCTGTTGTCGGTCCTTTTATGGCTGCTTTTATTCGTGGCGGTGAAGAAATTGGTCCAAACACTTTGACCCGTTTTTTTGTGTTTCACATCGGAGTTTTACCAACTGTAATGTTTATTTTTGTCTCAACTCATATTTTCCTTGTCAGAACTACCGGAGTTACAGAGTTTAAATTCAAGGAACAAGAAAATGAAAAGGAAGAAACTTTCCCGTTTTTCCCAAATCATTTGCTAACAGAACTAATCATTGGATTGCTTTTAATGTACATCCTCACAATGCTTGTTGTAATTTTCCCGCCTGAAATGCACCAAAAAGCCAATCCTTTAGTTACTCCGGAACACATCAAACCTGAATGGTATTTCTTCGCTTCTTTCCGTTGGCTAAAGTTAAACAGTTTAATTGTCGGAATTATCGGACAAGCTGTAGCCGTAATTTTAATAATGGCTTGGCCCTGGATTGATAAAATTTTCAGACGTAAAAATGAAAATTCAGAACTAAGTCTTTGGATTGGAGTTGCTGGATTTCTTGCGTTTTTAGCTCTCACTGTTTGGGAAGCAATGGTTTAAAAAAAAGTAAAACTAATTTTAATAGGTGTAAAAATGTCTTTAAATGCTAAAAGAATCGTTATCGCTCTACTAAGTTTTGCATTTCTTGCTGCATTACTTTTAGTTGGCTACATTGAAGGGAACAAAAGAATTCTTGGTAAAAAAGCCGAAATTAAAGTTCCTGTTGCAAGCGAAAATTGTGTTGCTTGCCATAAAATCAAAACTCCTTCTCTCGTTTCTCAGTGGGAAGACAGTAAACACGCAGTTAAAGGTGTTTCCTGTATGGAATGCCACACTGCTGAAGAAGGTGATACTGATGTTTTTGAACACGAAGGTAAAAAAATTGCTATCGTTGTTTCGCCAAAAGACTGTTCAAAGTGTCATCAAAAGGAATTTACTGAATTCCAAAAATCACACCACGCTTCCGGTGCTAAAATTTTAGGTTCGCTTGACAACGTTCTTGCCGAAGTTGTTGAAGGCGACATGGGAAGGCTTGCTTTCCACGGCGAATCTCCTGCTGCTGTCAGCGGTTGTAAACAATGCCACGGTTCAGTAGTTAAAATTATGGAAAACGGAAAACCTGACCCGGCAACCTGGCCAAACACAGGAATCGGAAGAATTAATCCTGACGGTTCACTTGGAGCTTGTTCCGCTTGCCACTCAAGACACAATTTCACTCCTGAAGTTGCAAGGAACCCTGAAAATTGTGGAAAATGCCATCTTGGACCTGACCACCCGCAAAAAGAAATTTATGAAGAATCAAAACACGGTGTTGCTTTCAGAAGTTTCAAGGAATACATGAATCTTAACGCTCAACCCTGGAGAGTTGGAATTGAGTACACTGCGGCACCAACTTGTGCAACTTGCCACATGAGTGCAACAGAAGAACAAGCTGTTACTCACGATGTCGGAGATAGAATTTCCTGGACACTTCGCCCACCAGTTTCTGAAAAAATCGATGCTAAAGCGAAAAGAGACGGCAAAGAAGTTTTGTCTTGGGAACAACGAAGAAAAAATATGCAAAACGTCTGTCAAAAATGCCATTCTCCTGAATACGTAAACGGATTTTACCAACAGTTTGACTCAGCAATCAATCTTTACAACGAAAAATTTGGTATCCCTTCAACCAAAATTTACAAAATGATGCGTGAAGGAAAAGTCCTGACCGCAACAGAATTTGACGAGGAAGTTGAATGGTCTTACTACTACTTGTGGCACCACGAAGGAAGACGTGCAAGACACGGAGCTGCAATGATGGGACCAGATTACACCCAATGGCACGGATTTTTTGAAGTCGCTGAAAGATTCTACACCGAGTTCGTTCCACAAACAAAAGAAGCTTGTGAAGAAGCAGTCAAACACGGAGGCGAACCAGCAATCGCTGCTAAAAACGTTCTCAAAGAACTTGACGATGTTCTTAACAGAGAAGAACACAAGTGGTACCTCGGTAAACTTTCCGATGAAGAAAAAGCAAAACGTAAAGCCGCTGCGGAAGAGTTTAAGAAACGTTACACAAATTAAAAATTACCCTTTTGTTTAGTTTTTTTATTCAAAAGCCTTCAAAATCCACCAGCGATTTTGGAGGCTTTTCTTTTATAAGTTTGATTTTTAGAGTTAGTTTAGACTCCTAAAATTGAAAAGGAATAATTTTATCCGACAATAAAACTCCAAAAGTAAAAGTTATTTCAAAGTAAATTTCCCTTGTTTGCCAATCAATTACAATTTAATTTCTTAGAAAAATAAAAGCCTTAGGGAAAAAAAATGACTGAACTCCTTTTTAATCGTTACCAAAAACTTGCTAAACTACCAACTAAATCACAAAACGAGGTTTTTAAAGTTCTTGACACTTTTACGGGACAAGTCTTAGCACTAAAATTACTTGTAAATCCTGACTACTCTCAAGATTTTAAAATTGAGTTCCAAAGGCTAAAAACCTTAAACTCTCCAAACCTTGTCAAGGTTTATGATTTTGCCTTCACTAACGAAAAACAACTTTACTTTACAATGGATTTTATTGATGGAGTTCATTTTAACGACTTTTTTAGCAAAGCCAAAAAAGAATCTCAAAACCTTGTTTTAAAACAAATTACTTCGGTTTTGCAATACCTTCACTCACAAAATTTCATTCACGGTGACCTAAAAACAGAAAATATTTTGGTAAATAAAAGCAGTGGTTTTTACTCCGTTAAACTCATTGATTTTGGCTTGTCAAATTTTAAATTTAAAGTTAGGATTTCAGGAACTCTTGACTACTTACTTCCCGAAGAAATTGAAAAAAAGCCCTTTGCTCCCTACGAAAAGGATTTTTATGCTTTTGGAATCTTACTCTACAAATCAGTTTTTGGTAAAACTCCTTTTGAAAGCAAAACTTCAAGCGAAACTCTAAGCAAAAAAATAAATTATAAATCAAAAGAAATTTTTGAAAAATGCCAAAACTTGGAAGAACCACTAAAAACACTCATTCCCAAGCTGCTTGAAAGAGAACAGAACAAAAGACTAAAAAATTTTGAAGAACTGTTCCAAATCCTTCAGGGCGAATCAGAAATTGAAAGAAACAAAGATTTTCACAAAGAGAAATTTTGTGGACGAAAAAAAGAGTTTGAATTTTTGAAAAATAGTTTTGAGAGAGTTTACGATGCAATTCCTTGTTCAATTTTGATTGAAGCAGAGACTGGAGTTGGAAAATCAAGGTTAGTTTCTGAGTTTAAATCTTTTTTACAACTTCAAGAAACAAGCGTATTTACCGCTAATTGCCTTGATAATTTTCATGGTGAAAACTTTTTTTCAGCAGGTAAGATTTTAGCTCAAATTCTTTTTGTTGACGAGTTTAAAAACCTGCTTTCACAAAAAAGAAAGCAAATTTTTTCACAAACTCTGAACGTTTTAGCCAAAGAAAAAACTAATGAAAATTTTTTAAAAAGTGAGTTGTTCCTAAATTTTTATGAATTTTGTGCCGAAATTTCCAAACAAAAACCAATCGTAATAATTTTGGATAACATTCAGCAGGAAGATTTTGGTGGAATTGAACTTTGGAACTACTTTTTAAGCAAACTTAAACAAAGAAAAAATGCTAAAATGCTTTTGGTTTTCACTCAAAAAAAAGAAGAAATTTCTGAACTCAACAAAACCCTTTGCAATGAAATTTTATTACTTGAAGATTTTTCACAAAACGAGGTTTTTGAGTTTATCACTTTTGCAGTTGGAGAAAAAATTGCGAAGGAATTTTCGCAGGAAATATTTGAACAAACAAAAGGAAATCCACTACTTTTGGTAGAAATGATTAGTTTTTTAGTTCAAAATTTTGGTTCAAATTTTAAAGGGGACCTTGAAAAAGTCCCAAAAGTTTTTGATGAAATTTTCCTTGAGAAGCTAAAAAAACTTTCTGAAGATGAAATCCAAACCCTTCAGGATTTGGTAATTTTTGGAAATGCTTTTGAGTTGTCCTGGCTTGAAAGATTTGTAAAACAAAATAAAAAACTGATGCAAAACATCGGCTTGCTTGTCAAAAAAAAGTTTTTGGAGCAAGAAAAAACTCGCTTTGAATTCAAACACCAAAAATTCAGGGAAATTGTTTACTCAAAAATTCCACAAAAAGAAAAGGCTAAGAAACACACCTTAATCGCAAATTTTTTCCTTGCTGAAAAATTTATAAAACCTGAAATTCTTGCTTTTCATTTTTCTAAAAGTGAAAATCCAAAACTTGCACTTCCTTTTATTTTAGAAGCAGTAAAAAACTCAATTCATTCTTTGGCTTACAGAAATGCTCAAAAACACATTTCAGAAGGTGAAGTCTTGCTTGCTAAAATTTCACAGAAAACTAAAAAAGAAGAAGAAATTGAGTTTAAGATTTTGAATTATTACAAAGATACTTCAGAATTTTTGGGGTACAGGGGTTTGAAAGAAAAGTTTTTAAGACAATTGGAACTTGGGCAAAAACTTGGTGAAGAACAAACTTTGGAAGCACTTTCAAACCTTGCAAAATATTTCCACAAAGCTGAAATTAACATTGAAGAAAGCCTGAAATTTATTGAACAAGCACTTGATTTTTATAAAAATGGACGTAAAAAAGATGTCCTTTACGTTGATATTTTGCTTAGAAAAATAATTGTTGTTTACAGTAGAAAAGATGCAAACCTTTTAGAAATGCTTACAGAGACACTTGAAATCGTTTCTAAACTTGAAAATGCTGAAAGATTACTTTGCTCAACTTACAATCTTTTTGCAGTTTACTATGAAAAGGAAGGACAAAGTTTTAAAGCAATTGAATTTTACGAAAAGGCTTTTCAAATTGCTGTAAAGAACAAAATTACTTCTGAAATTATTGTTTTACAAACAAACCTTGCAGACCAGGTCGCAAAAAAAATCTCTCCTGAAATGGGAACTCAAATGCTTGAAAATTCTTACCTTGAAGCAAAAAAAACAGGTTTTTCTTTTCATGAATTTAATGTTGGAAATTCACTTGCACTAAATTTAGCAAAAGTGCATAAATTTTCCCCGTTTGCGGGGCTTTTTACCGAGCTAAACTTTGCATTGGAAGAAATTGGAAACAAAATTTATGAAATCCAACTTCACTTGTCAATTTGGCATTACTATTTTGAGCTTGGTTATTTTGTAAAAGCCCTGGAAAGCATTGAAAAGCTAAGAAATGAAGTTGAGAAAGCTAATTTTCACGTCCCAATTTCACTTGGAATTTATATTTTTGCAATTGGAAATCAAGCAGAAATTTTACTTTCTGAAGGCAAAAATGAACAGGCGCTTGAAATTGTTTCAGATAAAAAATTTCCAAACTTCCCTTTTCCTGAAATTTTAGAACTAAAGGAGCTTTTTTACGGAATAATCCTTTTTAAAATTAACCAAATCACAAAAGCTAAAGAAATTTTTAGAAAAATTGCAAAAGGAACAAATCTGCCTTTGCAATTTGCGGAAACAGCAAAATCTTACCTTGCAAGGATTGAAAACGACTTTGAAAGCTCGGAAAAAATTGTGATTAGCAAAAATTTTTTTATTCACTCAAAAACCGAACGAAACAGAATTTTGTGGAATCATTTTCTTTTGGCCAGGGAAACAAACCAAAGTTTGGAGCTTCAAAAGAAGATTTTAGATGAAGCCTTTGAGCTGGTTCTTGTTTCAAGTTTGACAATAAAATCTAAACTTGACAGGAAAAATTTCCTTCTCAAAAACCTCTTTGCCTCAAAAATTTTTAGTGCTTACTTTCATTTTCATTTTGGAGAGAATTTTCAAAATGAAAGGGAGAAATTCCTTGAAAAATTTTGTGAAGCAAGTTCAGAACTTGGTAAAATCTTTGCAAACACAAAACAACCAAAACAAAGCATTGAAATCAGTAAAATTGTAGAAATCAGCAATCTTTTAAATTCTTCTTCTGAACCACAAATTATTTTGAATAACTTGATTGACCTTGCAATTGAACACTTGAAAGCTGACAGAGGATTAATCATTCTTCACGATAAAAATAGCGGTGAACTAACGGTAAAAGTTGGTAGAAACGTTGAAAAAGAAACGATTTACGATGTTACACAAATTTCAAAAACAATAATTAAAGACGTTAGCAAAGGTGGAAAATCCATTTTTGCTTTCAAACTTGATGAAGACGAAAGATTTGCACAAAATATTAGCGTTGTAAACCTAAAAATTCGTTCTCTTGTGTGTGTTCCATTAAAAAAAGAAAATGAAATTTTTGGAACAATTTATCTTGATTCTTTGAATGAGCAGAAAAGTTTTGGTGAATATGAAGTTGAATTTCTTGAAACAATTGCAAACCTTGCAGTTGTTGCGATGGAAAATGCAGAAATTTACAAAAAAATTCATCAAAAAACCTTAACGCTACAAAAAACTGTTGAAGGGAAATTTAGCTTTCACAAAATCATTTCTAAAGATGAAAAAATGATGCAAATTTTTTCTGAACTTTCAGAAGTCGCAAAAACGGAGATTTCGGTTTTAATTTTGGGCGAAAGTGGAACAGGAAAAGAATTGATTGCGAAAGCAGTTCATTTTCAAAGCCAACGAAAAGAAAATAATTTTATTGCGATTGATTGCGGAGCGATTCCTGAAACGATGATTGAAAGTGAACTTTTTGGACACAAAAAAGGTTCGTTTAGTGGAGCAGTTAGCGATAAAAAAGGATTATTGGAAGAAGCAAACAATGGAACTGTTTTTCTTGACGAAATCACAAACACAAGTTTTTCCTTTCAAGCAAAGTTTTTGAGGGTTTTGCAGGAAAAGGAAATTCGTAGAGTTGGTGAAAATTTTTACCGTAAAATCAATGTTAGAATTCTTGCTGCAACAAATCTTGACATTCTTGAGGAAATTAAAAAAGGAAATTTTAGAGAAGATCTTTACTTTAGGCTAAACAATTTTTCATTTTATCTTCCACCGCTTAGAGAACGAAAAGATGACATTCCACTCTTGGTTAGCCATTTTGTTGAGGAATTTTCAAAATCTTACAATAAAAAAATAGTTGGAATTTCACAAAAACTTTTAGATTTGCTAACAAGTTTTGAGTGGAAAGGTAATGTTAGAGAACTTCGTTCAGTTGTTAGCGAAATAATTTTACGCGAAAAAGGTGATTTTCTTTCAGAGGAAAGTTTGCCAAAAAGATTTTCTAATTTTGTAAAACCCCACAACCTAACAATCAAAATCACAACAGAAAAAGAGCAACTTGTCAGCCTTGACGAAAGCCAAATTTTTTACATCCAAAAAGTTCTGCAAGAAACAAAAGGCAACAAATCTGAAGCTGCAAGAATTTTAGAAATCCCACTCTCAACCTTAAGGTCAAAAATGCAAAAATTAGGAATGAAAAACTAACCAATTTTCCTTTTTGACTTTGCTAAAAAATTTGCTTTTTTCAAAGCAATTTATAAACTTAAAATTTTTTAAAATCAGGAATAAAAATGGATTACAGAATTGAAACTGACTCAATGGGCGAAATTCAAGTCCCGAACAATAAATATTACGGTGCACAAACTGCCCGCTCACTGATGAATTTTAAAATCGGCGGCGACAAGTTTCCACGCGAAATGATTAAAGCACTCGGAACTCTCAAAAAAGCCGCAGCTCTCGTAAACGCCGAACTTGGAATTTTGACAAAGGAAAAAGCCGAACTCATCGTCCGTGCAGCTGACGAAGTGATTGAAGGAATACTTGACGAACATTTTCCGCTTGTCGTTTGGCAAACAGGCTCAGGAACGCAAACAAACATGAACGCAAACGAAGTAATTTCAAACCGTGCAATTGAACTTGCCGGCGGAAAACTCGGAAGCAAAAAACCCGTTCACCCAAACGACGACGTAAACAAAGCCCAAAGCTCCAACGACACTTTCCCAACTGCAATGCACATCGCAATTGCTTCTGAAATCCACAGACGCTTAATCCCAATGCTTACACAACTCAGAAACACTTTTGCCCAAAAAACTGAAGCCTTCAAAAATATCGTCAAAATTGGCAGAACTCACCTGATGGACGCAACTCCTTTGACTTTAGGACAGGAATTTTCTGGTTACACAACCCAACTTTCGCATAGTTTGGCAAGAATTGAAAAATGTTTGCCTTCAATTTACGAACTTGCAATCGGCGGAACTGCTGTCGGAACAGGTTTGAACACTCACCCTGAATTCGCCGAAAAAGTCGCTGAAAAAATCGCTGAACTAACTCAAATCCCTTTTGTCAGCGCCGAAAACAAGTTTGAAGCACTCGCAACTCACGACGCAGCTGTTGAAGTCAGCGGAGTTTTAAAAACTTTAGCCTGCTCACTTATGAAAATTGCAAACGACGTTCGTTGGTTAGCTTCCGGTCCACGCTGCGGAATTGGTGAAATTTTTATCCCCGAAAACGAACCCGGCTCTTCAATTATGCCCGGAAAAGTCAATCCTACACAATCCGAAGCGATAACAATGGTTTGTGCTCAGGTTCTCGGAAACGACGTAACAATCAACATCGGTGGCTCGTCGGGAAATTTTGAACTGAACGTTTTTAAACCCGTGATAATTTTTAACTTGTTGCAATCAATCCGTTTGCTTGCTGACGCTTGCGAATCCTTTGACGAACATTGTGCGGCAGGAATTGAAGCAAACGAAATTAACATTGAGAAAAACCTGAACAATTCATTAATGCTTGTAACAGCTTTAAATCCACACATTGGTTACGACAACGCTGCAAAAATCGCTAAAAAAGCACACAAAGAAAATAAAACTCTAAAACAAGCAACTGTTGAACTTGGCTTACTAACTTCTGAACAGTTTGACACTTTAATCAAACCCGAAGAAATGACAAAACCGGGCTTGTAGAAAAACCTCTGCTTAGTGAGAGTATGACTTTTTAGCTCAGCCTCTCACTAAACCTTAACTCTTAAATTTTAATTCTTAATTAATCTGTTTTTAGTATTAAATTTCGTTGTGAAAAACTAATTTTTTAGGAGCGAACAATGAAAAGGAAAATTTTAATTGTTACAGGCGGTGGCGATTGTCCTGGTTTGAACGCCGTGATTCGTGCAATCTGTAAACGTGCCTGGCAAGAGGCAGGAGTTGAAGTTTACGGAAGCATTGAAGCCTACAACGGAATTATGAACGAGCCAATGAAAATCATTGAGCTGACTCCCGAAAACATCTCAGGAATTCACGTTAAAGGCGGAACAATCCTGAAAACTACAAACAAAGGAGGACCCTTTAACTGGCCAGTAAGAACCAACGATGGTTGGAAAACAGTTGACCTTTCAGACGAACTGATTAAAAAATTGTCTTACTACGGATTTGATTGTGTAATTAGCATCGGCGGAGACGGCTCACAAAAAATCTCTCAAAAACTCTACGAAAAAGGTGTAAACATCATCGGAATCCCGAAAACAATTGATAATGACCTCTCCTGCACTGATTTTACTTTTGGTTTCCAGACTGCTGTTGAAATCGCAACCGACGCCGTTGACAAACTCGTTACAACCGCAGCGAGCCACAACCGCGTGATGGTTCTTGAAACAATGGGAAGAGACGCAGGCTGGATTGCCTTGAGTGCGGGAATTGCCGGCGGCGCCGAAGTGATTTTAATCCCTGAAATTCCTTACGACGTGGAAAAAGTCGCTAAACGGCTCAACGAAAGGATTGACTCAGGTAAAGGTTTTGCAATCATTGTCATCGCTGAAGGTGCAAAATCCATCAGCACCGGAAAGTACTACGTTAAAAACAGAAACGACCTCGGCTACAAAAACCAGTTGCTCAGCGCTGTTGGTGGCGAACTTGCTCACACCTTGTCAGACATTGTTAATGCTGATTTCAGGACTACGATTCTCGGGCATTTGCAACGCGGCGGAACTCCGATTGCTTACGACAGAATTTTATCCGCACAGTTTGGGATTAAAGCTGTTGAGTTGTTTTTGGAGAACAAGTTCGGTCAGATGGTTTCTTACAAGCATCCGGAACTCGTTTCCGTTCCAATCGCTGAAGCAATTAAAGAGTACAACGTAATCAAACCAGACAGCTACCTGTTGAAAACTGCAAGAGGCTTGGGAATTTGTCTTGGAGACTAAAAGATGAAACACTTTTTTTTCTGCTTAGCAATTTTTTTGCAACTAATTGGGATGGGACTTGCACTTTTCGGGCTTTACGAAGGTGTTTACGAAGCGAAACCAATGGAAAAAATGACTCAGGAAATCGTGCTTGGGACAGTTGGTTTTTTGCTTTTTTTTATCGGAACAAAAATGAGAAGTAACTTTTCAGAATAATTTTCAGAAGGAACAAAAAAATGAATTTACCAAAGAAAGCTGACGTTGTGATTATTGGCGGAGGACTTACAGGAATTGCAATTGCTTACTACCTTGCTCAAAAAAAATGCACTGATGTTGTGGTTTTGGAACGCAACAAACTTCTTGGAATTGAATCAACAGGAAGAAATGCAGGAGGAATCCGGGCGCAGTTTGGTACGAAAGTAAACATTGAATT
Organism: bacterium; assembly: GCA_020850775.1. Classification (GTDB taxonomy): domain Bacteria; phylum CLD3; class CLD3; order CLD3; family CLD3; genus JADZEA01. Next base: position 21,855 of record JADZEA010000095.1, read on the forward strand.
TTCCTTTGAAACGATTAAAATCTTTGAAAACTTTGAAAAATTAGTCGGCGAACCGCTTGAGTTTAATCAGTGTGGCTATCTTTTTATGACTGAAAATCAAACTTTGTGGGAAAACTTTAAGAAAAATGTCAAATTACAAAATGATTGCGGAGTTGATTCCAAACTTGTAACTCCTGAAGAAATCAAAAAACGTTACCCTTTGATTAAAACCGAAGATTTGCTTGGCGGAACTTTTTGGCAAAGAGATGGAATTATTGACCCAAGTTCTGTTTTGCTCGGCTACGAAAAACAAGCACGTAAGGCAGGAGTAAAAATTATCACGGAAGCAGAAGTAAAAAACATTGAAACAAGTGGCAAAAAAATCACAAAAATCATCACAAATCTTGGAGAAATCCAAACTGACACAGTTGTAATCGCTGCGGGAGCGTGGTCAAAAAACATCGGAAAAATGGTTGGAATTGATTTTCCTGCAATTCCGATAAAACGGCAAATTGTTTCAACTTTGCCGTTAGGGATTCCTGAAGATTTTCCGATGGTTGTAAACATGGACACAGGTTCTTACCTTCACAGAGAAAGCGGTGGAATTTTGATGGGCTGGGCAGACCCAAACCAAAAGGAAAGTCTTTCAATTGAAACTGATTTTGATTACACAATGGAAATCATTGAAAGGTCGGTGCCAAGGCTTCCAATTCTTGAACAAGCTGAAATTCTTACCGAGTGGGCAGGACTTTACTGTACGACACCGGACCACCACGAAATTTTGGGAAAAGTAAAAGAATTTGAAGGGCTTGTTTGTGCTTTTGGTTTCAGCGGACACGGAATTATGCACGCTTCGGCTGTTGGGATTTGCATCGCTGAAGAAATCGTTGACGGGAAAGCAAGTTTCATTGACCTTGAACCTTTAAGGTTTGAAAGATTTGCAAACGGGAAATTGATTGAAGAAAAAAACGTAATTTAATTTTAAAAAGCCTTCAGGATTTTCTCTAATCTTAAAGGCTTGAAACAAAAGTTTTATTTTTTTCCAAGTAAAGCAAACATATTTTTTTTGTACTGCTCAACTCCTGGTTGGTCAAAAGGATTTACTTCTAAAAGGTAACCACTCATTGCAACAGCTTTTTCGTAAAAGAAAATTAATTGTCCAAGTGTGTGTTCATCAATTTTTGGCAATTCAATTGTCAAGTTTGGAACTCCTCCGTCAAGGTGTGCTTGTGCTGTTCCTTCGTAAGCCTTTAAGTTCACAAAATCTAAGGTTTTTCCTGCAAGAAAATTTAATTTATCCGCATCAAGGTGTTCGTGATTGATTTTTAACGAGTTTGGTTGTTCGTGCAAAATGATAAAAGTTTCGAATAAATTCCTGATTCCATCTTGAATGTACTGACCAAGTGAATGCAGGTCTGTTGTCAGACAAGCAGAAACGGGAAAAATTCCCTTGTGGTTTTTACCTTCGCTTTCGCCAAAAAGTTGTTTCCACCACTCCGCAAAAAATGAAAGCCGCGGCTCAAAGTAAGACATAATTTCCATTGTTTTACCTTGGTTGTAAAGTGCAAACCTTGTTGCTGCGTACTTGTAAATCGGGTTTGCGTCAATTTTTGTTTCTGTTTGTTCAGCAAAAAATTCTGCTCCTTCAAGCAATTCTGAAATCTCAAAACCTGCAATCGCAATTGGTAAAAGCCCGACAGGAGTTAAAACGGAAAACCTTCCACCGACGTCGTCAGGAATTACAAAAGTTTTGTAACGTTCAGTTTTTGCGATGTTAAACAAAACTCCGCGTGAAGCATCAGTGATTGCTACAATTCTTTTGTTGTAGTCGTAATAAAATTTTTCTCTGAGCAGGTTTTTCAAAAGCCTGAAAGCAATTGAAGGCTCTGTTGTTGTTCCCGATTTTGAAATCACAACCAAGGCAAAATTTTTGTCCTGCAAGTAATCAATCAATGCCTGGTGGTAATGCGAACTCAAAGTGTGTCCCGCAAAAATTATTTCCGTTCTGTTTTTTTTGAAAGGGTTTGAAAGTGCTTCAATTACAGATTTTGCTCCAAGGTAAGAGCCTCCAATTCCAATAATTACAACAACTTCATAGTTTGCACGAAGTTCATCAGCAGTTTCCTGAATTGATTGCAATAACTGAACTGAAGTGTTTGTTGGCAAATCTAACCATCCAAGAAAATCACTTCCTGAACCCGTTCTTTTTGCAAGTTGTTCGTTGCAAACATCAATTTTGGTTTGAAGAGAGTTTAATTCAGCGTCAGAAACAGAAATATTTTTAAAATTAAAAGTAATTTCAGACATTTTTCATTTCTCCTGATTTTTTAGTTATTTTTGAACCTTTAAATTGTAATTTAAAGTATGAAACCTATCCTTAAAACAAAAAACTTAAAAGTAGGCATTGGAAACCAAATTTTTCTTGAAAACCTTAATTTAGAACTCTTTGAGAGTGAACTTTTATGGATTATCGGCAGAAATGGTTCAGGAAAAACTACTTTGCTCAGAACTTTGTTAAACCTGGCAAACCAACAACAAAGCAACGCGATTTTTCTTGAGAACGTTGCAATTGAAAAACTTACTGCTTCAGAAATCGCAAAAAAAATCTCTTACGTCCCACAAAAATACGTTGGCTCGTTTGAAATTACTGTGAGTGATTTTTTGGAAAATTCACGTTTTGTTCACGAAACAAACTCTTTTGGTAAATCGCGGGAAACCTCGCTTTTTGTGAAAAATTACCTTGAATTTTATGGTTTGACCGAATTTAAAAACCGAAAATTCTCACAAGTCAGCGGTGGAGAACGACAAAAAATAATGGTTTTAGGTGCTTTAATTCAGGAAACACCTTTGGTTTTACTTGATGAACCACTAAACTCGCTTGACCCAAACCATCAATTTGAACTTTGCGAATTATTTAAAAAACTTGCTCTGGAAAACCAAAAAACGCTTGGAATTGTGATTCACGACTTGACAATCCCATTTAAAATTGGTGGCAGTGTGCTTGTTTTTGAAGGGAACGGAAAGTATGCTTTTGGAAAAGTTAAAGAGGTTTTAACTGAAAACTACCTTACAAAAATTTACGGTGTGAACTTTCAGTTGCTAAAAGCACAAAATTTTCAAGTTCCCTTTTTTAGTTAAACATTCAAGGTTTGGAAAAATCACAAAAAATGAAAAAGCCACTTTTGATTGTTTGCGGAGAGTTTTCCGCACAAGTTTACGCAGAAAAAATTATTGAAAAGCTAAAACAAACAGACATTTTTTTAGTTTCCTTCCTGCCTTCCCAAAAAGTGGAAAAATCACGAAATTTTTTGATTGGAGAACTTGCTGAAATCGGCTTCACAAATCTTACAACAAGGTTTTTAAAAGGATTTCAGTTCCAAAGAGAAATTCTTGAACTTGTAAAAACCAACAAAATTCAAACGGCACTTTTGGTTGACCTTCCTTCTTTCAACCTGCCACTTGCAAAAGAACTAAAAAAACTTGGCTTAAAAGTAAATTACTTTGTTTCTCCAAAGTTTTGGGCTTGGAATTTTTCCCGTGTAAAGGAGCTAAAACTCTCAACTGACGTTGTGTTTTCTATTTTTCCTTTTGAAGCTGAACTTTTACAAAAAAACGGAGTGAAAAGTTTTTATTGCGGAAACGTTTCAAGATTTTTAGTTAGTCAAATTGAAGCAAAACAAAAGACTAACGAGCTTTTACTTTTGGCTGGAAGCAGGCAAAAAGAGGTTGAGAATTTTTTTGTAAACTTTGATTTTGCAAAAACGGAGTGTGTTTGTTCGTGTCTGGAGTTTTTAGTTTACCCAAAAAATGTGCAAAAATCCTGCAAAAACTCGCTTGAACTTTTAGCAGAAAGCAAAAAAGCAATTGCAACTTCGGGAACGGTAACTTTGGAAGCAGCGCTTTCAGGAGTTCCGACGGTTGTGGTTTACAAGTTAGATTTTTGGGCTTATTTTTTAGCAAAACGTTTTATAAAAGTTCCGTTTGTGAGTTTGCCGAGCATAATTTTAGGCAGAAAGGTTTTTCCTGAACTTTTGCAGGAAAATTTTTGCACAAGAAACATTTTGGTTGAACTAAAACAGCTTGAAAAAATGGATTTTACGGCAACCAAAGAAGAGTTGGAGAAGATTTTAGGTTTTCAAAACCCTTTTGAATTTGTAGTGGAAAACTTAGTGTTTTGATAAGAATTTTTGATTAACTCTAAATTTTCTTGTTTCAAAAAATTTTCTTTGACTTTAACTTTAAGAAATAAAAATTTTGGAGAATCAGAATGATTAAAAAACATATTTTTCGCGAGTACGACATTCGCGGAGTGGTTGACGTTGACCTGACAGACGAGTCGGTTGATTTGATTGGTAGAGGTTTTGCTTCTTACGTTCACAAAGTTTGCCACAAAAAAGACAGAAACCTGGTTGTAACGCTTGGCAGAGACGTGAGACTTAGTTCAAAAAGGTTTCGCGACATTCTTGTAAAAGCCTTTGTTGAATCCGGGCTTGATGTGATTGACCTTGGCGAAGTTACAACTCCGGTAACTTATTATTCCGCTCATTTTTTAGCACCGGATGCAAACATTATGATTACAGGAAGCCATAACCCTTCAAATTACAATGGTTTTAAGACAGGAATTGGAACAGGAACGGTTTTCGGAGCAGAAATCCAAAAAATCCTTTCAATCATTGAAAACAAGGATTTTGTAAATGGAACAGGTTCGCTTAAAGAGAAAAATATCAATGATGACTACGTGGAAATGGTTTGTTCAAAAATTAAACCTGCAAAAAAATTAAAAGTTGTTGTTGATGCGGGAAATGCAACAGGCGCTTTGTTTGCTCCACAACTTTTGCGAAAAATCGGTGCGGAAGTGATTGAGCTTTTTTGCGAAGTTGACGGAAACTTTCCGAACCATCATCCTGACCCGACAGTTGAGCACAATTTGCAGGATTTGATAGCGAAAGTTAAGGAAACAAATGCAGATTTAGGAATTGGTTACGATGGTGATTGCGACAGAATTGGAGCGATTACAAACAAAGGAAACGTAATTTGGGGCGACCAGCTTTTGGCAATTTTTGCGAGAGACGTTCTTTCAAGAAACCCAAAACAGGAAATTGTTTTTGACGTGAAGTGTTCACAAGGCTTGATTGAAGACATTGAAACTCACGGCGGAAAGCCATCAATGTGGAAAACAGGGCATTCACTTTTGAAGAACAGAATGAAAGAAATTCACGGTTTGATTGCGGGAGAAATGAGCGGACACATTTTTTTTGGTGAAAATTATTTTGGTTTTGATGACGCAGTTTACGCTTCCTGCAAACTGCTTGAAATCGTTTCCAAAACGAACCAAACCTCTGATGAAATTCTAAAATCAATTCCATACTACAATTCAACCCCTGAAATTCGTGCTGAATGCGAAAATGATGAAGTAAAATTTCAAATTGTTAAGCAAGCAATGAACTATTTTACAAAAAAATACAAAACGATTGATATTGATGGAGTTAGAATTTTATTTGACGAAGGTTGGGGATTAATTCGTGCTTCAAACACACAACCTGTAATTGTTTTGCGGTTTGAAGCAAAAACAAAAGAAAACTTGAATAAATACCAGGACTTGGTGGTTAGTAAATTAAGAGAGTTTGGTAAATTTACAATTTAAGAAACTTTTAACTTTACAAAGCGTTACAAAACCTTTACTTTGTCAGTAGTTTAAACTACCCTAACTAAATTTTACTAAATTGAAAGGAATTCCAATGTTTAAAAAAATTGCCCTGAGTGGAGCTTTAATTGCTGCTCTTGGAATCAGCGGATTTTTATTCGCAGGTGCAAATTGCACAAAAACAAGTGCTGCTTGTAGCTCAAAAAAAGCAGAAACTACTGCTAAAACCGTTCAAGCTACAAATTGTACTCCTGAACAAATGGCAAAATGCACTCCTGAAGAAGCTGCAAAATGTGTCGCAAAATGCACTGCTAAAAACGCAGAAAACAAAACCTGCACACACACTACAGCTACAAAAGAAACAAAAACTGACGTAAGTTTAGTTTCAACAGCCAAAGCAGACGTTAAGAAAGCAGAAAAATAATTTTAATGCTCTACTTGGAAGCATAAAAAATCTTTTCAGGGAATTTGTGAGAACACAAATTCCCTTTTTTTATTATTTTTAGTCAAACGTGAATCTTTACCTGAAAAATGTTCACGTTTTACTAAACTTCAAATTCAAACTTTTTAAGGATTTTTATGAAAAAACTTGCCTTCATTTTAGCTTTTACCTCTTTACAAACAACATTTGCACAAGAAACTCACTTGAAAAATATCAAACAACTGACTTTCGGCGGCGAAAACGCTGAGGCTTACTTAAACGAAGATGGAACAAAACTAATTTTCCAATCAACTCACGGAGACTTTGCCTGCGACCAAATTTTCACGATGAACATTGACGGAACAAACAAAAAACTTGTCAGCACCGGAAAAGGACGAACAACTTGTGCTTACTACGTTTACGGAACAAACAAAATTATCTTTTCCTCAACTCACCAAAAAGATGAAAAATGCCCTGAACCTGTGATGTTTGCACAAGGAAAATACGTCTGGCACATTAACCCAAACTATGATATTTTTGTTTCTGACACAAACGGAGAAGACCTTAAACCACTTGCAAGCTCAAAATATTACGATGCTGAGGCGACAATTTCAACTGACGGTAAAAAAATTATTTTTACCTCAACACGCGACGGAGATTTGGAACTTTACAAAATGAACACTGACGGAACAAACGTGAAAAGGCTTACAAACACAGTTGGCTACGATGGAGGAGCATTTTTTTCCGATGACGGAACAAAAATAATTTACAGGGCTTACCACCCGAAAACAGAAGAAGAAATTAAAATTTACCAGGATTTACTTGCTCAAGACCTTGTCCAGCCTTCAAAAATGGATTTGTGGATTATGAATTCTGATGGTTCAGAGCAAAAACAAATCACAAATTTTGGTGCGGCAAGTTTTGCACCTTTTATGCATCCGGATGGAAAACGGGTAATTTTTTGTTCAAATCTTCACTCACAAAAAGAAGGCGGACGAAATTTTGACCTTTTTATAATTAATCTTGATGGAACAGGACTTGAGCAAATTACTGACAATGAAACTTTTGACGGATTTCCAATGTTCACAAGAGACGGAAAAAAATTGGTTTTTGCTTCAAACAGAAACAATGCTAAAAAAGGCGATACAAATATTTTTATTGCTGATTTTGAATAATTTTAAAGGAAAAAAATGAAAAAACTAATCCTGACACTTTGCCTCTTTGTCGTAAGCCAAAGTTTTGCACAAGAACTTTTGCGGGAAAACATTGAAAAACACATAAATTTTTTGGCTTCTGATGAAATGAAAGGTCGCTTAACAGGAAGTCCTGAAGGCGAAAAAGCTGCTTTTTACATTTCTAAAGAATTTGAAAAATATGGGTTAAAACCAATTAAAACAACTTTTTTAGAAGAATTTGAATTTAACGCTCCACCCAAAATTGCTCCTGAAAACACTTTTGAAATTACAAAAGACAAAAGGATTTGGCAACTTTACACTGATTTTATTCCTGTTGTTTTTTCCACAAACGGAGAATTTGAAAACGAAGTTGTTTTTGGTGGCTACGGAGTAAAATCCACAAACTACAATGATTATGAAAAAATTGATGTTAAAGGTAAATTTATTCTAATCTTACGCGGACTTCCCAAAAATTTCCCCGATTCACTGCAATCTTTTGCTTCACTTCACTACAAGGCTTCCGAAGCACGTGAACAAGGTGCAAAAGGCGTAATTTTTACAACAGGTTACCACCAAAATGATTTATCGGAACTTGTTGTTTTTAAACCTTACGACAAAAATAAAGACATCGAAATTCCCGTAATTTCGGTTACACGAAAAATTGCCCAGGAATTAATCAAAAAAAACTTACAGGAACTTGAGAAAAAAGCTGAAGAATCTTCAGTTGCTTTTAGCGGCAAAAAAGTTTACGTAAAACTTAAAATAAATCTTGAACGAACAAAACAAAAGGCTTCAAACGTTGTTGGAATTGTTCGTGGAACAGAAAAACCTGAAGAAGCAATCGTAATTGGCGGACACTACGACCATTTGGGACTTGGAGCTTTTGGTTCTCTGACTCCTGACAGTGTCGGGCAAGTTCACAACGGAGCAGACGACAATGCTTCAGGAACTGCAGGAGTTTTGGAACTTGCAAGGCATTTTACAAAAAACCCGACAAAACGCAGCTTGATTTTTCTTGCTTTTTCAGGTGAAGAAATGGGACTTTTAGGCTCAAAGGCTTGGCTTGAAAACCCATCTTTTGCAAAGGAAAAAATTGTCGCAATGCTGAACATGGACATGATTGGAAGGCTGAAAGATGAAAAATTAATCATTAATGGAGTTGGAAGTTCTGAAATTTGGAAGCCAAACATTGAAAAATTTAATGAGAATTATAAATTTCAAATTTCTTACAAACAAGATGGAGCAGGACCAAGTGACCACGCAAGTTTTTACGAAGAAGGAAAACCTGTTTTAGCATTTTTCACAGACGTTCACGAAGATTATCACAGCGTTGGCGACGATGTTTGGAAAATCAATTTTAATGGTGAAATGAGAGTTTTAAATCTTGTTAAAGACATTGCAGAAGCCGTTGGAAATTACGGGCAAAATATTTTTTTTACAAAAGTTACCTCACAAGATCCTCACGAATCTGTTGGTAAAACAGGGTTTTCAGTTTACGTAGGAACAATTCCCGATTATTCTTACGAAGGGAATGAGGGAATGAAACTTTCAGGAGCGAAAGCAGGAGGTCCGGCAGACAAAGCAGGCTTGCAAAAAGGCGATTTAATCACGAATTTTAATGGAAGAGAAGTAAAAAATATTTATGATTTTATGTACGCAATTCAAAATTGCAAAGCAAACGTAACCGTTCCCGTTTTAGTTAAACGTGAAGGTAAAGAAATAACTTTGCAAGTAACTCCAATCAACAAAAAAGAATAAAAAAATTTAGTTGTAATTCCCAAGCCCGAAAGAAGCGAGTGTTTTTGCGATTTCCTGCGGGTTTGTTGAGTGATTTGTTCCTAAAATTATTGCAAGTTGGTTAGCAGATTTCTCGTAGTCGCCGGTGAGGAAAAAATCTTGTGCTAAAAGCAACCGTAAATTTTTTTCTGTAACTTGAGTGTCGTAGTTGAAAGAGTAGTTTGAATCAAGTTCAAAAAGTTTTTCCAGGATTAAAGTTGAGCTTGAAAATTTTGCAGTTTTTGAGTACAAAATCCCGATTCCCGAGAGTGCGTCTGTAAATTTCACGTCAAGGTTTAAAACAATGTTAAATTTTTCAAGGCTTGCGTCAAAATTTTCTTGTTTAAGATTCACCCAACCTAAGCCTGTGTTTGCTTCTACCTCTGATTCGCCTCGTGAAAGTGCTGTTTCAAAGTTTTTTGTTGCTGATTCGTAGTCTTGCTTTTCGAAAGCAGACCAACCAAGTCCAACGTAAGTTTTTTCGTCAACTTCGCAAGAAGTTAAAACAACCAAAAGAAGTAAGTAAATTATTTTTTTCATTTTTTAATAAGTTAAAGTAAAAGTTATCAAATCACCTAAAAGCCTGCCTTTAAAAGTTTTATCAGTGCTTGATTGTATAAATTCTTGTGAATTATCGTAAGAAAACTGAATTTCATAAACTCCGGCTTCCATTTTATAGCTTGCAAGTTTAGGTTTTTGGTCGCCTGTTGGAATTAGATTTTGCAAAACGAGTGGAACTTTTTGTTCTTTCCCGTCAATTTTTATTTTTTCCTGAAGCGGGAAAAATAAAGTTTTGGTAAAGGAATCACCTTTGGCAAGTAAGACAAAATCTTTTTCATTGGCAAGTTCAGTTTTAGTTCCTGAAAAGGCAAGTTCCGGTTTGATTAAGGAGCCTTTTTTCAGTTTTTCAATAAAATAAATACCTTTTTTATTGAACCAGATATTTTGGTCAGAAATATTTTTTACCGTAATTTCCACTGCAAGTTTTTCGCCAATTTTCACTTTTGGGTTAGTGATTTCAACCTTAAAATCCAAAGTGCTGTAACTAATTTGTGAGTTTGCAATTGCGGCTAAAATCGCTAAAAAACATACTGCTAAAACATTTTTCCTAAACATTTTTTACTCCAAAATTATTTAAAATTAGCTTTACGCATTAAAAAAAAGATTTGTCCTCTGTGGTGAACTTCGTGTTCAATCAGGTGGTAAAGAACCCAGCG
>JADZEA010000096.1 GCA_020850775.1 bacterium
GCGTTAAGTTCGTTTAAAATGTGCAAACCAACTTTCCCAATTCCACAAATTATAAAATGGTCTTTCATTTTTGCTAAAATTTTCTCCATTCGTTTTCTCCTTATTCCTTCCGCAAAATTCCCGTCAGCAAGAAAAGCAGTCAGGTAAGAAAAAGTGTAAGTTAAAACCCCAATTCCCGATAAAGCCACAATGATTGTAAAAACTCTTCCGTAAGGTTTTCCGGTCATGTCAATAATTTCTCCATAACCTATTGAAATTATTGTAATTATAGTCATGTAAAAACAATCTAAGACGGAGTAGTTTCTCTCGCCAATAAACCAGTAACCAATAGTTCCAACAATTAAAATTGAAACAAGAGTTACAAAAGGTCCTATAAATTGCATGTAAATTTGCCTTGAAAGACTCTTCACTTTGCCAACAAAAATTTAAATTCTAAAAATTTACTAATCAATTACAGCAATTCCTTCAATTTTCAAAAGTTAGTGAGTTTAAAGTTTGGCGCCCTTTTAAAAGTAATTTTGCCAACGTGATTTTTAATTTCAAAACCTCTGAACCCGTGCATTAATTTTTTCCCAGTTTCCCAAAGTTTTTTTATCGCTCTGAAGTTAAAACTAAAACCATTAATTTTCACTCTCTTTTTCAAAATGCTTCTCACAAAAAATATCTTGTGATTGTAAATCCTTTTTTGCGTGAGTTTTGCAAAGGCTTTTTCCACACTCAACACAATTTGAAAGGTGAAGCTGGCAATTAGTTAAACCACAAAACGAACACTTTTGCGAACAATCTTCACAAAAAACCTGCCCGCAAAATGAACATTCTGACTCAAATTTTTTCAAGTATTTTTTCAAACAATTTCGGCAAGTGTTCAAACAATTTTCACAAAACAAGCCTTCACCTGAAACTGAACAACCAAAAGCAAAATCCACAGAAACTTTTGCGCCACAATTTTTACAAACTACAAGACAATTTTCGCAAACAATTTGATTTCCGATTTCCGAAAAATGTGAGTGAGTTTTACAAGTAAAAAGTCCGCAGGAATCACAAGTTTTTTCGCATTTTTTACACAAAACTTTCCCGTCAAACGTACAAACAGAAGTTCCGCAAGCAACACAGGTTTCTTTTCCGCAAGAAGAACAAACCGGATGACAATTTTCACAAAGAAAATGATTTTTTTCGCAAGTTTCAAATTTTAAAGTTTGTGTCTTACAACCTTCACACTTTGGTAAATCAAATTTTCCACTACTGCAATCCAAACTCGCAACAACTTCTTTTTCACCAACTTTTAGCAAAAAATCAATCTTTTCCTTCTCTAAAATCTGGAAACTAAGCAAAACAAGGTCAACTTTTAATGAATGAAAATTGATTTCTTCAACCTTTTTTCGCTCAAGTTCTTGTTTCAAAAACACTGCTTTTGCTTGAAGGTCGGGAACAACACTTTTGGAAAAAGTCTCAATCTGTTCAGAATAATAATTTTTAATTCGCTTTAGATTTCCAACTAATCTGTTTAAAAGCTGGTTTTCAATTTCAGCTATTCTTTTAGCCAAAACTTTTTCCAGTTCCTTTGAAGCAAACAGGAATTTTTCATTAATTTCATTCTCAGAAATTACACCTGAATCCCTTTGAGAAAGCTCTAAAATCTCCTTTTGCCCAAAAAAATCTTCCGCAAAAATTGAAATTTTACTAACTGAAATTTTGTTTTCACTGTCAATTTTTACAGAGTAAAGCTCTTCAGTTTTTTCGTCTGAAACAAAAATAACTTTGTAATTAAACACCAGTTCATAAATAATATTTTTTTTGTTCTTAACTTCAAATTTTCTTGAGCTAAAAACCATTTTTTCAACTTCACTCTTTGTAAGTGAAAATTTTGGAACTTCTTTGACAACAACTTTTTGCCCTTTTTCTTGCAAAAACAAAAGGATTTTTGAAGGGATGAAACCACCGTGAGTTACAAGTTCTGATTTTTCCGTGAGTTTTTTTGGTGAGAAAACGAGATTTAAAACAGGTTTTCCAAACTCTTTGGTAAGTTCTTCTGTAAGTTCAACAGTCATTAAATCCTGATTATTTTTGACTTTAGCTCCGTAAGTTAGAAAGAATTTTTCCAGAAATTTTTGCAAAGTTGTTTCCCTTATTTTGTGAATTCAAAATTTAACACGATTTTTTGAAATTAAGAATTTAAAATTTCACTAAAATTAAACCTTTTAAAAATCTTAAAGGTTTAGCTAAGAAACTTGTGTGCAAATTGTTTTTGTGGCAAAACTCTTCCTTCTTAATTTTAAATTTTCTGCTTACATTTTAGGGTTAGAAACAAAAAGGTTTTTGAATGAAAAAAATTTTGTGTCTTGTATTTTTATGCTTTTGGAACTTTTCTCAAGCAAAAGAAATTCAAAAAATTCAGGTTTTTGGCAACAATTTTTTCTCTCAAAATTCTATTCTTAAAAAATTAGAACTCAAAATTCCGTTTACTTTGGATTTGTTACAACTTGAAAATAAACTCAGACAACTCCTGAAAAATTATGAAACTGAAGGTTTTTATTTTGCAGAAATTGATTCCGTAACTTTTCCAAACGAAACCTTGCAAATTTTTGTCAGTGAAGGAAACCCGTTGAAACTTCGCTCTTTGGTTTTTGAAGGGAACAAGTTCCTTGAAAAAGATAAAATTCAAAATGAAATATTTTTAAAAAATGGAAGGACTTTTTTACTTGAAAACTTACTGAATGACGTTGACGGGATTTTAAAACTTTACAGTGAAAATGGCTTTCCCTTTGCTCAAATTGAGATTTTAAATCTGAAAATTGATTTTTATTCTGAAACTGATTCCATTGATTTAGCTTTGAAAATCACGGAAGAAAGCTACACAAAAATTGACGAAATCCGTGTTTCAGGAAATCAGGCAACAGATAAAAATTTTATTTTACAAGAAAGCAGGCTAAAAATTGGTTCAGAATTTCAAGAAAACAAATTGGAAAAAGCAAAAACAAGGCTTGTAAAAACAGGACTTTTTGACAGCGTAAAAGAACCTCAGCTTTTCATAACTCCTAATAAAAACAATGGGATTTTGCTTGAAATTATTGAAGGTAAAAATAACAGAATTGATGGAATTATTGGTTACGTTCCACAAACCATCAGAAATTCTGGTTACTTCACAGGTTTTTTGGATTTGTCTTTCAGAAACCTTTTAGGCAAAGGCAAACAACTTGAAGCAAAAATATCTAAAAAGGACCAGGAAACGCAAGAATTTGAGATTTCTTACTTTGAACCCTGGTTTTTTGGAGAACCTTTTGGAATTGGCGGAAACCTGAAACAGTTAGTTCAAGATTCAATTTACACAGAGTTTGATTACAGTTTGAATTTTAAGTTTCCAGTCAACGAAAATTTTTTAGTTGGGACAAAAATCGGAAAAAATGAAGTAACTCCTGCTTTTACGGGAATTCAATCACCTTTTTGGATTCCTAAAAGTAATGCCTGGACTTTTGAAGGGAACTTACGTTTTGATAAAATTGATAATTTCTACAATCCTCGCAAAGGCTTTGTTTACGAGACAATTTTTAAACTTTTTTTGAGGCAAAACAGGGTTTTATTGGCTGACACAGCCGGAAATGAGCCTCCGGAAATCAAAGAAAAGGTTTCTGTTAAAAAAACGAGCATTAGTTTTTCAGTTTTTGTTCCGACTTTAAGGAAACAAACTTTAGCCCTGAAACTTGTTGGTGAAAGTGTTAGTTCTAACGACGTAGAGATTGGAACTTCTGACCTTTTTCATTTTGGTGGAACAAAAACCATTCGTGGCTACCTTGAAAACCAGTTTTTAGCAAACAACGTTGTTTGGACGAACCTTGAGTACAGGTTTTTGCAAGGTAAAAAATCACGAGTTTTTTTCTTTTCCGATAATGGTTTTTACACAAAAAACAAAAGTGATAAAAATTTTGATTTTGTTTACAGTTATGGTTTGGGTTTGAAATTGGAGACAAAAGCAGGAATTATTAGTATTGATTATGCGATTGGAGGCGAAGACAAGTTCACAAATGGAAAAATCCACGTTGGAATTGTGAATGAATTTTAGGCTAAAACTATTTTTTACAAAGGCACTGCGGGAAACTCTCACAAAAAAGCCTTACAAAAATTATTTTTGTAAGGCTTTTAATAAGGATTATTAAAATGAAAAAGACAAATTTTACGGGAAAATTCCTAATTCCATGTAAGCTCTTGCAACTTTATCAATTGCACAAAGAAAGGCAGAGGTTCTCAAATTAATTTTATCTTCATGCTTTGCCCTGATGGTTCTGATTTGATAAAAAGCATCAATCATTGTTTCTTCAAGACCTGAATTAACCAAATCTTCTTCGTTTGCCCCGTGAGCTAATTCTAAAAGCTCAGCATCAGAGAATTTATTTCCTGTAGCTTTTTCCACAGCACCAAGAAGTTTTTTGAAAGCACTTTCCTCAAAACGTTTTTCCATTCTGCCAAAACGAACGTGAGAGATATTTTTTAGCCATTCAAAGTAAGAGACAACTACTCCACCGGCATTCAGGTAGGAATCAGGGATGACCATTTTTGTTCCTGAAGAAGTTAAAAATTCTCCTGCGTCAGCAGTTACCGGACCATTTGCAGCTTCAGCAATAATTTTAGCTTTAATTTTTGAGGCATTTTCCATCGTGATTTGGTTTTCAAGTGCAGCAGGAACTAAAATATCGCATTCTTGTTCAAGAGCTTCGCGTGGAGAATCCAGATTTGTTGCGCCGGGATAATTTAAAATTGATTTATTTTCTTTTCTGTGCCTGACAACGTCATCAACGTCAAGACCATCTTTTTTATAAATTGCACCTTCGTACTCTGCAAGTCCGACAATAATTCCACCACCTTGTTGTAAAAATTTAGCCGCGTGGTAACCAACGTTTCCAAGCCCTTGCACGACAATTCTTTTGCCTTCAAGACTAGGTTTTAAACCTATTTTTTTCATGTCTTCCACAACGTTACAAAGTTCACGAATTCCAAAATAAACTCCTCTGCCTGTTGCTTCTGTTCTTCCGCGAACTCCACCAAGTGGGATTGGTTTTCCTGTAACGCAAGCTGCAGTGTTTAACTCAGAAGTGGTAAAAGCTGCGTAAGTATCAGCCATCCAAGCCATTTCAGCAGGACCAGAACCGTAATCAGGAGCAGGAACATCAACTCCGGGACCAATAAAATTTTTCCTTACAAGTTCAAAAGTGTAACGTCTTGTAATTCTTTCAAGTTCTGCCTGTGAATAATTTTGTTTGCTAATTTTAATTCCACCTTTTGCACCACCAAAAGGAACATCAACAATCGCACACTTGTAAGTCATTAATGCAGCAAGTGCCATAACTTCGTCTTCGTTAACCATCATACTGTAACGAATTCCACCTTTTGTTGGCAATTTGTGTTGACTGTGTTCAGCTCTCCAACCTTCAATGGCTTCAATTGAGCCATCGTCTCTTCTGATTGGAAAAGTTACGTGATACACACTGTTACAAATTTTAATTTGTTTTAGTAAACCTACAGGATAGTTTGTCAAAGCAGCTGCTCTATCAAAATTCTGGTTCACTTGGTCAAAAAAACTAATACTTGACATTTTTTACTCCCTAAAATAATTTATCCTAAAAGTTTTTTTACTTCTCTAATTTTACTAATCTGAATTTAAGAAAAAAAAACTGCTTACGAATAAGTTTTATCTAAATTTTCAGGTTCTCAAACAAATTTTGGGAAACGTTCCCTAAAAACCCACTTAACAATCGGAAAAGCAAAGTCTGTTGCAAGCCCGAAATTGTAAACACGCGTCAAAAAATTATGCAAACTTCCCTCTTTTACTACCTTTGGAAGCAGTTTTTCAAAATCATCGTTACTCATTTTTTCAAAAGCGTAACGGTTCAAAAGAGAGGCTTTCAAAGGCTGTTCAAACTCTTTTTTCCAAAGTTCATCAAAATTTTCACCTGTCAAAATGCTTTGTGCAGCGTAAAAACCTGATAAAATTGCGTAACGTAAACCAAAACCAAGCAAGTAGTCTTGCAAACCTCCTGCTTCTCCAATCGTTAAAATTCCATTGTCAGAAACAAGTGTTTCGGTTGGAAAATAGCTTCCGCGGCAAGCAAAATATTTTGTTTCACCACTTTCAAAAGGCGAAATTTGTGAAAAACGTTCAAAACACTTTTCCAGGTAAAACTTTCCTTGTCTGTAATCCCCGTAAAAAGCCGTCGCAACTGTACCAAATCCATTTCTTGTGAGCAGGTAAGCATAACCTTTTGGTGCAAAATCATTGTCCAAAAGTATAAAATTCCGCTGCTTAGCGTCTGTTTCAAAAGTAAAACCAAAAGCCATTGCACTTGTAACTTTTGGTCCTGTTGCATTGATTTTCATTTTATTTTCAGCAAGTTTTGAATTAAAAATCACTTTTGCCCCGTAATTTTTTGCAAGCTCGTAAAAAGTTTGGTCAAGTCTCCCCTTCTCTTTTCCACGCTGAATCAAGTAGTAAAAATTCCGTTTTGAAGTAAAAGAATAAATTTTACCTTTTGGA
>JADZEA010000097.1 GCA_020850775.1 bacterium
CAGTCGCAACAGCAGCTCCAAATATTCCCATTTTTGGAAAACCAAAGTAACCTAAAATCAACAAAGGGTCCAAAACCAGGTTAATCAAAATCACGATTGCAAGTAGTTTTAAAGGAGTTACTGTATCGCCTGTTCCACGAAAAATTGCACTGATTACAAAAATTAATCCCAAAAATGGAAAACCAGACAACATTAAATCAAGGTACTTAAAAGCTAAAATTTTTACGCCTTCAGAAAGCCCCATAAAATTCATTAAATTTTCAGAAAAAGCCATCGTAAGCAGGGAAACAAAAATTGTTACAACAAGAATCAAGTGAAAACCGACGTTTGCAATACTTTTTGCTCTGTCAAAATCTTTTGCTCCCCAAGATTTTGCGACTAAAGAATTCACACCAATTTCAACGATTTGTGCTGAAGAAATCAAACTCCAGGCAAGAAAAGTCCAAACTGCCATACTTGCAATTGCGTCTTCACCAAGTTTTGAAATCCAAAAAATATCAATTATTTGAAAAAATTGTTCAAGGAAAAAATTAATTGTTGCAGGAATCGCCAAGAACCAAATTGCCTTTGAAAGTTTGCCGTTAAGAATTAGTTCAGATTGTTTTGAGTTAACCAAGTTTTTGCAAAATTTAAAAGATTAGAGATTTGTTAATTGAAAACTAAATTTTAGTTTTGGTTTAGAAAAAAGTAAAAAAATTAATTTCTGATTTCTACAAAAACATTCTCACGGATTTTAGCAACCCATTTTTGGTAATCTTGTTCTTTTTTGAAATTCAAAGCCATTTCCTGAATTTGTTCCCAATCCTCACTCATTGAAAGTTTGCGAGGTTCTTTTTTGTCTTCAAGTTTTAAAATGTGAAAACCAAACTCACTTTTAAAAGGCTCACTAATTTCACCAATTTTTAGCTTTTCAATTTGTTCTTTAAACGCACTGTTCGTTAGTTTTGGAATTTCAAACCAACCAAGTGAACCACCTTTTTTTGTTGATTCTTTGTCTAAAGAATATTTTTGGGCTATTTCTTCAAATGTTTCTTTGCCATTTTCAATGCGTTTTTTGTAGCTTGAAAGCGTGTCAAGAACAGCTTTTTCATCTGCCTGAGTTGTTGTAAAACCTGCTAAAATGTGCCTTGTGTTGATTTTTTCGCCTCTTTTTTCAATTAATTGAATGATGTGAAAGCCAAACTGTGTTTCGACAATTTCCGAAACCTGATTTTGACTTAAAGAAAAAGCAACCTCTTCGTACTCTCGCACAAAAACACCTCTTTCAACCCAACCAAGTTCGCCTCCGTTGTTTTTTGAACCCGGATCGTCAGAGAATTTTTTAGCAAGTTCTGTAAAACTTCCACCTTTTTTGAGCGAATCCTGAACTACTAAAATTTTTTGCAAAGCTGAATTTTTTGCACTTCCACCAGCAGTTGCATCCAAAAGAACGTGGCTAATTTTTACTGAAGCATCAATTTTTGGAAAACTGTCAAGGTTCGCCTGGTAAAATTCCTCAACTTCCTTTCTTGAAACAGTAACTTTAGCAAATTTTTCCCTTTGCAATTTTTCAACTTTCATATTTTTACCAACTTCAACAGAGTATTTTCTACGAATTTCTTTCAGTGAGTAGCCAACTTGCTCAATGACTTTTTCTTCCGTTCCAAAATGTTCCAAAAGCCTTTTCACTTGCTCTTCAACCGCTTCGTCAATTTTTGAAGCGTCAATTTTTACAGTGTCATCAATCGCTTTTGCAAGCAGGATTTTTTGGTTAATGAGTCTTTCAAGTGTTGATTTTCTTAGCTGCTCAATTTCCGCAGCGCTTTTGTCAAACCAGGAGTTTTGGTAAATTAAGTTTTGAACAAACTGCTCAACTTCGCTTGAAAGGATGATTTCATCGTCAACAACTGCAAGAATTTTATCAATTGTTTCTCCCTTTTGCTGTGCAAAAAGAAGGTTTACAAAGATTAGGCTAAAAATTAAAGTTAGTTTTTTTATCATTTTTTGTCTCTGTTTGGTTTTCTGTTGTAGGTTTTTCAACGTAATTTTTTAGTGCTTCTTCAAAAGCTTTTTGGTTGATTTCAATTTTTACATTTTTTGCAACCGTTTCTGTTAAGGCTTTTTCGTCGTTTATTTTTTTTGATTTGCGGGCATCTTTTTCAGCTCTGCGTTTTATTTTTTCAAAAGACAAAGGTGCAGGCTCAATTTTTCCAGTAATTTGGTAAATTGCAAAGCCTGATTTTTTAAGAACAGGACCATAAACTTCACCGACTTTGTAAGCTTTTGCAAGTTGTACAGCTTCTAAGTTTGCGTCCAAAGGAATGTTTGAAAGTGAATTTACTTCCACCTGTGTTTGGTAATTTTTGATAATTTTATCAAAATCTTCTGTTTTAGATTTTTGCAAAATCAGGTTTGCGATTTCTTGTTTTTCTGTCCAAACCTCTTTTAAATCAACAAAACCTGCGTCTTGGTAATCCTGTTTGTGTTTTTCGTAGTAATCTTTGATTTCTTTTTCTGAAACTTCTGTCCCGATTCCAAGAATTTTACGTCTTGTTTGCTTGTAAATTTGGTCTTCAAAAACTGACTCGCCAAGTGCTAAAACATTTTCTTTTTGAGCTAAGCCTCTGTTAATTGCTTCACCAACCAGCAAATCATTTTTTGCAAGTGCGGTAACGGCACTTTCTAAAATGTTTTTGTCAAGGAAAACTTTGCTTCTGTTTTCCTGCCTGACGTCAATTATTAAATCTCCAACGGTTACAGTTCCGTCAAGGTCTTCAAGCAAGTAGTTAAAAAATAATTTTGCGGGAACTTTTGAAGCGTCAACGTTTGGTTTTTTGTAAGTTGCGAGAACAATGTTTTCCATTTTTTCAAGCCCGATTGTTGGGTCATTGAAATAAAGTTTTGCGTACTCAGGGAGGTTTTTACTGTTTTCAGTAACTGTCCGGAAGTATTTTTCAAGATTTTCAACGTTAATTTTAATTTGGGCAGGCTCGTAAAGTTTGTTTTTTAGCTCTTCCAAAGCAAAATTAATTTGGAAACTTTTGATTTTTAACAAAGCCTCAACAAGTTTGGTTCGTTCTTCGTCAAAAGGTTTTTGCGGGTTTGGGTTTTTTGAAAGAAGTTTAATAATGTGAAATCCGTAATCAGATTTTACAGGTTCGGAAAGTTCGCCAACTTCCATCGCAAAAACTGAATCTTCAAAAACAGCAACCATTTCGCCCCAAACAAACTCACCAATTTCTCCGTTAGTTTTTGCGGTTGTTGTGTCCAAAGAATTTTCTTTTGCAAGTTTTCCAAAATCTTCTCCGTTAATGATTTTGTTGCGAATTTCCTGTGCTTTTTCTTTAGAAGCAACAAGAATGTGTGCTGCATTAACCTTGAATTTTCGTTTTTCGTAAAGGTCCTGCAATTCTGGTTCTGTAATAAATTTGCTTAGTTCATCTCTGTAAAGTTCGTCGTTTGCGAGTTGCATTTTCAGGTTTTTTCCCGTAACTGTTTTGACTGTTACGTCTTTTTCAATTCCGATTTGCAATCCGTAAACAATTTCAGCATATTTTTCTACAATGCTTTCAAATTCTTCACGTTTCCTTTCCTCTGAAAGACCTTTAAAAATGTCTAATCTTTGGTAAAATTCTTCCTTTGTAACTTTGTAAGTATCAATCGTCGCCAAAATATTTTCATCTTCTTTTGGGTTGCAAGCAACAAAAACAAGGCTAAGTAAAATAAAAACAAATATTTTTTTCATCTGAAATCCTAATTTTTAACGTTCTAAAATAAAAATTTCCAAGAGTTGTTTTGCCTTTTGAAAACGTTCTTGCCATTTTAAAATTCCAAAATGGTAAACAATTCCAAATTTTTCGCCTGAAAGATACTTAAAATGCAAGTTTTTTTCACGTCCTTTTTCAACGAACTTTGCTGTAATTCCGTTTGTGAGTTCTTCGCTTGTCCAAAAACCTTCTTTTGGGTAAGCAGTGAGAGATTTTTCGTTCAAGTTTACCTTGTCAAAGCCTCCTTTTTGTGCGGTAACTTTTAGTAAAATCAATGAAATCAAATTATCAACTTGTTCTGGAAATTTTCCAAAACGGTCTTTTAATTCTTCGGCAATTTCCAAAACTTCTGTTTGTTCTTTTGCTTCGCTTAGTTTTTTGTAAAATTCGTAACGAGTTTGCGGCGTGTCAACAAAATTTTCAGGAATGTAAGAAATAGCTGTGCAATTAATTGTAGTTTCAATTTTTATTTCCGGTTCTCTGTTTTCTGCCTGTGCTTTTTGTGTCAAAATCTCTTCTTCAAGCATTTGCAGGTAAAGTTCAAAACCAACGTCTTTTACAAAACCACTTTGCTCAACTCCAAGAATGTTTCCTGCACCGCGAAGTTCCATGTCTTTCATTGCAATTTCAAGTCCTGCCCCAAGATGCTGGTGTTCCTCAATCACACGAAGCCTTCTTCTTGCTTTATCGGAAATTCCGAGCAGCGAAGGAACAATCAGGTAAGTGTAACCTTGTTTATCGGAACGCCCAACTCTTCCGCGAAGTTGGTAAAGTTGAGCAAGCCCGAGATTTTGTGCTTGATTAATGATTAACGTGTTTGAGTTGGGAATATCAATTCCTGATTCAATGATTGTTGTTGAAATTAAAACATCATACTTTTTTTCAAGGAAATCAAACATAATTTTTTCAACTTCTTCGCCGTGCATTTGTCCGTGTCCAACAACAATTTTTGCTTCCGGAACAAGTTTTTTCAGGTATTCCGAAATTCCATAAATGCTTTTAACTCTGTTGTGAAGGAAAAAAACCTGTCCTTCGCGTTCAAGTTCAAAACGAATTGCGTTTGCGATAAAATTTGGTTCAAAAGTTTTAATTTCCGTGTGAACGGGAAGCCTGTCTCTTGGTGGCGTGTTAATGTTTGAAATATTTTTAATCCCAACTAAAGATTGGTGCAAAGTTCGTGGAATTGGCGTCGCAGTCATCGTTAAAATGTCAACTTTGTTTTGGTAGGCTTTGAGTTTTTCCTTTTGCTTAACTCCAAAACGATGCTCTTCATCAATGATTAACAAACCCAAATCCTTAAATTCAATGTCTTTTGAAAGAAGCCTGTGAGTTCCAATTAAAATATCAATTTTACCTTCTTTAAGTTTGCTTAGCGTGTCTTTTTGTTCCTGAATTGTTCTGTGCCTTGAGATTAAACGAATTTCTACAGGATAATTTCCAAGCCTTTCCTTAAAAGTAGAGTAGTGTTGTTGTGCTAAAATTGTTGTTGGGACTAAAATTCCAACTTGTTTTCCCGAGCAGGTTGCCTTAAAAGTTGCACGAATTGCAACTTCTGTTTTGCCGTAACCAACGTCGCCACAAAGCAATCTGTCCATCGGAACGTCAGATTCCATGTCTTGCTTGATTTCATTAATCACTTTTAACTGGTCTTCAGTTTCCTCAAACTCAAAATTATTCTCCATTTCATTTTGCCAATCTGTGTCAGGAACAGCCGCAAAACCTTGAGACATTTTTCTAACTGCTTCAATTTTAATCAGCTCTGCAGCGATAAGTTCAAGTTTTTTCTGAACTTTAGACTTAGTTTTTACCCATTCAGCCGAGTTGAGTTTTGAGAGTTTCGGAATCTCATCCGGGTTGCTTCCGACGTATTTTTGGACTTTGTTAAACTTTTCAATTGCAACGTAAACGTAATCTTTTCCTTCAAAAGCGAGTTTCAGGCATTCCTTTTCGGTTTCACCCATTTTTATTTTTTCCAAGCCTTCGTAAATTCCAATTCCGTAGTCAACGTGGACAACAACTTCGCCAAATTCCATTGCCTCAAGTTTTTTCAGTGCAACTGAAGGTGAAATTTTTTTGGTAGCCGGAACGCGAATTTTTTTGCCAAGAAGTTCAAAATTTGTAACTACAAGTTCGGACAGCGAAACAATTTCAAAACCTTGTTTCAGCGTTTGCTCGTAAAAAATAACGTTGTTTAATTCCTCAAAATTATCCAAAAACCTTTCTTTGTAGTGCTTGCTTTCGCAGTAAAGGTGAACTTTTTTAAATTTTGAAAATTCTAAAACTGCCTTTTCAAAGTCTCCTTTAAAGGTTTTTGCAGGTTTTAAACCAAAATCAAAGTCTGGTTTTTGAGTTAGGCTTTCAACCAAAATTCTGTAAGGCTCAAAAAGTTTTTGCAGTTCTTTCAGTTTGAAAGAAAATTCTTTTTCAATTTTTTCAAGGATTTCATTAAAATCTGCTTCGCCCTGGAAAAAAAGCAAAACATCTTTTTCAAACTGATTGATTAGCAGTTCCTTTTCAACGTCTTTGACAAAAATTGCAGGAATTTCAAGCTCTTCAAGTTTTGTCTGGCTGACTTGTGTTGGAACGTCAAAGGTTGCAATTCTAACGATTTCATCGTAATCAATTTCAATCCTCACAGGTAAATCAAAACCTTTTGGAAAAACATCAACAATGCTTCCGCGAACACTGTACTCGGTTTCTGTTTCAACCATTGAGGTTCTTGCGTAACCAATTTGAGCAAGGTAATCAGTCAGAACTTCAAGCGAAATATTTTGTTTTTTGGTAATTTTCAGGTTTAGGCTTTCAAGTTCTTCCTGGCTCAAAGTTTTCGTAAAAAGCTGGTTGCAGGTAAAAATTTTAGCTTCGTTTTTGTGCTTAAATTTTGGGTTTTCAGAAACCAAAAAGCCGAAGTTTTCAAGCTCAAACTTTAGCTCGTCAAGTTTTCCGATGCTTTCAACCAAAATGATTGTTTTTGGGTTTTCCATACAAAAAAATGGTAACCAGCCTTCAGGTGAAGGTTTTAGGTAAGCAAGTTTTTGTGAAAATTTATTTTGTAAGTTAAAATTAATGATGTGTTGCATTTTAGCTTTCCGTAACTGTCCTGGTAGCTTTTGAAAATTTTACGGTTATTTTTTTCCAAATTTCAAAGTAGAAAATCATTCCAACAACTATCAAAGCGGATAAAAAATTTAACCAGTCAGGTAAAATTTCAGTGCATTCGGAAGCTAAAGTTTTTGGCTCAATCCCAAGTTTTGCAAAAATTAAATCCGTTAGCAAACCAAACAAAACAGAGAAAATTGCAATGTTCAGCAAATACAGTAAAATTGATTTTTTGCCAAAAACCTTTTGCAAAATTGTCAGTGAAGCAATGTTTGTAGAAGGTCCGGCAAGCAAAAAAACCAAAGCGGTTCCGGGGCTCATCCCTTTTAGAATTAATGCTGAAGCAATTGGAGTTGATGAAGTTGCACAAATGTAAAGTGGAATACTAAAAACCAGCATTCCAATCATTCCGTAAAGGTTTCCATCAAAAGCCTGAATTAGATTTTCAGGAATAAAATAAGTTATGATTCCACCAAAGATTAATCCAAAAGCAAGGTATTTTGAGATGTCTGCAAAAAGGTCAGTGAAAGCGTAAACTAAACCATCTTTGAGTTTCGCAAAAAGTGTTTTTTTAGTAGTTTCTAAAGTTCCACAACAAGCAGCACAGCAAGATTTTTTTTCTTCTGTGAGCATTTTTGAGCCAAAAAGGTTTTCTGAAAATCCAACAAAAATTGCAGTAAAAAAAGCAGCTACAGGTCTGATTAAAGTCATCAAACCACCAAGTAAACCGTAAGTAATTGCCATTGAATCAACTCCGGTTTCGGGAGTTGAAACAAGAAAAGACATTACAGCTCCGGAAGAAGCACCTTGTTTTTTGAGTGAAATTGCAACGGGAACAACTCCACAAGAACAAAGTGGAAGCGGAACCCCGATTAATGAAGCGAGAAAAACGGATTTTGCGGATTTTTTGCCAATAAATTTTTGGACAAACTCATCTTTTACAAATGCTTTGATAAATCCTGCAAGCATAAAACCAAGCAAAAGGTAAGGTGAGGATTGTAGTGTTAATTTCCAAATTTCAGTGAGTAATCCAAACATTTTTACTCTAAAATTTTCTCAATTTCTTGTAATTTTTGTGATTTTTTAGCTACTTGGCGGATTTTTTGTAATTTGTCTAAGTCCTTGATTTTTTCCACTTTGCTAAACAAAACAAAACTTTCAGCACCAAATTTTAGCTCTAAGTAATCTTTAATAGCTTCTTTTAAACCGTTTTGCCAACCTTGTTCAATTCCTTGTTCAATTCCTTGTTCAATTCCTTGTTCAATTCCCTTTTCAATTCCTTGTTTAAACCTTATGTCTTCTTCAAGTTTATAAATTACTGACATTTTTTGTTCCTCCTCAATTAAAATTTGTTGTAAACCTCTCAATTGTGAAAGTATCTCTAATTGGTTAAGATACTTAAAAAATTTCCCTTCTTCCGTAATTTTTTCTTGCAACTTCAACAAAATTTCCTTTAGTGCTTTTTTGGGTTCTGAATGCTTGCACAAAATCGCAAAAATTATTTCTTCAGGATTTTCCGAGTTGATAAAAGTTTCGTAAGGTAATTCACGGATGTCTAAAAGATTGTAATTAAAGCGTAAGTTTGGAAGTTTCAGTTCCTTTTTCATTGAAATTTTTTCTTTACCAATGAAAATTACAAATTGTTTTACGGGAATTTTGTAAGTTAGCCAAATAAAAGTAAAGTAGCGTAACATTCTGTTTACCATATCTTTATCATTAGTTGACTGAAATTCTAATTGCAAAAGAAAAGGTTTACCGTCATTCCCAACAAGTTTAAAAAGAAAATCAACTTCTCTTTCTTGTGTAACCTGTAATTTTGCAGGCAACAGAGTTATTTCTGTAAAATCAATTTTTAACGCTTTCACTAAGGTTTTTGAAACTTTGCGAAAGTTTTCTTTGATAATTTTATCGTAAAAGTTTTGGGTCATTTTATCCTGCGAAAAAAGAAAGGCAACCAAAATTTGATTGCCTTTCAAAAATTAACAAACTTTGTTTAGGTTGTTAAAGCCATTTTTTCAGTTTCAATGCCAAATCAATCACTCTGTTTGAGTAGCCCGTTTCATTATCGTACCAACTTAAGCATTTAACCATTGTTCCACTCATAACCATTGTTGAACCAGCATCAAAAATGCTTGAGTGAGTGTCACCAACAATGTCTTGTAAAACTATTGGATCCTCAGTGTAAGCTAAAATGTTTTTCATTGTCGTTTCAGAGGCTTCTTTCATTGCTGCGTTAATTTCTTCTTTTGTAACTGTAGTTTTCAAAATGGCTACAAGGTCAGTTAATGAGCCGTCAGGAACAGGAACTCTAAAAGCAACTCCGTCAAGTTTTCCTTTAAGTTCAGGAATTACAAGCCCAACTGCTTTTGCAGCGCCAGTTGTTGTTGGAATAATATTGTTTCCGGCAGTTCTTGCACGTCTTAAATCCTTGTGTGGAAAATCTAAAATTCTTTGGTCGTTTGTGTAAGCGTGAATTGTGCTCATCATTCCCCGTTCAATTCCAAATTTATCATTAAGAACCTTAGCCATTGGAGCAAGGCAGTTAGTTGTGCAGGAAGCATTGGAAACAACTTTTTCGTTTCCCGTTAAAGTATCGTCGTTCACGCCCATTACAACAGTTGCATCAATCTCGCCCTTTGCCGGAACAGTTAAAATCACTTTTTTAGCTCCTGCGTCAAGGTGAAGCTGGCACTTTTCCCTTGTTTCAAAAATTCCTGTCGCTTCAATTACCAAATCAACTCCAAGATTTCCCCACTGAAGTTTTGAAGGATCTCTTTCAGCAGAAATTTTAATTTCTTTTCCATTAACAATTATGCTGTTTTCAGTTGCTTCAACGGTTCCGTTAAATCTTCCATGAACAGAATCGTATTTTAAAAGGTGTGCAAGTGTTTTTGTGTCTGTAAGGTCGTTGATTGCAACAAAGTCAATTCCTTTAGAAAGTCCTGCCTTAAAAACAAGTCTTCCAATTCTTCCAAAGCCATTAATTCCGACTTTCATTATTTTTTAACTCCTAATTTTTCAAGTGATTGGTTATTTTTTTTTACACAAGGAAAGTAAAAAAAATAAGCCCTTTTGTCAAGAAAATCAATGTTCCGATTTCAAGTTTCTAAGCATTAGTTCACCAACCGTGTGTTTTGGGTTTTTTCCTTCAAACAAAATTTTGTAAATCGCTTCCGTAATTGGCATTTCAATCCCAAATTTTTGTGCAAGTTCGTAAGCTGATTTCGTTGTTTTTACGCCTTCAGCAACCATTGTCATTTCTGAAAGTGCTTGCTCTAAAGTTTCACCGTTGCCAATTTTTTCTCCTAAAGTTCTGTTACGACTGTTTGGACTGATGCAAGTAGTGATTAAATCACCAATTCCCGAAAGCCCCGAAAAAGTCTCTGTTCTTGCTCCTAAAACAGTTCCAAGCCTTGTAATTTCTGCAAGTCCGCGGGTCATCAAAGCTGATTTTGCATTCGTTCCAAAACCAAGTCCGTCGCTAATTCCTGCTGCAATTGCAATCACATTTTTTAATGAACTGACAAGCTCAACTCCAACCAAATCATTGTTTTCGTAAACTCTAAAATAGTTTGTGCTTAAAGTGTGTTGAATTTTTTTTGCTAATTTCAGATTTTCAGAACAAACAACTGAAGTTGTGGGAATTTCCAAAGCCACTTCTTTGGCAATGTTTGGTCCGGCTAAAACTGCGTAATTTTCTTTTGGGAAGTTTGTTGTTTGCAAAAAAACTTCTGACATTCGTAAAAGTGTTTCGTTTTCAATCCCTTTTGCAAGGTCAAGAAAGTTCGTTTGTGAAAGCTCTTTGTAGTTTTTTATTTTTTCCGCAACTTCTCTCAAAGCGTGTGAAGGGACACCAAGAATGATTAATTCCTTGTCTGAAACGGCTTCCTCAAAATCAGAAGTGAAAAAAATATTTTCGGGTAAAATAATTCCTGCAAGGTAACGAAAGTTTGTTCTGTTTAAAGTCATTTCCTGAAGCAGTGTTTTATTTCTTCCCCAAACGGTAACTTTTTTGCCTTTTTTGGCAAGCAAAAGAGCAACCGTAAGTCCCCAATTTCCTGAGCCTAAAACTGAAATTTTTTGAAACATTTTTTTATTTCTTAAAAGTGATTTTGTTTTCTGTTCCTGCCAAAATTCTCTGAATGTTTGTCCTGTGAGTGTAAGTTACCAAAACCATGAGAATTCCGGAAACAATTGAAAGAAAGATGAAACTTGGTTCATCCTGATAAAGAAAGTAAACGGCAAAAGGCAATGAAAATCCTGCTAAAATTGAACCGAGTGAAACCATTCTTGAAATTACAGTTACGATTAACCAAACAGCAATGCAAGACAAAGTTGCAAGAGGCATTAACCCAACAATCATTCCTACAGCAGTTAAAACACCTTTTCCACCTTTAAATTCTGCAAAAATTGAAAATATGTGTCCAAAAATTGCAACAAAACCGCAAATTATTTCAGCATAAATTTCTTCTGAAATAATATTTTGGGGAATTAGCGATGAAACAATGTAAGTTGCAACAAAACTTTTCGCAACGTCAACAAAACCAACAGGCAAACCAACTTTCCAGCCACAATTTCGCCAGGCATTTGTTGCTCCAAGGTTTCCACTTCCAAGTTTTCGTAAGTCTTTTCCCGTGATAACTTTGGTAAGCCACAAACTTGGAGAGAGTGAGCCTAAAAAATAACTTAAAGCAATTGCTGCTATGAATTCTACCATTTTTTTATTCTGCCAAAATTTCAATTTATTTTAGTGTTTTATTTTTTTGAGATAAATTAAATTCATAAAACTTTTAAAATCAACGTGTAAATTGCTTCCTTCAGGTTTTACGAATAATTTTTACCTCACTTTTCCAACCACAAAAGGCTTTTCAGTAATCAAGCCATATTTTTTCCTAATTTTTAATAAATCTTTTTCACGTAATTCAGGGTCATTTTCATAACGTTTTCTTAATTTTTCTCTGATTTCACGCATCATTTTTACGGCATCAAATACTTTCATTTATGACCTCCCTTGGATTTCTTATTTCTAAAATCTGATAACCATTTTTCAAGTTTACGGCATTGTAAAGTTTTATTCTTTTAATATTTACAATGTGTTTAAAGTTCCAGCTTGCTAAAATATCAATTTTATTTATAGTAGCAATTGCAATGTGCAGGGCATCTTCTTCAAACTTTTTTGTAATTGCACCTTCTTTAATGTAAAGATAAGCTAAGTCTTTAACTTCCTTACTTAACAGCAAATTTTCTTTGTAGATTTCAGGAATTAAGTCTAAAATTTTTCTTACTTTTTCAGGAGCTTCCTCAAGTTCTTCCAAAGTAATATCAGAAATCACTGCAATTTTTTCACCTTTTTTAAATTCTTCTATTAATTTTATTGACCATTTTTCAAATTCTACATCGTAACAGCCACCAATTACTGAAGTATCAATGTAAACTCTTAGCTTATGTTTAACTAAGTTATTTTTCATTTTTACCTCACTTTTCCAACCACAAAAGGCTTTTCACCAAGTTTTTTAAACTCTGTAAGAAGTTTGTCAACATTTTTTTCTGAAACCACAACAATTAACCCAACACCAAGATTAAACGCTTTTCGCATCTCTTCGTCTGAAACGTTACCAAGTTTTTGAATTAATTTGAAAATTGCGGGAACTTCCCAACTTTGCCAGTCAATTTCCAAAGTTTTCCCTTCACGCAAAATTCTTTTTGTGTTTCCAACAATTCCACCACCAGTAATGTGAGAAAGCCCATTAATAATTTCAGTGTTTTCAAAAATTGATTTTATTGGCTTTAAGTAGCTTTTGTGAACTGCAAGCAAACTTTCACCAAGCGTCGTTCCAAGCTCTTCATCGTAAGTTGAGACGTCTAATTTTGCTTTTTCAAACAAAACTTTTCGTGCCAAAGAGTAGCCGTTTGTGTGAAGTCCGGCAGAAGGAAGTGCAACTAAAATATTCCCTTTTTCAACTTTGCTTCCATCAAGAATTTTTGATTTTTCAACACAACCAACAATCGTTCCCGCAACGTCAAAGTCTTCGTCAGCATAAATTCCGGGCATTTCAGCAGTTTCTCCACCAATTAATGAACATTCGTTTTCAATGCAAGCCTTTGAAAAACCAATGATTACCTGCTCAAAAATTTCAGGTGAAAGTTTGCCCGTTGCGTAGTAATCCAAAAAATAAAGTGGAAAAGCTCCGCAAACTAAAATGTCGTTTACACAATGGTTTACCAAATCCTGACCGATTGTGTCGTAATTTTTGGATTGAATTGCAATTTTGATTTTAGTCCCAACGCCGTCAACACTTGAAACCAAAACGGGATTTTGCCATTTTTCTTTGTCAAACTCAAAAAAACCACCAAAAAGACCAATTCCACCAAGAACGTTTTTGGAATAAGTTTTTTTTACGTGAGCCTTGATTCTCTCAACTGATTCTTCACCGGCAGCGATGTCAACACCTGAAGATTTGTAGCTGATACTTTCCAATTTTTATACCTTTAAAATTAATAAATACAATAAAAAACGGGCGAATTGAAAATAAATCAACTGCCCGTTAGAAAGGATTTCAAAATGAATAAAACATTACAACTTTCTTAAAGTTAAAGATGAGCTGACGTGTTTCAAAATCAAAATTTACAGTTGTGGTCCAGCAGTTACAAGTGCTTTTCCGTTTTCTGTGTCAGTAAATTTTTCAAAACTTTTAATAAACATTGAAGCTAATTTTTTTCTTCCTTCATCGTAAGCATTTTTATCAGCCCAAGTGTTTCGTGGATTTAA